>NZ_AP029028.1:5170780-5474944 GCF_037076565.1 Herbaspirillum sp. DW155 | reverse complement strand
GAAGCTTTCTTGTCCGATGATTGCGGCGCCCGCCTGCCGCGTCTGCCAGACGGGCCTTGTGGACAACGTGTCCGGGCGCGAAACGAGGGACGCATTTTACTCCGGTAAACCCAAGTTATCCACAGGCGAATCCGCAAAAATCCCTGAAAAACTTCATCTATCCACAGGCTGCGCAGCAAGCGTCTTGCTGAGGCATACGCAAAGGCGCTTGAGGGGCGGATGATAGGGGGACAGAGTAGATGACTGATGTAAAAGACAAGCTCATCCACGGGGACGATGTTTTTTGTAACAGCCTGTGCAAAACACGAATGGGCGCCGATCCTGTCCCTGATTTTCCCTGTGAACAAGTCAGGTGAAGGAAAAATCCGGCTGTGGATAAGACAAGTCGCTACCGGCAGGGCCCCGGCTCAATCGACCACGGCCCCGTCGACAAAGACCTTCATTTCACCCGGCTGGTATTGCGTCCAGACTTCATTGTCAGTCAGCGGCTGGGTGACAATCACGGCGACCCGGTCGTTGGTGGTGGTGACTTCGGCAAAGTCCACCGACAGATCCTCGTCGGAGAGCTTGGCCTTCGTGAAGGGATGCTGGCGGACGATGTAATAGAGGTGGGTGGAGCAGTGGGTATAAAGCGCCGAGCCATCCGAGAGCAGCATGTTGAAGGTGCCATGGCTGGCGATGCCATCGACGATCTCGCGCAGCGCCGTGCGCAACTCGGCCAGCCGGGGCAGGGTATCGCTGAAGCGCCTGCGCAGCTCCTGCAGGATGAAACAGAAGGCCAGTTCACTATCGGTGGTACCGACCGGGCGGAAAGGGCCGTCCAGCGCGGGGGTGAAGTTTTTCAGGTCACCATTGTGGGCAAACACCCAATAGCGCCCCCACAGTTCGCGCACGAAGGGATGGCAATTGGCCAGCGTCACGCGGCCCTGGGTGGCCTTGCGGATGTGGGCGATGACATGCTGCGACTTGATCGGATAGCGCTTGATCAGCTCGGCCACCGGCGACTCCACGGCCGCCTGGTGGTCCACGAAGGTGCGCACCCCGGAACCCTCAAAGAAGGCGATGCCCCAGCCATCACGGTGATGATCAGTCAGTCCGCCGCGGGTGGCGAAGCCGGTGAAGCTGAAGACGATATCGGTGGGGGTGTTGCAGTTCATCCCGAGGAGCTGGCACATGATGTCTTGCGGTAGGGCTGTGATGATTGGCGGGTGGACAAGTTATCACGATTGCCCCCGGACCGGACCGGCGAAGACGCCGGCTGTGGATAAAAAAAAGCCCCGCGAGCTTGCGCTGGCGGGGCTAATCCTTCCTAAAGAGGGAGGAGGAGACACAGTACGTACTACAAAACTTCAACTACACGACCAGAAGCCGTTGGGCCTCGAACGACGATCAGGCGGGGACTTGTTCAGTCACGCGCGGCCATGTTGCGCAGTTCGGCGGCGAAACTCGGTTGGGACAGGCTGTATTCGTTGGCCATGCGGTTCAACATCATCTTGCCGCTGAACTTGTGCGCCAGGATGCGTTGCTCCAGCGACTTGCGCGGCTTGACCAGCAGCACGGCGGCTTGCGCCAGACCCAGGATCAGCGGCTTGAACACCATCATCAGCGTCACCAGTGCCCCCAGACCCAGCGCCGGACGGACATACGCCGCCACCATCCCCAGGAAGGACTGCGCAAAGGGCAGAGCAGCTTCTGCGGGAAAGGCCAGGTTCAGGAAGGACATGATATTTCTACCTCTGATAATTGCACCGCGACACGACTGCGCGGCGTTCAAGTTCACTGTTGTTGCGTCGCAGTATGAGGGTTCCGTTGCCGTGTGACCACTTTAGAGTTCTCATATCAGTTATAGCGTTTGTGAATATGCGGCGTTTGGTCCCGCCAAACCCGTCAACCCTCGCGAAAACTCGCGTGAAACCCGCTTCAAGCGGGCTTCGGCGCCCTCATCCAAGCCCGGCTGTGCACCCCGGCCCCCATTTCCTTGGGGCAGCTGATGCCGATTTACAACAACGTTTGACGCCGGCGGCTGTCGCGGTGAATATCTGGATGCCGGAAATTGGCAGAAACGCTCACATCCGGTCGCCACCGGATGAAGGCTGCAAAGGCAGGAAAGCCGCTGGATGCGGCCTCGCGGCCAATCCACGAAAAAAAACCCCACAGGCGTAGCCTGCGGGGTTAATCCTTCCTAAAGAGGGAGGAGGAGACAACGGATCGGTGTCCTGACGCGTTGATCGAATCAGCGTCAACATAAGCGCCGTACGCGGCGGGAACTACCGAAATCCTTCACTACCGCGCCAGCCGCTCGGGGCCTGGCGCCAAGGTCACGCAGATGTCATGCGCGACCGGTAAAACTTGAATCAGGTGAAGCAGAAACCTTCGATCAGCCGCGCGAAGCGATGAAGCGCAGTTCAGCAGCCAGGTTCGGCTGGGTGGCTTCGAACTTGTCGGCCATGCGGTTCAGCTGGCGGGCACCGGTAGCGCGGTCCTGTTCGGCGGCGACCAGAGCAACGGCCTGCAGCTCATGGGCCTTCACGAAGTGGACGAAGATGTTGCGCATGACGACGGCGAACTTGCTCTTGAAAGTGGTGTTGGTGCTTTGTGCGATGGTTGCCATGATTCGATCCTTGACGTTGTGTGTTATGTTGCATTGCAGTGTAGTGAACTCACATTTGTTTGCCCACTTTCCGTTTCGGATATCAGTTATATAATCTGTGAATAAGCATTCTGCCGGCGATCACCGGCGTGCATCCTGCCTCTCCTTACCGCCGCAAAGGCCCGCCCTATGAGCTTTCTGACCCTGGACCTGAATCTGTTGCGCGTATTCGACGCCGTGATGACCGAGCAGAACCTCACGCGCGCCGCCAATTTGCTGGCCATGACGCAGCCGGCTGTCTCCAATGCGCTACGCCGCCTGCGCGACACGCTCAACGACGACCTGGTGATCCGCACCGCCCACGGCGTCAAGCCCACCCCGCGCGCTGAAGAGCTGTGGCCCACGGTGCGCCGTGCGCTTTCCGAGCTGGAGGCGGTAATCGCGCCGGAAAGCTTCGACATCTCGCGCGCCCAGAACACCTTCCGCATGGCCATGGTGGATGCCACCGCCGCCCTGTGGCTGCCTTCGCTGGTGCGCACCATCATGCGCGACGCCCCGCGCATCAAGATCCGCATGATGCCGCTGACCACCCGAGACCCGCGCGCCATGCTCCTGCGCGGCGACATCGACCTGGCCGTGGGCTTCTTCCCGGGCGTGACCGCGCAGCTGGCTGATGGTCAGGGCATGGCCAAGACCCAGATCAGCCATGCCCGGCTCTACACCGGCCAGTATGTCTGCGTGATGCACAAGAACCATCCGCTGGCCAACCAGCCGCTGACGCTGGACAGCTATTGCAGTGCCGACCACCTGCTGGTGAGCCTGTCGGGCAAGCCCCATGCGGTGATCGATGACGTACTGGCGGGCATGAACCGCGAGCGCAAGATCCTGCTGACGGTGAACCAGTTCTTCACGGCCGGGCGCATCGTGGCCAGTTGCGAACTCATCACGGTGTTGCCGCGCCACCTGGTGGCGGCCACCGGCATGGCCGAGGCGCTGGTGGTGAAGGAATTGCCCTTCCAGACCCCGGAAGAACACGTGGACATGCTCTGGCATGAACGCGACGCCCGCAATCCGGCCCACAAGTGGCTGCGCGCGCACTTGTCTGCAACAACCCATGACGAATTCGGTCGTATCAACATGAAGCGCTGATGCAGCGCGCGCGGTAAAACGGCTTCCCCGAACTGATTCATCCACAGGCGTCCCGGAGACAGGCGCCCGGAAAGCCGCGACCGCGCGGACATCGGCGCATGTTGAACACCCCTACCAGGGAAGCCGATCCGATGCCGCGCCTGACCAGAATCCTCCTTTGGCTGCTCGCCAGCCTCTTTGTCGTGATCGCGGCCGCGATCATCTTCTTCCTCACCTTCGACTGGAACCGGGCCAGGCCCTGGATCAACGCGCGCGTGTCCGCCGCCACCGGGCGCGAATTCGCCATCGAGGGCAATCTCTCGCTGCACTGGCAACGGCCGGAGCCGAGCACGCCGCCCGCCGGCTGGTGGGCGCGCTGGGTGCCGTGGCCCAGGCTGCAGGCCGAGAACCTGCGACTGGGCAATCCGGCGGCATTCGCTTCGTCGGGGCAGATGGCCACGGTGCGCCAGGTGACCTTCACCCTCAATCCGCTACCTTTGCTTGTGCATAAGATTTCATTGCCCTCGCTGGAGGTGCAGGGTCCATCCGTGTCGCTGCTGCGCAACCGCGAGGCTGTGAACAACTGGACGTTCAAGAACGACAGCAGCGGCCCTTCGGCCTGGCAGCTGCAACTGGGGCGCATCAGCCTGCGCCAGGGCAAGCTGGCGCTGGATGACGCCGTGCAAAAGATCGACATCAAGGCTGACATCGATACCCTCGACCCGGACAAGGAGAAGATCTACGGCCTGGGCTGGAAGCTGGCCGGCAGCTTCAATGGCGCGCCGGTCTCAGGCCAGGGCAAGGCGGGTGGCGTGCTCTCTCTGCAGGACCAGCAGCAACCCTATCCGCTGCAAGCCCAGGTCAAGGTCGGCAAGACCGCCATCGGCATCCGCGGCACCCTGACCAAGCCGGCCGAGCTGGCGGCGCTGGATCTGCGCCTGTCCGTCTCCGGCGCCAGCATGGGCAACCTCTATCCGCTGACCGGCGTGCTGCTGCCGGAAACGCCGCCCTTTGCGACGGAGGGCCGCCTCATCGGCAAGATCGGAAGCGACCGCAGCGAATGGCATTACCAGGACTTCAGTGGCAAGGTCGGCGACAGCGACCTCAACGGCAGCCTCGATTACCTGACCGGCGGTGCGCGCCCGCAACTGACCGGTGCGCTGACCTCCAATGTGCTGCGCTTTGACGACCTGGCCCCGCTCATCGGTGCCGACTCCAATGCCGAGAAGGCGCAACGCGGCGCCGAGGAGCGCCAGCCTGCGGAGAAGGTATTGCCGGTCAAGACCTTCAGCACCGACGCCTGGGGTGCGCTGGATGCCGACGTGCGCTTCACCGGCAAGCGCATCATTGGCCAGCAGGGCCTGCCCATCAGCGACTTGCAGGCGCATCTGATCTTGAAGGACAAGGTACTGACACTGGACCCGCTCAATTTCGGCGTGGCCGGCGGCAATCTCAGCTCCACTATCCGCCTCGATGGCCAAGCGGCCCGGATGAAGGCCGATATGAAGCTTTCTGCGCGCAGGCTGAAGATCCAGCAGCTCTATCCCAAGCTCGATGCCTCGCGTACCAGCTTTGGCGAGATCAATGGCGATGCCCGCCTCACCTCGACCGGCAATTCAGTGGCCGCGATGTTGGGCTCGTCCAATGGCGAAGTGAAGGTTCTGGTCAATCAGGGCGCCATCAGTAAATTCCTGCTGGAGGCGGCGGGCCTGAATGTGGGCAACGTGGTCATCAGCAAGCTCTTTGGCGACAAGGAGGTCAAGCTCAATTGCCTGGCCGGCGACCTACCGGTGCATGAGGGCGTGATGAAGGTGAAGACCCTGCTGCTCGATACCGAAGATGCCCTGATCGTGGTCGATGGCAGCATCGACATGAAGCGTGAGCAGCTGGACCTGAACGTGCATCCTCATAGCAAGGGCCTGCGCATTATCTCGCTGCGTTCGCCGCTGTATGTGAAGGGCAGCTTCAAGAATCCGGATGTCGGGGTAGACAAGGGCATGCTGGCCCTGCGCGCCGGGGGAGCCGTAGCACTGGGGCTGCTGGCCCCGGTGACGGCCATCCTCCCCCTCATCAACATCGACGGCGACCAGAAGGCCGAATGTGGCCAGTTACTGGAAGAAGTGAAGAAAGCGCCACAGGCGCCACCGCCAGGCAAGGCCGCTGTGCAAAAGCGCGCGCCTAAAAATTAGGCAGCCATAAAAACTGAAGATTCTTGCCGCCGGGCCAGGGGATAACTTTCCTGGCCCGGCGTCATTTCGGGGGCCTGTGCCTTGCGGCAGTGATCGCTTGCTTTGAGAGCCTGTGGGGAAATTACCTGAAAACGATGGCCGAGAACCCCGTTTCCCCGCCGCAAAAGGGGGAAATCAGCGACCAAATGACCGAAATCAGTGACTTCTCGAAAATTTGAGCTTTCGCATAACGAATCCGTCAATTTCGTCCGCGCCTGTGGATAAAGTTCTGAATAACTTTTTCATGGATTGGGGAAAAGTCGAAAAGTTATCCAAAGGCGGATTTTTATCCCCGATCCGTGATCACGTCATACAGAGCTTGCCCAAGGCCTTGTCCTTTTCGCAAACGGCTGATTTTGTTCGTCTAAACCAACTTATCCACAGTGCAAGGCTGACGTTAACCATCACTACTAATTTTATAAACAGCTTAGATTTAAAGCCTAAGCGCGCGAGCTTTCGCCCGCGACGCGGCTTTGGCTGCCAGCAGGGCCGCGCCCCTGGCTCGGCGGCCAGAAGACGTGAACCTTTGCTTTAACGGCAATGGAAATGAAGAAAAAGGCTGGTCAGCCAGCGGTGAGGCAGTGCATATCTCCGGCAAGGCGCCTGGATGGCCCGCCACGGAAGTCGACCAGTGAGGACGCAGGGTGCAGTGCGCTGTGGAAAAGAAATGTCGCCTTGGGGCCTTGCGGTGGGTTTGGTCGGTTTTTTTATCCACAGCGGGCTCCGGCTGCTGAATTCAGCGACTAAAAACCGGCTCGCCCGACATGGGCGGTGGATAAAACATCATTTGTTCAGATCGACGGCATCCGGCACGTCCAGTACCAGGTCGCTTCTGGCCTCGGCGACGCAAGGAAGGATCCAGCCTTCGGCCTTTTCTTCGCGCGTCAAACCCGGCCATTCGATCTGATAGGCGATTTCGCCTGTGAATAATTTGCACATGCAGGTGCGGCAAGTGCCATTCCGGCAAGAATTAGGCAGGCGGATGCCGGCGCGCAGGCCCGATTGCAACAGGGACTGCCCCGGAACTTGTTCGAATTGCAAACCCGAAGGCTGAATCTGCACGAGAAGAGGGTTTTCGTTGCCCATGACACCATTTTCCGGGGTTTGAGGACCGCCTGTGGATAAGTCTTTGCATATCCGCTGGGCGTTTTGGGTATATCTCGCTGATTTATCCACGGCCGAAAAATTGTCCAGAATCTGTACTTCGGCAATGCAGAAGCTTACCAAGCGCTTATCAGAAAGCTAAGGCATTGATTTTTTTCGCGTAAACCAGGTTATCCACAGTTTCTGGCGACGTTAACAACTACTACTACTTATATATATCCACATCTAAATTAAAGAACCGAAAGCGCGTGCGCAGTGGACATCTTTCCAAAAAATTAGCTTTCAAACACCGAAACCCGCTGAACAAGCCTTTGGCAAGCCTCTGAAGCAGCCCAACGGCCCGTTAGGTTCGGCAGGAAAACGGTGATATCTGAAAAGAATTTCTTTGATGCAAGCTAAAACGATATCTTTACGACAAGCATCTGGAGGATTTCACGACTGCCAGACTTGTTGCAGCAATTGAAAAACAGCCTGGATCGCATCTTCATGTTGTCGTTTTTCTAATGTAATGAAGCTGAGTTCGGTCGACAGATCGACCGCATCGGCAATGACCAGACCATGGGCATGGGCCTGGTTGAGCGCGATCGACTCGCGCGCCAGCGATAAACCGACCCCCGACTTGACCAGATCGAGCATCGAAGACTCCTGATCCACCAGGGCAACCTTCTGCGGTTTTACCTGATGTTGCGCGAAGATCCTGCTCAATAGACGATGATGTGCCGATTCTGGCGGTGTCCAGATCCAGGGCAGGCGGGCCAGTTCCTTCCAGCCCTTGCCGGAAACACGGTTCTTCCAACCGGCCGGGGCGATGACGTTGTAACTGAAGGAGGTCAGCGTCATGGCATGGAAACCCTTGCCCGGATCCCCCAGGAAAAAGCCCACGTCCAGCTTGCCGGCCCGCACTTCGTTGAGGACCGAACCAGACATGTGGTGGGAAAGCTGGGTCGACAGCTGCGGGTGCCGCTCGACCAGCAACTTCAGAAACGCCCCGAGGCGTATGAATTCCGGATCCAGGATGGTGCCGATGGCCAGGCTGCCGGAAAGAATGTTGTTGCTGGACCGCAGCCCGGTCGCATGGCGCCGCAATTCCCGGACATCGGCCAGCACGCGCTCGGCCAGCGGCAGCAAGGTGTTGCCCTCGGTGGTGAGGACCATGCCGGATGCACTCCGACTGAACAAGGACAGGCCCAGACTTTCCTGCAGCGCCTTGATCTGCAGACTCACGGCGGGCTGGGTCAGATGCAGCTTTTCAGCGGCCCGGGTCAGGTTGCCTTCGTGGGCGACTGCGATAAATGCGCGTAACTGGGTGAGATCCATCGTCTTCTTCCGCGATTCATTCCTTTTCTTCGTTCACCGGCATGTGGATAAACCCGTGGATATCCCGGTGAACAGGCTGTGAAGATCGTGTGGGTAGCGTGTGAACAAGAAAGTCAGATTATAAGCATTCTTTATATTGCTCTTGATAATTCCTCATTGGATGTGCCGAGGAGGGAGGGCTATTCTTGCTCATCCATACCAGTTGTCCGTTTGCAGGAGGGAGCAGGAGACAGCGCCTTCCACCTTCATCCAAAACACCAAAGGAAACCTTATGAGCCTCCCGCACATCGATCACTTCATCAATGGCCAGTTGACACGCTCCGAGAGCGGGCGCAGCCAGGATGTCTTCAATCCGGCCACGGGGGGCGCCACCGCCAGGGTGTCGCTGGCCTCGGTGCAGGAAGTCAATGCGGCGGTCGCGGCGGCCAGTGCAGCTGCACCGGCATGGGCCGAGACGGCACCGTTGAAGCGTGCGCGGGTGCTCTTCAAGTTCAAGGAACTGATCGAGCAGAACCACGATGCCCTGGCCAAGGCCATCACGCTGGAACATGGCAAGGTGTTTTCGGATGCGAAAGGGGAGGTCACCCGTGGCCTGGAGATCGTCGAATTCGCCACCGGCATTCCGCAGCTGCTCAAGACCCAGTTCACCGACAACATCGGCGGCGGCATCGATAACTGGAACCTGCGCCAGCCGCTGGGCGTGACGGCCGGCATCACGCCATTCAACTTCCCGGTGATGGTGCCGCTGTGGATGGCGCCCATTGCCATTGCCACCGGCAACAGCTTCGTGTTGAAGCCTTCCGAGCGCGATCCTTCACCTTCGCTGATGCTGGCTGAACTGTTCAAGCGCGCCGGCCTGCCTGATGGCGTCTTCAACGTCGTGCAGGGCGACAAGGTGGCCGTGGATGCGCTGCTGGAGCATCCGGAGGTGCAGGCGGTGTCCTTCGTCGGTTCCACCCCGATTGCCGAATACATTTACCGCAAGGCTACCGAACGCGCCGGCACCTTCCCGCTGCGTGCCCAGGCCTTGGGCGGCGCCAAGAACCATCTGGTGGTGATGCCCGATGCCAACCTGGACCAGGCCGTCGATGCCCTGATCGGGGCGGCCTACGGGTCGGCGGGTGAGCGCTGCATGGCCATCTCGGTGGCCGTGGCCGTGGGCAGTGTGGCCGACAAGCTGGTGGAAGCTCTGATCCCGCGCGTGAAGGCGCTCAAGGTCAAGAACGGCATGGAAGAGGATGCCGAGATGGGCCCGCTGGTCACCGCCGCCCACAAGGCCAAGGTGGAGGGCTACATCCAGAGCGGTGTCGATGCCGGTGCCAGTCTGCTGGTCGATGGCCGCGGCCTGAAGGTGCCGGGTCATGAGGAAGGATTCTTCATCGGCGGCACGCTCTTCGACCATGTGAGGACCGACATGAAGATCTACCAGGAAGAAATCTTCGGTCCGGTGCTGTGCGTGGTGCGCGTGCCCGATTTTGCCTCGGCCGTGCAGCTGATCAATGCGCACGAATACGGCAATGGCGTCTCGCTCTTCACCGCGGACGGCAATACTGCGCATGAATTCTCGCGCCGCATCCAGGTCGGCATGGTCGGCATCAACGTGCCCATCCCGGTGCCGATGGCCTGGCATTCCTTCGGCGGCTGGAAGCGTTCGCTCTTCGGCGATACCCATGCCTATGGCGAAGAGGGTATCCGTTTCTATACCCGCTACAAGTCCATCATGCAGCGCTGGTCGGCCACCATTGGCAAGGGGGCGGAGTTCACCATGCCGGTGGCGAAGTAGGGCCGGACGGGCCTTTGACAGACCAGGAACAAGCGCACAGCGGAGACACCATGCAATCGGCAGGGCAATACGACTACATCATCATCGGCGCGGGCACGGCCGGCTGCGTCATGGCCAACCGGCTCTCGCGCGGGACCGGCAAGAAGGTGCTGCTCATCGAAGCCGGCGCCAAGGACGACTACCTCTGGATCCACATCCCGGTCGGCTATCTCTATTGCATCAACAATCCGCGCACCGACTGGATGTTCCGCACCGAGGCCGATGCGGGCCTGAACGGCCGCAGCCTCATCTATCCGCGCGGCAAGGTGCTGGGCGGCTGCTCTTCCATCAACGGCATGATCTACATGCGCGGCCAGGCGCGCGATTACGATCACTGGGCCGAGGTCACCGGTGACGACAGCTGGCGCTGGCAGAACGTGCTGCCGCTGTTCAGGAAGAGCGAGGACTATCACCTCGGCGCCAGCGAGTTCCACGGCGCCGGTGGCGAATGGCGGGTGGAAAAACAGCGCCTGCGCTGGGACATCCTCGATGCCTTCCGCGATGCCGCTGCCGAAAATGGCATCCCCAAGGTCGAGGACTTCAACCGCGGCGACAACGAGGGCTGTGGCTACTTCGATGTCAACCAGAAGCGCGGCGTGCGCTGGAACGCTTCCAAGGCCTTCCTGCGGCCTGCCATGAAGGATGGCAACCTCACCATCATGACCGGCTCCCACGTGAGCCGCCTGCGCATGGAGCAGGGCGCACAGGGGCCGGTGTGTACCGGCGTCGAATTCACCGGCGGTGGCAGCGCCTGGTTTGCCGAGGCTGCTGAAACCATCCTCTGCGCGGGCGCGATCGGTTCGCCGCATATTCTGCAGATGTCGGGCATTGCCGATCCGGTGCTGCTGCAGCAGCATCAGATCCCGGTGGTGCATGCGCTGCCGGGGGTCGGCGAGAACCTGCAGGACCATCTGCAGATGCGCATGGTCTTCAAGGTCGATGGCGCCAAAACGCTCAATGCCATGGCCTCGACCCTGGTCGGCAAGATGAAGATCGGGCTGGAATACCTGATCAATCAGAGCGGCCCGATGTCGATGGCACCCTCGCAGCTGGGTGCGTTTGCGAAGTCCGACGCGCAGCAGGCCAGCGCCAACCTGCAATACCACGTGCAGCCGCTGTCGCTGGAAAAATTCGGCGATCCGCTGCATGCCTTCCCGGCCTTCACCGCCAGCGTGTGCAACCTGCGCCCGACCTCGCGCGGACATGTGCGCCTGGCCTCGACCGATCACGCGCTCGCGCCCAGGATCACCACCAACTACCTGTCCACCGAAGAGGACCTCAAGGTCGCCGCCAACGCGCTGCGCCTGACGCGCCGTATCGCCGCCTCGCCCGCACTGGCACGCTATCGTCCCGAGGAATACAAGCCCGGTACGCAATATGAAACGGAAGCGGATCTGTATCGCGCCGCCGGCGACGTGGGCACCACCATCTTCCATCCGGTGGGCACCTGCCGCATGGGCCGCAGCGACGATGCGATGGCCGTGGTGGATGCGCAATGCCGGGTGCGTGGCGTGGCCGGACTGAGCGTGGCCGATGCCTCGGTGATGCCCTCCATCACTTCCGGCAATACCAATTCGCCGACCATCATGATTGCCGAGAAAGTCGCTTCCAGCCTGCTTTCCCGGGCATAAAAGGGCAATTCTCAGGCGCTGAATCATACGGTACTTATACGTATTGTATGAATGGTATGAACCGGCTACTATGCGCCAAATATTAAAACTAGCTTCTCGATTCGCCAGTATGAAACGGTGGTGCCTGCATCCAAAAGATTCAGGTCATCCGCAGCAGGCAGGCCTTGACGACCGGACCCACCGGCGCGGGCATCAAAGGGAAAGAAGAGACCATGACAGACGTCATTCTGGAGACACGAAACCTGACGAAGGAATTCAAGGGTTTCACGGCAGTAAGCGCGGTCAACCTGCAAATTGAGCGCGGTCACATTCATGCCTTGATCGGCCCCAACGGCGCCGGCAAAACCACTTGCTTCAACTTGCTGACCAAGTTCCTGGTGCCGACCTCGGGCCAGATCCTGTTCAACGGCAAAGACATCACCATGGACGCCCCCGCGCAGATCGCGCGCCAGGGCATCATTCGCTCCTTCCAGATTTCCGCTGTCTTCCCGCACATGAGCGTGCTGGAAAACGTGCGCATCGGCCTGCAACGCAAGCTCGGTACCTCCTTCCATTTCTGGAAGAACGGCGAGAGCCTGAAGCAGCTCGATGAGCGCGCCATGCAGCTGCTGGAAGAAGTCGATCTCACCAGCTTCGCCCGCACCACCACGGTGGACCTGCCCTACGGCCGCAAGCGCGCGCTGGAGATCGCCACGACGCTGGCCATGGAGCCGGAACTGATGCTGCTGGACGAGCCGACCCAGGGCATGGGCCATGAAGACGTCGATCGCGTCACCGCGCTGATCAAGAAGGTCTCGGCCGGCCGCACCATCCTGATGGTGGAGCACAACATGAGCGTGATCTCCGGCATCTGCGACCGCATCAGCGTCTTGCAGCGGGGCGCGCTGCTGGCTGAAGGCAGCTATGAAGAAGTCTCACGCAATCCGCAGGTGATGGAAGCCTACATGGGCAGCACCTCGGCCGAACTGCAAGGGGCCCACTGATGAGCACCGCAACCTTGAATGCTGATGCCATGACCACGCCTTCTTCCTCCGCACCGTTGGTGCTGCAGATCAGCGATCTGCAATCCTGGTACGGTGAATCGCACATCCTGCACAACGTCAATCTCAACGTCCACCAGGGCGAGGTGGTGACGCTGCTGGGCCGCAATGGCGCCGGCCGCACCACCACGCTGCGTTCCATCATGGGGCTGGTCGGCACCCGCAAGGGATCGATCAGGATCAACGGCCAGGAAACCATCCACCTGGCCACGCACAAGATCGCCCATTACGGCGTGGGCTACTGCCCGGAAGAGCGGGGTATCTTCTCCTCGCTCTCGGCGGAAGAAAACCTGATGCTGCCGCCCTTCGTTTCGAAGACGGACAAAGGCATGTCCATCGACGAGATCTACGAGATGTTCCCCAACCTGAAGGAGCGCCGCAACAGCCAGGGTACGCGCCTCTCCGGGGGCGAACAGCAGATGCTGGCGGTGGCCCGCATCCTGCGTACCGGTGCGCGCCTGCTGCTGCTCGACGAAATCTCCGAAGGCCTGGCCCCGGTCATCGTGCAGGCTCTGGCGCGCATGATCACGACCTTGAAGGCCAAGGGCTACACCATCGTGATGGTCGAGCAGAACTTCCGCTTCGCCGCGCCGCTGGCTGATCGCTTCTATGTGATGGAACACGGCCAGATCGTCGAGTCCTTCGCTGCCGCGCAGCTGGAAGCGAAGATGCAGACCTTGAATGAACTGCTGGGCGTCTGAGCCACCATCCAGGTTTTTTCCGGTATCACCAGCTTCACCACTAGAAGAAGTACTGCCAACAAGTACGTCCGCGGGGTGAGTGATCCTCTCCCCGTTCCACCAGTTGCCTCGCATCGAAACCATGGAGCAGGCTTCAAAAACAGAGGAGATGAAAATGAAACTCAAGGCAATGGCACTGGCCGTCACTGCAGCGGCGGCGGCATTCGCAACCGCGCCGGCTTCGGCGCAGATCTCGGGGGATGTGATCAAGATCGGTTTCATCACCGATATCTCGGGCGTGTATTCGGACATCGACGGCCAGGGCGGCGCGGAAGCCATCAAGATGGCCATCGCCGACATGGGCGGTTCCATCAATGGCAAGAAGATCGAACTGGTCGTGGCCGACCACCAGAACAAGGCCGATGTGGCCGCCAGCAAGGCCCGTGAATGGTTCGACCAGCAGGGTGTGGATGTGCTCATCGGTGGCACCAATTCCGGCACGGCTCTCGCCAGCGCCAAGGTCGCCGCCGAAAAGAAGAAGGTCTATTTCGCCGTCGGTGCCGGCACGGCGCGCCTGACCAACGAAGAGTGCTCGCCCTATACCGTGCACTATGCCTACGACACCGTGGCCCTGGCCAAGGGCACCGGTTCGGCGGTGGTGAAGCAGGGCGGCAAGAGCTGGTTCTTCCTGACTGCCGACTACGCCTTCGGCCACTCGCTGGAGTCCGATACCGCCAACGTCGTGAAGGCCTCGGGCGGTACCGTGGTGGGCTCGGTCAAGCACCCGCTGGGCGCATCCGACTTCTCTTCCTTCCTGCTGCAGGCGCAGAGCTCCAAGGCCCAGATCATCGGCCTGGCCAATGCCGGGGGCGACTTCATCAACTCGGTGAAGGCGGCCAACGAATTCGGCATCACCAAGACTGCCAAGCTGGCCGGTTTGCTGGTGTTCATCAACGACGTGCACTCGCTGACCCTGAGGAACACCGAAGGCCTGTACCTGACCGACAGCTGGTACTGGGATGCCAACGACGAGACCCGCGCCTTCGCCAAGCGCTACTTCGCCGTGCGCAAGAAAATGCCGTCCTCCCTGCAGGCGGGCGACTACTCGGCAGCCTTGCAGTATCTGAAGATCGTCAAGGAAATCGGCACCGATGATTCGGACAAGGTGATGGCCGCGCTGCACAAGGCCAAGTTCAACGACATGTTCCAGAAGAACGGCTACCTGCGCGCCGATGGCCGCGTGGTGCACGACATGTACCTGTACCAGGTCAAGGCCCAGTCGGAATCGAAGTATCCGTGGGACTACTACAAGCTGGTGCAGATCATTCCTGCCGAGCAGGCCTGGACCACCAAGGCCGAATCCAAGTGCGCGGCCTGGAAGTAGGCACGACGTAGCAACGTAGCAGTAAGGCCATCGCACAGCCCAGCAAAATCTGTCATTTCTGTTCACCCGGGGATGACAGATTTTTGCTGTGGCGATGGCGTTCTTTACCCCCTGATGAACGGGTTTTTATGGAACTATTCGGCATACCCCTGCAAGCCTTGTTGAGCCAGCTGCTGCTGGGCCTGGTCAACGGCTCCTTCTACGCCATGCTCTCGCTGGGCCTGGCGGTGATCTTCGGCTTGCTCAACGTGATCAACTTCGCGCACGGTACGCTCTACATGTTGGGCGCTTTCCTCGCCTGGATGGGGCTGACCTATCTGGGATTGAACTACTGGGTCATGCTCATCGTGGCGCCGATCCTGGTCGGGCTGTTTGGCATCCTGATCGAAAAGACCATGCTGCGCTGGCTCTACAAGCTGGACCACCTCTACGGCCTCTTGCTGACCTTCGGCATCACGCTGATGATCGAGGGCATCTTCCGCTCCATCTATGGCGTCTCCGGCCAGCCGTATTCGGTGCCTGACTTGCTGCAGGGGGCGACCAACCTCGGCTTCATGGTGCTGCCCAACTACCGTGCCTGGGTCGTGGCGGCGTCGTTGATCGTCTGCTTCGCCACCTGGTTCGTGATCGAGAAGACCCGCCTGGGCGCGTATCTGCGTGCCGGTACCGAGAACCCCAAGCTGGTCGAAGCCTTCGGCATCAACGTGCCGCTGATGGTGACGCTGACCTACGGCTTCGGCGTGGCGCTGGCGGCGTTCGCGGGCGTGCTGGCCGCACCCGTGATCCAGGTATCGCCGCTGATGGGTTCCAACCTCATCATCACCGTCTTCGCGGTGGTGGTGATCGGTGGCATGGGCTCCATCCTGGGCTCCATCATCACCGGTCTGGTGCTGGGACTGATCGAAGGCTTGACCCGCGTGTTCTACCCGGAACTGTCGGCCACCGTGGTCTTCATCATCATGGCCATCGTCCTGATGGTCCGGCCGGCCGGCCTGTTCGGCAAAGAGAAATAATCGGAGACCGGCATGAACAAGAAAATCGGAATTGCTGTTTTATTAATACTGCTGTTGGCGGCACCGTTCGGGATCTATCCGGTGTTCCTGATGAAGATGTTGTGTTTCGCGCTGTTCGCCTGCGCCTTCAATCTGCTGATCGGCTACACCGGCCTGTTGTCCTTCGGCCATGCGGCCTTCCTCGGCTGGGCCGGCTATATGTGCGGCCAGTCGCTGAAGGTGTGGGGTTTGCCGACCGAGCTGGGCCTGATCATCGGTACCCTGACCGGTGCGCTGATCGGCCTGGTGATGGGACTGCTGGCGATCCGCCGCCAGGGCATTTACTTCACCATGATCACGCTGGCGCTGGCGCAGATGCTGTTCTTCGTGGCCTTGCAGGCGCCGTTCACGGGCGGCGAGGATGGTTTGCAGGGTGTGCCCCGCGGCAAGCTGCTGGGCTTCATCAGCCTGGAAAACGACATGACCCTGTACTACGTGGTGCTGGCCATCGCGGTGGCGGGGTTTGCGCTGATCGTGCGCACCATCCATTCGCCGTTCGGGCAAGTGCTGAAGGCAATCAAGGAGAACGAACCCCGCGCCATCTCGCTGGGCTATGACGTGGCGCGCTACAAGCTGCTGGCCTTCGTGCTGTCGGCTGGCCTGTCCGGGCTGGCGGGAGCGACCAAGACCCTGGTGCTGGGCTTTGAGACGTTGACTGACGTGCACTGGAGCATGTCTGGCCTGGTGGTCCTGATGACGCTGGTGGGTGGCCTAGGTACCATCGTTGGTCCCATCGTCGGCGCGGTCATCATCATCATGCTGGAGAACAAGCTGGGCGACATCGGCACCTGGCTGGCCAATGCCACCAGCATCGACTGGTTCAACACGCTCGGCGATTCGGTGACGGTGGTGACCGGCTTCATCTTCATCGTCTGCGTGCTGGCCTTCCGCAAGGGTATCGTGGGAGAGATCCTGGCCCTGGCCGGAAAGGGGCAGGCCAAGGGATCGCATTAATAACCACTGCGACCACTGAAACGCCGCTTTCTCTGCCGCCGGCAAGTCACCTTAGGGTGATTTCCCGGCGGTAATTTTTTATGGGAAGACGAGGCGTAACAGGCAGGGCTTGTTTCGTAACAGCACGGCAGGGGCTTGATCTGTGGCTGATGCAGGGGCCGGCGGAGCGGTAGAATGTGGCCCGCCCGATCCAATCATTTAACCGCACCTTCGCCGTCATCTCTCCATGCACAATCCGGTTTCATCCCTCCCAGGCTTTCTCCTCCCTTTACGCTGGTCGGCAGAGGAGGGCGCGTGATGTTGGATTACCTGATCCTGTGCGGCGCAGCCTTCGTCGCCGGCCTGATCGATGCCGTGGTCGGAGGAGGGGGCCTGGTGCTGGTGCCGACCTTGTTTTCGGTGTTTCCCCATACCGCCCCGGCCACCTTGCTGGGAACGAACAAGGTCGCCGGGGTGATGGGCACCAGTGCGGCGGCCATCAATTTCGCGCGCAAGGTGGCCGTGCGCTGGAGTACCGTGACACCGGCCGCGATGGCCGCGTTTGCGTTTTCCTTCTTTGGTGCCTATGTCGTCACGCATATTCCGACCGAGCTGATACGCAAGGCATTGCCCTTTGTGTTGATTGCCGTGGCGCTCTACACATTGAAGAAAAAGGATTTCGGTACCACACATGCGCCCACGCTGACCGGCAGCCGTGAAATGATCTACGCCGCCCTGATCGGTGCGGCCGTGGGTTTCTACGATGGTGTGTTCGGGCCGGGCACGGGGAGCTTCCTGGTCTTCCTGTTTGTGCGCGTGTTCAGCTATGACTTCCTTTCGGCCTCGGCCGTCTCCAAGTTCGTCAACATCGCGACCAATCTCGCGGCCTTGTGCTGGTTCGGGTACAGCGGCCATGTGATCTGGCAATTGGGTTTGCTGATGGCCGTGTTCAACATCGGCGGCTCGCTGGTGGGTACACGACTGGCGATGAAGCATGGCAGCGTGTTCGTGCGCAAGCTGTTCCTGGTCGTGGTGGGCGCGCTGATCCTGAAGTCGGGTTACGACGCTTTCCTCAAATAAGGCAGAAAACTTCATAGGGTGTTTCACGTGAAACACCCGGCCCCCGACCAGAAAGGCGGAGCGCGATGCTCCGCTTTTTTATTCATATACGCTCGCCAGCGACAAAAACCGGCTCCTGT
The DNA here is from genome assembly GCF_037076565.1 of Herbaspirillum sp. DW155. NCBI lineage: Bacteria > Pseudomonadati > Pseudomonadota > Betaproteobacteria > Burkholderiales > Oxalobacteraceae > Herbaspirillum > Herbaspirillum sp. DW155. The sequence goes on along the minus strand of NZ_AP029028.1, from coordinate 5,456,836 downwards.
TTCACGTGAAACATCCCCAGGGAATGTTTCATTGATCAGCTCCCGCTATCGAAACCGGCCCGCGATAGTGTCCGGCAGGGCAGGGAAGTGCGGTAAACCAACAGGCCGGACCCCTGCCGCCGACCCCGCCGGATAAAAGGTTTTATAATCTCGCCTCTGTTCTCACCTCTACGCGAGGCCCGCATCATGCTATTCCCCACACAATTTGACGTCATTGTCGTTGGCGGCGGTCACGCCGGCACCGAAGCTGCACTGGCCGCAGCACGCATGGGCCAGAAAACCCTGCTCCTGACGCACAACATCGAAACTCTGGGTCAGATGTCCTGCAATCCCTCCATCGGCGGGATCGGCAAGGGTCACCTGGTCAAGGAAGTCGATGCCATGGGTGGGGCGATGGCCATTGCCACTGACGAGGCGGGCATCCAGTTCCGTATCCTCAATTCCTCCAAGGGCCCGGCCGTGCGCGCCACCCGTGCCCAGGCCGACCGCATCCTGTACAAGGCGGCGATCCGTTCGCGCCTGGAGAACCAGCCCAACCTGTGGCTGTTCCAGCAGGCCGTGGACGATCTGATGCTGGAGGGCGACCGCGTGGTCGGTGCCATCACCCAGGCCGGTATCCGCTTCGCCGCTCGTGCCGTGGTGCTGACCGCCGGGACTTTCCTGGATGGGAAGATCCACGTGGGCCTGAACAATTATTCCGGTGGCCGTGCCGGTGATCCGCCTGCGGTGTCGCTCTCGGCGCGCCTGAAGGAACTGAAGCTGCCGCAAGGCCGCCTGAAGACCGGCACGCCGCCGCGCATCGATGGCCGCACCATCAACCTGGCGATCCTGGAAGAGCAGCCCGGCGACCTGGACCCGGTCCCGGTGTTCTCCGTCATGGGCAATGCCGCCATGCATCCGCGCCAGATGCCGTGCTGGATCACCCATACCAACAGCCGCACCCACGACATCATCCGTGGCGGCCTGGATCGCAGCCCCATGTACACCGGCGTCATCGAAGGCGTCGGTCCGCGTTATTGCCCCTCCATCGAAGACAAGATCCACCGCTTCGCCAGCAAGGATTCGCACCAGATCTACCTGGAACCGGAGGGCCTGACCACCCACGAGTTCTATCCCAATGGCATCTCCACCAGCCTGCCGTTCGACGTGCAGCTGGAACTGGTGCGTTCGATGAAGGGCATGGAAAACGCCCACATCCTGCGTCCCGGCTATGCCATCGAATATGACTATTACGACCCGCGCGGACTGAAGTCCTCGCTGGAAACCCGCCAGGTCCAAGGGCTGTTCTTCGCCGGCCAGATCAATGGCACCACCGGCTACGAAGAAGCCGCCGCCCAGGGCATGCTGGCCGGCATCAACGCCGCGCTGCAGACCCAGGGCCGCGAAGCCTGGACGCCGCGCCGCGATGAAGCCTACCTGGGCGTGCTGGTCGATGATCTGGTCACGCAAGGCGTGCAGGAACCGTATCGCATGTTCACCAGCCGCGCCGAGTACCGTCTCTCGCTGCGCGAAGACAATGCCGACCTGCGCCTGACCGAAATCGGCCGTGAACTCGGCTGCGTCGGCGATGCGCAGTGGGAAGCCTTCGACAAGAAGCGCGAGGCTGTTTCACGTGAAATGGAACGCCTCAAGTCGACCTGGGTCAATCCCCGCATCCTGGCCGCTGCCGAAGCCGAGCGTGTCCTGGGCAAGGCCATCGAGCGTGAATACAACCTGCTGGACCTGCTGCGCCGTCCCAATGTGACTTATGACAGCCTCATGGGCCTGACCGGCACCGAAGGCCAGGCCCTGGCCGGCCCCGGCATCGAAGATGGCCCGGTGCGCGAACAGGTCGAGATCCAGGTCAAGTACGCCGGCTACATCGCCCGCCAGGCCAATGAGATCAGCCGCCAGGATCACAATGAAAACCTGAAGCTGCCGGCCGACATCGACTACATGGACGTGAAGGCACTGTCCATCGAAGTGCGCCAGAAGCTCAACAAGCATCGTCCGGAAACCCTGGGTCAGGCGTCGCGCATTTCCGGCGTGACGCCGGCGGCCTTGTCGCTGTTGCTGGTGCACCTGAAGAAGGGCGGCCTGAAACAGCCGGCCAGCGCCGGTACCCAGGCTGCATGAAGAAAAATTCCGGGCAGCGCCCTCGAACCAGATCAATACCAAGGCATCACGGATGAGCAACACTGCAGACCTGAACAATTTGACGCGCAGCCTGAAGGAAGGCGCCAAGGCCCTGGGCCTGACGCTCTCCGATGCCCAGATCGACAAGCTGATGGCATACCAGGCCCTGCTGGCCAAGTGGAACAAGGTCTACAACCTGACCGCCTTGCGTGACCCCGCGCAGATGGTGACGCACCACCTGCTGGATTCGCTCTCGGCCGTGTCGGCCTTCACCGCTGCGCAACGCGTGCTGGACGTGGGCGCGGGCGGTGGCCTGCCGGGCATCGTGCTGGCCATCTGGGCGGCTGAGGCGCAGCCGCAGATGCGGATCACCCTGGTCGATACGGTCTCGAAGAAAACCGCCTTCCTCAACCAGGTCAAGGCGCAATTGCAGTTGAGCAATGTCACCGTGCTGCATGCGCGCGTGGAGCAGTTGCCTGTAGAGCAACAATACGATGTCATCACATCGCGCGCCTTTGCGGAACTGAAGGACTTCGTTACCTGGTCGAATCACCTCCTGCAACAAGGTGGCAAGTACATCGCCCTCAAGGGCGTGCTGCCGCAGGATGAAATCGACCGGTTGCCGGCAGGGTGGCAGGTGCAGCAGGTGCAGCCCTTGCAGGTGCCGGGCCTGGATGCCGAACGGCATCTCATCTTCATGGAAAGAACGAGCTGATGAACAAACTGAAACGGGCCCTGGTGGCCACCATGGTCTCGATGGCGGCGTATGGCGCCCTGGGCATGGCGTCGCTCCACGCCCAGGAAGTCAAGACCGTGCCTTCGGTGGACCTGAAACGTTATGCGGGCAAGTGGTATGAGATCGCCAAGATCCCCAACAGCTTCCAGAAAAAATGCATTTCCGGCACCAGCGCCGAGTATTCTGCGCGCGATGATGGCATGATCGATGTCGTCAACCGCTGCAAGACGGCCGAAGGTATCGATGAAGCCAAGGGCGTGGCGCGGGTGGTCCCGGGCAGCAACAACAGCAAGCTGGAGGTGCGCTTTGCGCCGGCCTGGCTGTCCTGGATCCCGATGGTGTGGGGCGACTACTGGATCATGGACCTGGACGCGCAATACACCCTGGCCACCGTGGGCAGTCCCTCGCGCGAATACCTGTGGATTCTCTCGCGCACCCCCACCATCAGTGATGAGCAATACGAGAACGCACTCAACAACGCCACCAAGCAAGGTTTCGATACCGCGCGCGTGGTCAAGAGCAAGCCGTAAAGCGGCCACCTGACAACAGGCCAGCGGCCCGGGCAGCAACCCGGGCCGCTCACATTCAAGGAGACCCACCATGCAGGCGATCTTTCATTCCCTCGGCATCACCGACATCTGGCAACTGATTGCCGCGACCATGGTGTTTCTCCTCTTGCCCGGCCCCGGCACCTTCTGCGTGCTGACCTGCGCCGCCAAGGGCGGCCTGCGTGGCGGCTTCATGGCACAAGCCGGCCTGATGCTGGGCGACATCGTGCTCATGTTCCTGGCCGCCGCCGGCGTGGCCGCACTGTTGCATGCCAATCCGCTGTTGTTCCATGGCCTGCAATATATGGGCGCGGTCTATCTGGCCTACCTGGGTGGACGTCTTTTGTTTGCAAGAGGGCAGGGCGGTGGTACAGTCGTACCCTTTTCCAACGCCGCAGAATTCCGGCGCGGCTTTCTGGTGACCTTGTTCAACCCGAAAGCCATCGTGTTTTACATGGCGTTCTTCCCGCTGTTCCTGGACCCGGATACGCAACAGGGCGCGCTGACTTTCGTCACGATGGGCGCGGTCATCAGCTGCTGCACTTTCCTCTATGGCAGCTTCCTGATCTTCGTCGGCAATGCCGCCGCCCGCCGCATGGCCCGCAATCGCACCATCGCCAACCTGGCTTCGCGCGCGGCAGGCATTTTCCTGATCGGGTTTGGCATCAAGCTGACCACGCAATAACGCTCACATAACAAAGATATGGCAAAAATATTTTGTGTCGCCAACCAGAAAGGTGGCGTAGGCAAGACCACCACTGCAGTCAATCTCGCGGCTGGACTGGCGCAACTGAACCAGCGCGTGCTGCTGGCCGACCTCGATCCGCAGGGCAATGCCACCATGGGCTCGGGCGTGAACAAGGCGACCCTGGAAGGCTCGATCTATGAAGTGCTGCTGGGCATGTCCGACATTCGCAGCGTGCGCAAGCGTTCCGACGCCGGGGGCTTCGATGTGCTGCCGGCCAACCGCGAACTGGCCGGCGCCGAAGTGGAAATGGTGGAACTGGAACAGCGCGAAGCCCGTCTGAAACTGGCCTTCGCCCAGGTCGCCGACGAGTACGACTTCATCCTCATCGACTGCCCGCCCGCGCTGTCGATGCTGACCCTGAACGGCCTGTGCTCGGCGCATGGCGTCATCATTCCGATGCAGTGCGAGTATTACGCGCTGGAAGGGCTGTCCGATCTGGTCAATACCATCAAGAAGGTGCACGCCAAGCTGAACCCGGAACTGAAGGTCATCGGCCTGTTGCGCGTGATGTTCGATCCCCGCATGACGCTCTCGCAGCAGGTCTCGGACCAGCTGGAACAGCACTTCGGCGACAAGGTGTTCAAGACCGTCATCCCGCGCAACGTGCGGCTGGCCGAAGCGCCTTCGTATGGTTTGCCGGGCGTGACCTTCGATCCGCTGTCCAAGGGTGCACAGGCTTATATCGCATTCGGCGCGGAAATGGTCGAGCGCATCAAGACGCTGTAATTCGCGCTGTAACTCGCGCTGTCATTCGTACCGTAACCCGCACCGTCATCACGCATCGTTTTTCATCAGGCACTCGCATGGCAACTCTACCGAAAAAATCCAAAGGTCTGGGACGCGGACTGGACGCGCTCCTGGGCGGATCGTCCGACATCACCGAAGAAGTCCAGGCGCAGGCCGCGCAGGGCTTGCCGACGGTGATGCCGGTCACCGAACTGCAGGCCGGCAAGTACCAGCCGCGTACCCGCATGGACGAAGGCGCGCTCAATGAGCTGGCCGCCTCGATCAAGGAACAGGGCTTGCTGCAGCCCATCCTGATCCGCGCCATCGGCCAGAAGAACGGCAAGGACACCTACGAGATCATCGCCGGCGAACGCCGCTTCCGTGCGGCCAAGATCGCCGGGCTGACCGAGGTGCCGGTGCTGGTCAAGAACGTGGATGACCAGACCACGGCCGCGATGGCCCTGATCGAAAACATGCAGCGCGAGGATCTCAATCCCCTGGAAGAAGCCCAGGGTATCCACCGCCTCATCACCGATTTCGCCTTCACCCACGAACGCGCGGCGCTGGCCGTGGGCCGCTCGCGCAGTGCGGTGTCCAACCTGCTGCGCCTCTTGAACCTGGCCAAGCCGGTGCAGACCATGCTCATGGCCGGCGACATCGACATGGGCCACGCCCGCGCACTGCTGGCCGTCGATTCCGCCACCCAGATCCAGCTGGCCAACCAGATCGTGGCCAAGCGCATGTCCGTGCGCGATGCCGAAAAGCTGGTCACCCGCGCCAGTGCTGAACAGGCCGCCAAGCCGCGTGAGGTCAAGGACAAGTCACGCGACATCGCGCGCCTGGAAGAAGAACTCTCGGACCTGCTGGTCACCCAGGTCAGCATCAAGACCGGTGCCCGCAACAAGGGCCAGCTCATCATCCACTTCAATGACCTCGATGCGCTCGATGGCGTCATCGTGCGCCTGCGCGGGGAGTCGGTGGAGAGCTGATCGCGCCGGCAAGATGCATCCAACAAAAATGGGCTGCCCGATTCGGAGCAGCCCATTTTTTATTGATATAAATAATTTTCAGGATGACAGATTTTTCGCAGCACTCACCCTAGCGTTCGGCCTGAAGGCCCTTTCGGGGCCGTATCGAAGACGCGCCTGATGAGGCAACACAGGGCGCGGTGTCAAAAAGTCCGCTGCACATCCGAACGTGGCGGCAACTGATAGCTCCAGGTTTCGGTGAGGGGCTTGCCATTGGCGGTCAGTGCGGCGCGCAATTCCACGGCCTGCGAAACGTTACGAATCTTCACCCGCAGCGTGAGGCGCCAGCCATTGATGGCCGGATTGGGCTGCAACTGGGCATCGATCAGTTCGCCGTTGTTGGAAACGTTCACCTGCGGCTGAACCGCCGTCCCTGCGGGCAGCGTAGCCAGTGGTCCACCGGTGAAGTCCACCAGCAAGGCCGTGGTGCCATCGAAGGCGCGGATCAGGTTGGCTTGCGTGAGCTCGCCGTCGGTATGGAAGGTCTGCTTGACCCAGCCCACTTCATTGTTGAGGATGGCCGGCTCATCCATGGTCCAGTGGATGCGGTAGTCGTAGGCCAGCGGTGTGCCGCGTGGCGGCAGTTGCGCAGGCAGCCAGTAGGCCACGATGTTGTCGTTGGTCTCGTCGGCGGTGGGGATTTCCACCAGCTGCACGGCCCCACGGCCCCAGTCACCCTTGGGTTCGATCCAGGCGGAGGGACGCAGGTCGTAGCGATCCTTCAGGTCTTCATAGGAGGCGAAATCGCGGCCCCGCTGCAACAACCCGAAGCCGCGCGGATTGGTCACTTCGAAGGAACTCACTTCCACGTTCTGCGGATCGTTCAGCGGACGCCACAGCCATTCGCCGTTGCCGGTATGGATCGCCAGACCATTGGAATCGTGAATGGCCGGACGGAAGTTGCGGCGCGAGGATTGCTGGTTGGGACCGAAGAGGAACATGCTGGTCAGCGGCGCAATGCCCAGGCGGCCCACGTCAGCGCGCAGGAAGACGCGGGCCTGCACGTCCAGCAGGGCATCCTTGCCCGGCGTGAGCGTGAACCTGTAGGCGCCGGTAGCGCGCGGCGAATCCAGCAGCGCGTAGAAGGTCAGCTGCTTCTCGCCCGCCGCCGGACGCTGGATCCAGAATTCGGTGAAGTGCGGGAATTCCTCCCCGCTCAGCATGGCCGTGTCGATGGCCAGCCCGCGCGCCGACAGACCATACACCTGGCCCTTGCCGATCACGCGGAAATAGCTCGCACCCAGCACGCTCATGACCTCATCTTCCTTGTCATCGCGGTTGAGCGGATAGACCACGCGGAAGCCCGCATAGCCCAGGTGTGCGGTGCTGTCCTTGGCCAGCGCCAGGTCGCCGAAGTTGAAGCGGTCGGTGCTGTAGTTCACGTCCTGCACGCGGCCATCGACGATCTCGTGGATGAGCACCGGTGAGTTGAACTGCATGCCCTGGTGATAGAAGGCCAGCTTGAAGGGCGTGGGCTGGTTGCGCCATTCGAACTTGTCGCTCCTGGGCTGGATCTTCATGTAATCGGCGAACTGCATCGCCGCGAAGGTCGGCGAGAGATTGCTCACCGGCTTCTGATAGGGTTTGGCGGCCAGCGCCCTGGCGCGCGCCACGGCCTGGTTGAGGTCGAAGCCCTGACTGCTCTGGGCCTGCACCGACGCGGCCAGCAGCGTGGCCGACAACATCAGGCCCTGCAGCAGGGGCCATTTCCATCCATGTTTGATCAACGCATTTCTCCACAAAGAAACGGCACACCCTGTGTGCCGCCATGCGCCTGCCTCTCCGGCAGGCTTCAAAACAGAATAATATAGCGAACCGTCACGCCGGCTAAGCATCATAGAAGACAATCAATTCATGCTTCAGCCGGCAATATCCCCTGCGATGGGCCGCCGCTCACCTTTTGTAGAGGCCGGCGCGCCGCCAAAGTTTAAAAAAGAGAGAGGAAACCTGTGTCCCACAAGCTTACCGAGCGGCAAGCCGCGCGACCGCGCCGCCCCCGCCTGGCCCTGGCCATGACCCTGTGCGCGCTGGCCTGCAGCGCCGCCCTGACCGGCCCGGCGGCCCATGCACAAGCCAACATGGCCTTGCTGGGCAACAAGACCGCCTTCATCGATGACCTGCTGCGGCAGATGACGCTGGAAGAAAAGATCGGGCAATTGCGGCTCATCAGTATCGGTCCCGAGATGCCCGCCAGGAAGCTGGCCGAGGAACTGGCCGCCGGCCGTGTGGGCGGTACCTTCAATTCCGTCACCCGTCCGGAGAATCGTCCCTTGCAGGACGGTGCCATGCGCTCGCGGTTGAAGATTCCGATGTTCTTCGCCTATGACGTCATCCACGGCCATCGCACCACCTTCCCCATCGGCCTGGGCCTGGCCTCCAGCTGGGACATGGACGTGGTGGCGCGCTCCATGCGCATCGCCGCCGAAGAAGCCGCTGCCGACAGCATCGACATGACCTTCGCACCGATGGTCGACATCAGCCGCGATCCGCGCTGGGGCCGCACCTCGGAAGGCTTTGGGGAAGATCCGTATCTGGTCTCGCGCATTGCCGAGGCCTCGGTGCGGGCCCTGCAGGGCGACAGCAAGCCCATCGCCGCCAACCGTGTCATGGCCAGCGTGAAGCATTTTGCGTTGTATGGCGCGGTCGAAGGCGGCCGTGACTACAACGTCGTCAACATGGACCCGCAGCGCATGTACAACGACTACCTGCCACCGTATCGCGCTGCCATCGATGCTGGCGCGGGTGCGGTGATGGTGGCGCTCAATTCCATCAATGGCACCCCGGCCACGTCCAACACCTGGCTGCTGCAGGACCTGTTGCGCCGCGATTGGGGCTTCAAGGGGCTGACCGTTTCTGACCACGGCGCCATCACCGAACTGGTCAATCACGGCGTGGCGCAGAACGATGCGCAAGCCGCGCGCCTGGCGATCAAGGCCGGCACCGACATGAGCATGGCCGATCAGGTCTACATCAGGCAATTGCCGGAGCTGGTGCGCTCGGGCAAGGTCTCGCAGCAGGAGCTGGACAACGCGGTGCGCGACATCCTCGGGGCCAAGTATGACCTGGGCCTGTTCAAGGACCCGTACGTGCGCATCGGTCGCGCTGCCGACGATCCGCCCGACGTCTACGCCGACAGCCGCCTGCATCGCCGCGACGCGCGCGAAGTGGCGCAGCAGTCCATGGTGCTGCTGGAAAACCGCAACGCCGCGCTGCCGCTGAAGAAGACCGCGCGCATCGCCCTGGTCGGTCCGCTGGCTGATTCGCACATCGACATGCTGGGCAGCTGGTCCGCTGCCGGAAAGGACAAGCAGACCATCACCCTGCGTCAGGGTTTGCAGAATGCGCTGGGCGGGCAGGGCAAACTGATCTATGCACGTGGCGCCAACATCACTGAAGACAAGCACGTCGTCGACTATCTCAATTTCCTGAACTGGGATGATCCGGAAGTGGTGCAGGACAAGCGCAGCCCCAAGGCCATGATCGACGAGGCGGTGAAGGCCGCGCGCGATGCGGATGTGATCGTGGCTGCCGTGGGCGAGTCGCGCGGCATGTCGCACGAATCCTCCAGCCGCACTTCGCTGCTGCTGCCGCAGAGCCAGCAGGACCTGCTCACCGCCTTGAAGGCCACCGGCAAGCCGCTGGTACTGGTGTTGATGAATGGCCGTCCGCTGGATCTGAACTGGGCGCGCGAGAATGCCTCGGCCATCCTGGAGACCTGGTACACCGGCACCGAGGGCGGCAATGCGATTGCCGACATCCTCTTCGGCGACGTCAATCCGTCCGGCAAGCTGCCCATCACCTTCCCGCGTTCGGTGGGCCAGATTCCGAGCTACTACAACCATCCGCGTGTGGGGCGTCCCTATACGGAAGGCAAGCCGGGCAACTACACCTCGCAGTACTTCGATGAGCCCAATGGTCCGCTGTATCCATTCGGATACGGTCTGAGCTATACCGAGTTCAAGCTCTCCGACGTGCGCCTGTCGCAAGCCGGCATGACTGCTGATGGCAATGTGCAGGCCAGCGTGACGGTCAAGAATGTGGGCCGCCGCGCCGGTGCCACCGTGGTGCAGCTGTACATCCGCGACGTGGCCGCCTCGGTGGTGCGTCCGGTCAAGGAATTGAAGGGCTTCCGCAAGGTGATGCTGCAACCGGGCGAAGAGAAGGAAGTGCAGTTCAGCATCGACCGCAAGGCGCTGTCCTTCTATAACGCCAGGCTGGAGTACGTGGCCGAGCCGGGTGAATTCCAGGTGCAGATCGGGCTCGATTCCAAGGATGTGAAGACGGCTTCGTTCAATCTGCAGTAAGTTTCCTCGGAAAGAGCAACCTGACTCCCGTTCGGACTGAGTAGGCCCCTCGAGGCCGTATCGAAGACGCTCCGCCGGCTGCCTGAGTAACAAAAGCACAGACGGTGCGTCTTCGATACGCGGCTTTGCCGCTACTCAGTCCGAACGGTGGAGGATGGAATCAATCATGATGTGAAGCAAAGAAAAATGGGCGCACTGTTGAGTGCGCCCATTTTTTACATCAGTCATTTACATCAGTCATAAATGATATAAATCATTTACGAATACCAGACATCACGCAGTCATCACCGCATCCTCTTCCTCTTCACCGAGGAAGCCGCCACTTTGATGCGACCACAAGCGCGCATACAAGCCATTGGCCGCCAGCAGTTCAGCATGCCTGCCCTGTTCGACGATGCGTCCCTGATCCAGCACGATGAGCCTGTCCATCGCCGCGATGGTCGAGAGGCGGTGCGCAATCGCCACCACGGTCTTGCCTTCCATGAGCTTGTAGAGCGAAGTCTGGATGGCCGCTTCCACTTCCGAATCGAGCGCGCTGGTGGCTTCGTCCAGCAGCAGGATGGGGGCATCCTTCAACATCACGCGGGCGATGGCGATGCGCTGGCGCTGGCCGCCGGAGAGCTTCACGCCGCGCTCGCCCACATGCGCATCGTAACCGGTGCGGCCCTTGGCATCGGCCAGGGTGCCGATGAAGTCATGCGCCTCGGCGCGTTCGGCGGCGTGGATCATCTCGGCGTCGCTGGCATCGGGGCGGCCGTAGGTGATGTTCTCCCGCACCGAACGATGCAGCAACGAGGTGTCCTGCGTCACCATGCCGATCTGCGCACGCAGGCTGTCTTGCGTCACATGCGCGATGTCCTGCCCATCGATGGTGATGCGGCCACCCTCGATATCGTAGAAGCGCAACAGCAGGTTCACGATGGTCGATTTGCCCGCGCCGGAGCGGCCCACCAGCCCGATCTTTTCACCGGGGCGGATCATCAGGTCCAGCTTGTCTACCACCGGACGCGGCGCAGCACCGCCATAGCTGAAGCTCACGCCTTCAAAGCGCAGCTCGCCCTGGCGCACCTGCAGCGGCCGGGCATCCGGTGCATCCTTGACCTCGTGCGCACGCGCCAGCGTGTTGATGCCATCCTGCACCGTGCCCACGTGTTCGAACAGCGAAGACATCTCCCACATCACCCAGTGCGCAATACCGTTCAGGCGCAGCGCCATGGCGGTGCTGGCGGCGACCGCGCCCACGCCCACCTTGCCCTGGGTCCAGAGATACAGCGACACGCCGGTCGCGCCGATGATGAGCACCATGTTCAGGATATGGTTGACCACCTCGAAGCCCGACACCAGGCGCATCTGGCGATTGACCGTGGCGAGGAATTCGCGCATGGCGCTGCGGGCGTAATCGGCCTCGCGCCCGGCGTGCGAGAACAGCTTCACGGTGGCGATGTTGGTGTAGGCATCGGTGATGCGTCCGGTCATCAGCGAGCGCGCATCGGCCTGGTTGCGCGCCACCGCCGACAGACGCGGCACGAAGTAGCGCAGCGCCACTGCGAAGGCCACCAGCCAGATGAAGAAGGGCGCCAGCATCCACATGTCGAAGCTGCCCACCACGCCGATCAGGGTGGCGAAATAGATGGTGATGAAGACCAGGATATCGCCCACGATCATGCAGAAGTCGCGCACGGCCAGCGCACTTTGCATGACCTTGGTGGCGACCCGTCCGGCGAACTCGTTCTGGTAGAAGCTCATGCTCTGGCTCAACATGAGGCGATGGAAATTCCAGCGCAGCAGCATGGGGAAATTGCCCGCCAGGGTCTGGTGCTTGTACAGGGTCTGCAGTGCGATCAGCAGCGGACTGGCGGCCAGGATCACCACCAGCCACACCAGGGTATGGCCTTCCTGCGCCCACAATTGCGCGGGCTGCACCTTGGCCAGCCAGTCGACGATGCGACCCAGCGCCGCAAAGAGCAGCGCCTCGAAGACGCCGATGATGGCCGTCATCAGCGTCATGGCGGCAATGTAGGGGCGTACGCCTTTGGTACAAAACCAGATGAAGCGCATGAAGCCGCGCGGCGGCGGCAGCGGATGCGTGTCGGGGTAGGGGTGGACCAGTTTTTCAAACCAGCTGAACATGCAAGGGACTCCAAAAATCGGATCAGGGCCGACGGCGGTGCGGCAGGCGTAAAGACAGCCGGCACGGCAGCGTCGCGGTCGGGCGTTGCTTAGAACTCATTTCATGGGGCGTACCTGAGAGAATGTGCGCGAGGCGGTACGCCGTTCATGCGCGGCTGGCAGATCGCTGCGGCAGCAGGGCCGCTATCGTGATCCCGGGGCAGGCCGCGAAAAGATGGAAGCCGCATCATCTCATATGCGGCTGCCTTGCGTGTATCGGACTGGGGAAAAACACTTGTCGGAAAATCGGAATGGTCCGTATCGGACCATCTTGCGTCCCGGCATGCTTGTGCACGCCGGGACGTCTTCAGAGGGCAGACGTGCTGCGATTGGCTGAGGACTTCCCGGGGGGCGCTGTCAGCGGCGCGCCCCGCTTACGCCGCCTCGCGCACCACGGACAATGCCGGGACGACCCGCAGCGGAACCTGCACGGTCTGCAGTGTCGGTGCGGGCGCCGTCATCGGCGGTCGTGCCGGCGCGTGCGGTGCTTCCAGCTGGAACACACCCACGGCCTGGTTCAGGCTGACGGCCTGATCCTGCAGCGTGGCCACGGCGGCGCTGGCCTGCTCCACCAGCGCGGCATTGTGCTGGGTCACCTGATCCATCAGCGCGATGGCCTTGTTGACTTCTTCGATCCCCAGGCTCTGCTCGTGGCTGGCCGCCGAGATCTCACCCATCACGTCGGTGACCTGCTGCACGCTGGCCACGATCTGCTCCATGGTCTCGCCGGCGCGTTCCACCAGGCGCGTGCCGGCTTCCACATTGCCTACCGAGGCATCGATCAACTGCTTGACCTCCTTGGCCGCCGACGCACTGCGCTGCGCCAGGTTGCGCACTTCGGTGGCCACCACCGCAAAGCCGCGTCCCTGCTCGCCGGCACGGGCTGCTTCCACCGCCGCATTCAAGGCCAGGATGTTGGTCTGGAAAGCGATGCCGTCGATCACGCCGATGATGTCCACGATCTTGCGCGAGGAGGTGTTGATGGCGGCCATGGTCTCGACCACTTCTTCCACGATGGCGCCGCCCTGTTTTGCGATGTCGGAGGCATTGCGGGCCAGCTGGTTGGCCTGGCGGGCGTGGCCGTCATTCTGTTTGACGGTAGCGGTCAGCTGCTCCATGGCCGAGGCGGTTTCTTCAAGTGAGGCGGCCTGGTCTTCGGTGCGTGCCGAGAGATCGCTGTTGCCGGCGGCGATCTGGGCACTGATGGTGGCCACACCGGCGGCCGCATCGCGCACGCGGGTGACGGTATGGCGCAGGTTGCCGCTCATCTCGGAGAGTGCGGCCATGATGCTCTGGCGCTTGCCGCCTGCGGCTGCCGGTACTGCGGCAACGTGGTAAAGCTCGCCGCGATCCACCGCCAGCGCCAGTTGCTTGACCTCATCGGGCTCGGCACCCAGCGCGCCACGGATGCTGCGGGTAATCAGGGTGGCCAGCACGACGCCGGCCACCAGCGCCGCACCCAGCAGCACCAGCATGAAGGCCTGGAAACCGTGGGCGGTACTGCGCGCCTTGGCGGACTCCACCTGGCTCATGTGTTCTTCCAGATCGATGAAATGATTGATCGCGGCCAGCCATTCGACGAACACCGGCTTGACCTGGCTCAGCAGCAACTGGCGGGCGCCATCGATGTCCCCCGCGTTGCGGGCGGCGATGGTCCTGGCCGCCAGCGGCATGGCGCGGGATTCGATGGCCTTGATGCGCTCCAGGCTGGCGCGCTCATCGGCATTGACCTTCATGGTGGCGAAGACGTGATCGAGCGGTCGGGCCGATTGCTGGTAATCGGCATCGAGCTTGTTGATGAGGGCAATCACATCCTTGACCTCGGGCTCGCTCACCAGGGTCAGATCGCGCAGGGCGATGGCCCGGTCGTGTACGCTGCCACGGAAATTGATGGCATAGCGCTGCTTGACGCTGTTGTCATCGCTGACGGTCGTCAGGCTGCCTTCGATGGCGTTGACCTTGGAAATGCTGAGCACCGTGAGCACCAGCATCATCGCCAGTACCAGCGCAAAACTCAGTGCCAGTTGGGCCGCGACGCTGAGCGAACGGCGCTTGGGGGGAAGGGCGTGCATGTGATTCTCCATGAGGGGGGCAGTGGTGCGGACGCTGGTGGTCCGCACGGGTATTGATGTGCGGCAATATCGTTCAGGAGCGCAGTGTAGCGGGGTTTGCACGCCTGCGGGATTGATTGTTTCGATGCATTCAATAGCGCTGAATGCCCGATTGCAAAAGCATTAAGCTTTCCTTAATGCTTCTTGATCCGTCTTTAAGCCTGAAGTTAAGCCTGAGTTAAGTCTTTTGCGGCAAGCTGGGCAGCAAAGAGGACATCACCATCAGGATGACGACATGACAGAACAATCCCCAGCCCACCAGTCCACTCGCGCCAACCGCGCCAGCCGCGCCAGCCGCGCCGACATCTGGCGACTCATCAAGCCCTTCTGGGTGTCCGAAGAGAAGTGGAAAGCCTGGGCTCTGCTCCTGTCCATCCTGGCCCTGAACCTGGGCATGGTCTACATCAACGTGCGGCTCAATTCCTGGAACCGCGACCTGTACAACGTGCTGCAATCGCGCGACTACGCCCAGTTCAAGTCGCTGCTGTGGCAATTCTCGGGACTGGCTTTCGTCTTCGTGGCCATCGCCATCTACGGCGTCTACCTCAAGCAGGCGCTGCAGATCCGCTGGCGCTACTGGATGAGCACGCGCTACCTCGACCGCTGGCTGGCGCATCGTGCCTACTACCGCATCGAGCAGGGACAGGAGGGACGCTTTTCCGACAACCCCGACCAGCGCATCGCCGAAGACCTGCACGCGCTCACCTCGGACACGCTCTCGCTGGTGCTGGGTTTCATCTCCAGCAGCGTGACGCTGTTTTCCTTCATCCATATCCTGTGGTCGGTGAGCGGGCCGCTGTCCTTCACGGCGCTGGGGCAATCGTGGGTCATCCCCGGTTACATGGTCTGGTTCGTGCTCGCCTATGCCGCCATCGGCTCCGGTGTGGTGTGGTGGATCGGCCGTCCGCTGGTGGGCCTGAGCTTCAATCAGGAACGCTTCGAGGCCAACTTCCGCTTTGGCCTCATCCGCGTGCGCGAGCATGCCGAGGCCGTGGCGCTGTATCGCGGCGAGCCGCAGGAACGCGCGCAGCTGACGGCGCGGCTGGACGACATCCGCGAGAACTGGTGGAACATCATGCGGCTGACCAAGAAGCTCAACGTGGCCGTCAATTTCTATGGGCAGTTCGCGGTGATCTTCCCCATGCTGGTGTCGGCGCCGCGCTATTTTTCCGGGGCCATTTCGCTGGGGGTGCTCATGCAGATCAGCGATGCCTTCGGGCAGGTGCAGGATGCGCTGTCGTGGTTCATCAATGCCTTCACCACGCTGGCCAGCTGGAAGGCTTCCATCAACCGGCTGGCGGGCTTTCATGCGGATGTCCAGCGTGCGGCCGACATGCCGCGCACCATCGAGGTCGCGCCCCATCGCGGCAGTGCCGTCACCCTGCAGGGCCTGCAACTGTCCTTCCCTGATGGCCGGCCCATGATGGGCAGTCTGGATGCGCGCGTGGAGTCGGGCGAGCATGTGCTCATCAGCGGTCCTTCCGGTTGCGGCAAGTCCACCCTGATCCGCGCCATGGCCGACATCTGGCCTTACGGTGAGGGCCGCATCGCCCTGCCGCAGGATGCGCCCGCGATGTTCCTGCCCCAGCGCAGCTACCTGCCCATCGGCACGCTGCGCGCAGCGCTCTCCTATCCGGCCGCCGAGGGCAGTTTCGATGATGCGCTCATCACGCGCTATCTGAATCTGTGCCGTCTTTCGTACCTGGCTGACCGCCTCGATGTGGCGGCCAACTGGAGCCAGGCCCTGTCACCGGGCGAGCAACAGCGTCTGGCCTTCGTGCGGGTGTTCCTCAACCGTCCGCGTCTGGTGTTCCTGGACGAGGCCAGCAGTGCCATGGATGGCGAGACCGAGGAAGCGCTCTATGCCGCCCTGCCGCGCGAGTTGCCGGGCGTGACCGTGATCAGCATCGCGCACCGCGAAACGCTGGCGCGCTTCCATGACGTGCGCTGGAAATTTACCGCTGCGGGCGAAGGCCAGGGCCATCGCGTGGAGGCGCTGCCCATTGCCGTGTGAGGGGAGGGCCTTATACCGTTTTTGCATAGGGACGCCAAAGACCGCGTGACAGAATGGATTCATCGCGGCAAGCTTGCCGCCTTCATCCGCTCACACTCGATTACCGGAAAGCCCACCATGAACGATCCCATCGTCTATCTCAACGGCGAACTCACGCCCCTCTCCGAAGCCCGCGTCCCGGTGCTGGACCGCGGCTTCATCTTTGGCGACGGCATCTACGAAGTGATCCCCATGTATCGCCGCAAGGCTTTCCGTGGCCGGCAGCACCTGGCGCGCCTGTTCCGCAGCCTGGCCAGCATCGGTATTCCGAATCCGCATGACGAAGCCGGCTGGAACGGCCTCATCAGCCAGGTGGTCGAGGCCAATGGCCTGGAGGACCAGATGATCTACATCCAGGTCACCCGTGGCGTGGCCAAGCGCGTGCATGCCTTCCCTAAGGAAGTGGTGCCGACGGTGCTGATCATGACCAATCCGATGGCGCTGCCACCGGCCGCGTCCATCGAAAAGGGTGTGGCTTGCGTGACCATGGAAGATCGCCGCTGGCTGAACTGCCAGATCAAGTCCACCTCCTTGCTGGGCAACGTGCTGGCCGCGCAGTTCGCCGCCGAGCACCAGGTGACCGAAGCGATCCAGTTCCGTGATGGTTATCTGTCGGAGGCGTCGTCTTCCAACGTGTGGGTGGTCAAGGACGGCAAGATTTCCGCCCCGCCCAAGGACAACCTGATCCTCGAAGGCATCCGCTATGGCCTGATGGAAGAGCTGTGCGCCGGGGAGGGCATCGCGCTGGAGTCGCGCCGCATCACCCGTGAAGAAGTGCTGGCGGCCGATGAACTCATGATTTCCTCGGCCAGCAAGGAAGTGCTGCCGGTGGTGACGCTGGACGACAAGCCGGTCGGCAGCGGCCAGCCGGGGCCGGTGTTTGCCAGGGTGTATGCGGCTTATCAGGCGGCCAAGGCACGGCTGTAAGGCGTTTGCAGCTTGTCATGAGGTGCGGGTGGCACTGCGGTTTTCTGCACGCCGCCCCGCCCGCATGGCGTAGAATGCAGGCATTCCCCACCCGAGTCCCCCGCTTGAAGCCCGCAGGTTCATCCCCATCTGGGAGCATTGAAACCGGAGCGCCAGGCGGACAACGCCAAGGCGGTTTGCCATGACTATGCCCACTATTTCCCCTGAAGAATCTCTGATCGAGTATCCCAGCGACTTCCCCATCAAGGTGGTCGGGATCACCCATGACGCGTTTGCCGAGACCATCGTCGCCATGGTCGTCGAGCACGACCCCGAGTTTCACGCCGGCAAGGTCGAGATGCGTCCCTCCACCCAGGGCAAGTACCTCTCCCTGACCCTGACCGTGCGCGCCACCAGCCGCACCCAGCTCGACAACATCTATCGCGCGCTCTCCACGCACGAGATGGTCAAGTTCGTGCTCTGAGCCCGGCCATCCCCTCGCGAAAACCGGCGCGGCCCGCAAGGCGCGCCGGTTTTTTCATGTGCGCTTCACTTCTTGCGCCCTGACGTTTTCTGCACCGTGCCCGGCCATGCCGACTGCGCGTGGAATTGCCGCATCTCTTCCAGTATCCATTTCCTGAAGGCCGCCACCCCCGGCTTTTCCAGCCCCTCCGGCAGATGCACCAGGTAGTGCGCGTCCTCGCACAGCTGCGCCACGTCGAACAGCCGCACCAGCGTGCCGCTGGCGATCTCCTGCCAGGCAATCGTATGGCGTGACAGTGCCACCCCCTTGCCCTCCACCGCGTGACGCAGCGTCAGCGAAGAATCTTCCACCACCAGCGTGCCGCGCGGCTCGGGCAGGTCTAGTCCGGCCAGGGGCAGCCAGGGTTGCCAGGATTCCCGCGTGTCCATGCGCAGCAGGGTGCAGTGGGTCAGGTCGGATGGTCGTGTGAGCTTCTTGTTCTGCCTGCCGCGATAGCCGGGCGCCGCCACCGGATAGTAGTAATCGTCGCTCAACTTTTCGGTGACCACGCCGCTGTACTGGCCGCGCCCAAAGCGGATGCCGATGTCCACCCCGTCCAGCCGCAGGTCGGCCAGGTGGCTGCCCGATTGCAGCACCACTTCGATCTCGGGATGGGCATCGATGAACTTCCACAGGCGCGGCGCCAGCCAGCGCGAGGCGAAGGAGGGCGTGGCCGAGATCACCAGTCGCTGCTGGCGCGTCAGGCTGCGCAGGTGCTCGGCGGCCTGGGCGATCTCGCCCAGCGACTTGCGGATGGTGAGGGCGAAACGCTCGCCCGTCTCGGTGATGGAAATGCGCTTGCCGTGGCGATGGAACAGCTGCAGGCCCAGGTCTTCCTCCAGGGCGCGCACCTGGTGGCTGATCGCCCCGGGGGTGACGTGCACCTCTTCGGCTGCGCGCGAGAAGCAGCCGTGGCGGGCCGCCGCATCGAAGGCGCGCAGGGCCGTCAGGTTGGGCAATTTTCTCAGGTCGGCCATGCTGCCTCTTGTGAATTCTATTAGCAAAGAAGGGCAATATATATCGTTTTGCCGTGCTTGCGGGCTTTCCTACAATGATGATTCATCACACATCATTCCAGGCATTTCCCGCTTGCAGCCGCACCCTTCCGGGCATCGCGGCAGGGACGCGGCTTGCCTGGCGTATCAGACAGTCTCGCAGAGGAGCATCCGCCATGGCAATTTCATTCACAGATACTAGCCCCGTCGGCCAGTTGCAGGAAGGCCAGGTCCAGACCCGTCGCCTGCGGGGTGGCGTGCGCATCCGTGTGACCTCCGGACTGGTGTGGCTGACCATTGCCGGCTGCCGCGAAGACATCTGGCTCAAGCCCGGCCGCTGCTTCGATTACCACGGGCGCGGCGAGGCCATCTTCGAAGCGGTCAACGGTGCGGCCGAATTTACGGTCACGCCCTTGCCTCCCAAGGGATGTGATGACGATACGGTGCGTATTGCAAAGCTGTTGCCGCACGGCCTGATCCGCTGGTTCTGATACGGTCCGCAGCGAATTTCGCTACACTGGCGGGCATGCAAACCGCACTGCCCACCGCCAGCACGCCCGTGACTGGCGCCCGCCGGCCCGAGATCGTCCGGCGCGGCGTCGAGCCCTACGAAGCCAGCTTCGCCGCCATGCGCGCCTATACCGATGCGCGCAGCGCCGAGTCCCCCGACCAGCTCTGGATCGTCGAGCATCCCCCTGTCTACACGCTGGGGTTGGGCGCCGACCGCGCCCATGTGTTGAATCCGCACGACATCCCCATTGTCCAGACCGACCGCGGCGGCGAGGTCACCTACCACGGCCCCGGCCAGGTGGTGATCTACCTGCTGATGGACCTGCGCCGTAACCGCAGCGGGGCCCGCCTGTTCGCGCGCGAATTCGTGCACAACATCGAAGAGGCGGTGATCGCCACGCTGGCGGCGTATAATCTGGCCGGTGTACGCAAGGAGGGGGCGCCCGGCATCTACGCCGCCGACGGCCCCTGGCAGGGCGCCAAGGTGGCCGCGCTGGGCTTGAAGATACGGGGCAACGGCTGCACCTACCACGGTGTCTCGCTCAATGTGGCGATGGACCTGGCACCGTTTTCCTGGATCAACCCCTGCGGCTACGAAGGCCTGGCCACCGTGGACATGCAGACCCTCGGGGCTGCCAATGCCCGGCTGGCCGATGTCCAAGACTTGCTTGCCGACCAACTGATCGCCCGCTTCGCGGGCATGGCTTGAGCCCCACGCGCCGCGTGCGCCCGGGGCCGGAACGACCGACATGACTACCGAACTCACTCCCGCAGCAGATTCTTCCTCCAATGCCACCGGCTCGGCGCGCGCCAATCCGCTGGACAAGCAGAAGGGCGCCGGCAAGACCGCCTGGATTCCGATCAAGGTGGTGGCCGCCGAAAAGCTGAAGAAGCCGGACTGGATTCGCGTCAAGGCCGGTTCGCCCACCACGCGCTTCTACGAGATCAAGGACATCCTGCGCGCCAACAATCTGGTGACGGTCTGTGAAGAAGCCTCTTGCCCCAACATCGGCGAATGCTTCGGCAAGGGCACGGCGACCTTCATGATCATGGGCGACAAGTGCACCCGCCGCTGCCCCTTCTGCGACGTCGGCCACGGCCGTCCCGATCCGCTGGACCCCAACGAGCCGGAAAACCTGGCCAAGACCATCGCCCAGCTGCGCCTGTCCTACGTGGTCATCACCAGCGTGGACCGCGACGACCTGCGCGATGGTGGTGCCGCCCACTTCGCAGCCTGCATCCAGCGCGTGCGTGAACTGTCCCCCGAGACCCGCATCGAGATCCTGACCCCGGACTTCCGTGGCCGCATGGACCGCGCGCTGGAAATCCTCAAGATGGCCCCGCCGGACGTCATGAACCACAACCTCGAAACCGCACCGCGCCTGTACAAGGAAGCGCGTCCGGGTTCGGACTATGAATATTCGCTGAACCTGTTGAAGCGCTTCAAGGAGCTGCATCCGGAAGTGCCCACCAAGTCCGGCATCATGGTGGGTCTGGGCGAGACCGACGAGGAAGTGCTGCAGGTCATGCGCGACATGCGCGCGCACAACGTCGACATGCTCACCATCGGCCAGTACCTGATGCCCAGCGGCGACCACCTGCCGGTGCGCCGTTACGTGCATCCCGACACCTTCAAGATGTACGAGGAAGAGGCCTACAAGATGGGCTTCGTGCATGCGGCCGTGGGGGCGATGGTGCGCTCCAGCTACCATGCGGATCAGCAGGCGCACGGCTTGGTTTGACGCCATAAGCAGGATCGTTTGAATAAGGCCCGGAGTCACCGCTCCGGGCCTCGTGCTTTTTGAGCCGGTTTATTTGAGGTTCCACCGGTCGGCGAAGGCCGTCAGCTCAATCTCCTGATCAACCCCATCACCCACTCAAACGTCTTTCCATAAGGCGGATGCAACAGCGTTCCGCCATTCCAGCGCGCCTGCCGGAACACCGGCTTGCGCTTGCTGAAGGTATCGAAGCCCCAGCGTCCGTGATAGGCACCCATGCCGCTCTCGCCGACGCCGCCGAAGGGCTGTTCCTCCTGTACCAGATGCCACAGGCAGTCATTGATGGTCACGCCGCCCGCATGGGTCTGCCGCAGTATCTGCTCGCGTCGTGCCGCATTCTCGCCGAACCAGTACAGCGCCAGCGGGCGCGGGCCTTGCCGCACATGGGCGATGGCCTGTTCGGGCGTTTCGTATTCCAGGATCGGCAGCACCGGCCCGAAGATCTCTTCCTGCATCACCCGCATCGACGAGGTGGCGCCCAGGATCAGCGCAGGCGCGAGCTTGCGGCTCTGGCCCAGGTCTTCACCCGCCGGGTTGACCTCGATCACCTGCGCACCACCGGCACGCGCTTCTTCCACCATCGCCTGCAATCGCGCCCGATGGCGCGGGCTGATGATGGCCGTGTAGTCCGGGTTGCCGTGCAGATGCGGATAGAGTCGGCTCATGGCCTGTGCCAGTTGCTGTGCCACGCGAGTCCCCTGGCAGTGCGGGACCAGCAGGTAATCCGGCGCCACGCAGGTCTGGCCGGCATTGAGCAGCTTGCCGAAGGCGATACGCTGCAGGGCGCTCTCCAGGCGGCACGAAGGATCGAGAATGGCAGGTGACTTGCCACCCAGCTCCAGTGTCACCGGCGTCAGGTTGGCGGCAGCCAGTTGCGCAATCTGCCGCCCGACCTGGGTCGAACCGGTGAAGAACAGGTGATCGAAGGGCAGCGATGCAAAAGCTTGCCCGATGCCGGCGTCGCCGGTGACCACGGCCATTTCCTCCGGGGCGTAATAACGCGCGACCAGCTCGGCCAGCAGGGCCGAGAGGCGCGGCGTCAGTTCCGAGGGTTTGAGCAGTACCCGGTTGCCCGCCGCCAGCGCCGCCAGCGCCGGGCCCAGCGCCAGTTGCAGCGGATAATTCCACGGCGAGATGATGCCCACCACGCCCAGCGGCTGCGCCAGCAGGCGATTGCTGCCGGGCAGGAAGTGCAGGGCGGTGGCGACGCGCTGCGGACGCATCCAGCGCTGCAGGTGTGATTGCGCGTGACGGATTGCGGCCCGCACGACGAAGAGTTCGGCCATGCGCGTCTCATGATGCGAACGGCCGCCGAAGTCGGCATCGATGGCCGCGATGAGCGCGGCCTCATGTTCGCCGATGAGTGCCTGCAGGCGCGCCAGACGGTCCATGCGCAGCGCATGGGACGGGTCGCTGTCGATGGCAAAGGCTTGCCGTTGCGCGGTAAAAAGCTGATGCAATTGTGCAGCGGTGGTATCGGTCATTGATGCATCCTTGCATGGTCACTGTCGTTATTTTTCAGGCGGCATGCGCCTGTTCCCGGCTGGCGCGGATCAGGTCGGCCGCCTTCTCGGCAATCATGATGGCCGGGGCATTGGTGTTGCCGCTGACCAATGTCGGCATCACCGACGCATCGACCACGCGCAGCCCTTGCAGGCCATGCACGCGCAATTGCGCATCGACCACGGCCATCTGGTCCTGGCCCATGCGGCAGCTGCCCACGGGATGATAGATGGTGTCGGCACGGTTGCGGATCATGGCTTCCCATTGCGCATCATCCATGCCCTCGTGGCCGCCGAACAGTTCGCGTCGGCAGTAGCGGCGCAGCGGTTCGGTCATCACGATCTGGCGCGCGATGCGCGCGCCCTCGATCATGCTGGCCAGGTCGCGCGGGTCGGAGAGATAGCCCGGATCGATCAGCGGATCGGCCATCGGGTCGGCCGATTGCAGACCCACGCGGCCGCGCGAATGCGGCCGCAGCAGGCACATGTGCAGGGAGAAGCCATAACCGGCATGCAGCTTTCTTGCATGGTCATCCACGATGGCGATGCAAAAATGCAGCTGGATGTCGGGCCGGTCCAGTCCGCTGCGCGTCTTGAGGAAGGCCGCGCCTTCCGCGAAAGGCGTGGCGATGAGGCCCTCGCCATGCCGCTTCCAGGGCAGCAACTGGCCCAGCAGGCGCAGGCCGCCGACCACGCCCAGGCCGAAATTGTCGGTGTCGCGCGTGGTCCATCCTTGCGTGAAATCGAGGTGATCCTGCAGGTTCTGGCCCACGCCGGGCAAGGGATGATGCAGGGCGATGCCGTGCGGAAGGATGTCTTCCGGGCGGCCCACGCCCGACAGCTGCAGCAATTGTGGCGAGCCGAAGGCGCCCGCCGCCAGGATCACTTCGCGCGCGGCGCGCACCTGGAGATCTTGCTGCTGCTGGCGATACGCCACGCCCATGGCGCGCTTGCCCTCGAACAACAGCCGTTGCGCCCGCACCTGGCGCAGCACCGTCAGGTTGGGGCGCCGCCCCATCACCGGGTGCAGGTAGGCGGCGGCTGCCGAGCAGCGTTCGCCGCGATGGGCGCGGCTGTGGAATTGCGTGACCTGGTACAGCCCCACGCCTTCGTTGTCGCCCCGGTTGAAATCCTCGCACAGCGGATAGCCGCGCGCCTGCGCGGCCTCGATGAAGGCGCGCGTGATCGGACGCGGCCGGTTCTGCTCGGCCACCTGCAAGGGGCCGCTGGCGCCATGCCAGGCATCGGCCCCGCGCACGTTGTTTTCGGCGCGCTTGAAGTAGGGCAGCACCGATTCCCAGTCCCAGCCGGGGCAGCCGGCCTCGGCCCAGCCGTCGTAATCCTGGCGCTGGCCTCGGATGTAGAGCATGGCATTGATGGCCGAGGAGCCGCCCAGGGCGCGCCCCCGTGGCTGATAGCCGCGCCGGCCGTTCAGGCCCGGCTGGGGCGTGGTCTGCAAGGCCCAGTTATTGAGTTTGCCGTAGCCGGGCAGCATGGCCACGACGGCGGCCGGGGTACGTACCAGCAGGCTGTCGCCCTGGCCGCCGGCTTCCAGCAGGCAGACCGATACACGCGGATCTTCCGACAGGCGCGCAGCCAGCGTCGCCCCCGCCGAGCCGCCACCGATGATGACGTAATCGAACAGCACGGTTGTCTCCCTTTTTTATCGTTGACCGGCTTTCAGGTGGCGCCGCCTTTGGAAGGGCAGGGCGCCGCGTCCGGTGTCTCCCGGACTGGTGTTGCATTATGACCGGCAGGCGCCAACGGTTCAATTTCCCTGCACGAATTGGACAATTGCCTTCACCACAGCGGCCGACGCGCTGAAATAAACCCGGGCGCAAGGTAAGATACGCGGTTCTGAGCATTCGATTCGAAAGCAGGTTGTCATGTCTTCACCGATCGTCCCGGCCGCCGCCGCGCCGGAAGAAAAACTGGTCTTCGTCAGTTCGTGCAAGTTGCCCATGCCCTGGGCGACCTTCGAACTGCACGCCTTCTACGATGAAGTTTCCGGCAAGGAACATCTGGCCCTGACCCTGGGCGAGGTCGGCAATGGCGAGCCGGTGCTGGGCCGCGTGCATTCGGAGTGCCTGACCGGCGATGCGCTGTTCTCCCAGCGCTGCGACTGCGGCGCCCAGCTGGAAGCGGCCCTGAAGAAGATCGCCAAGGAAGGCCGCGGCGTGCTCTTCTACCTGCGCCAGGAAGGCCGAGGCATCGGCCTGTTGAACAAGATCCGCGCCTATCACCTGCAGGATCAGGGCGCCGATACGGTGGAAGCCAATGAACGCCTGGGTTTCCCGGCCGACATGCGGCGCTACACCATCGTGCTGCCCATGCTGGCGCATCTGAAGATCACCAGCCTGCGCCTGATGACCAACAACCCGCGCAAGGTCAAGGCGCTGGAAGACAGCGGCATCACCGTGGCCGAGCGCATCGCCCTGATCGCCAACCACAATCCCTTCAACATCGGCTACCTCGGCACCAAGGCGCGCAAGCTGGGCCACCTGCTGCCGGGCCTGGCCAAGCCCGAGGAAAAGACCGAAAAAGTCCCGCTGGACGCGCACGATAACGAGTAACTCACGGGTAACGCGCATCCATCACGCGGGTGAATGGAGGGTGGGCGGCTATTCAGACCGTGAATTTCCCTAATTCAGTAAAATCAGGTAAAGATGCCGGCCCGCACCGGGCGCGGCTTGCAGCCAGGACGGACCCGATGCGGTCCGTCTTTTTTTTCCTTGCGCAGACAGCCCGCTTGACGCATCAGGTAGCATGGCGACTGGATCGTCCATTCTCATCCCGTCTTTCACCATGAACCCATCCGTACCCGCCGGCGCTGCGCCGATTCCCGTTTCCCTGCTGACCGGCTTCCTGGGCAGCGGCAAGACCACGCTGCTGAACCACCTCATCACCCAGCCGGAGATGAAGAACACCCTGGTCATCATCAACGAATTCGGCGAGATCGGCCTGGATCACCTGCTGGTGGCCCACAGCCAGGAAGAAACCATCGTCGAGATGAGCAGCGGCTGCCTGTGCTGCACCATCCGTGGCGATCTCAAGAAGACCTTGAAGGACATCACCTGGCGCTTCGCCGAAGGTGGCCAGCGCAAGTTCGACCGCGTGGTCATCGAGACCACCGGCCTGGCCTCGCCCACGCCCATCCTGCATACGCTGATGACGGACGCCTTCATCTCGGCGCGCTATCGCCTCGATGGCGTGATCGTCACGGTCGATGCGGTCAATGGCATGTCCACCCTGGATCATCATCCGGAAGCGATCCAGCAGGCCGCCGTGGCGGACCGCCTGCTGCTGACCAAGACCGACCTGGCCGACCCCGCCACTCTGGCCGCATTGCAGGCGCGCCTGCGCACGCTGAACCCCGGTGCGCGCCAGTTGCAGCCGCAGCTGGGCCAGATCGCCGCCGCCGAATTGCTCGATGCGGGCCTGTTCAAGCCGGGCGAGAAGATGCCCGACGTGGCGCGCTGGCTCAACGAGGAAGCCTTCGCCGAGCAGCAGGCCCATGCGCATGAGCATCACCACCATCATCATCACGGCCACGGGCATGACCACCACGATCATCATGCGCATCATGCGCATCATCACCATGATCACCATGACGACCACGCCCACGACGTCAACCGCCATGACGACCACATCCGCGCCTTCTGCTTTACCTTCGACGAGCCCATCGATCCGCAGCTCTTTGATGAGTGGCTGAGCCTGCTGGTCGGCTTCAAGGGCCCCAACATCCTGCGCATCAAGGGCATCCTCAACCTCAAGGGCGAAGACAGGCCGACCGTGATCCACGGCGTGCAGCACATCTTCCATCCCACCGCCACGCTGCCGGAATGGCCTTCGGCAGACCGCCGCAGCCGCATCGTCTTCATCACCCGCGATATCGAGCGCGCCACCATCGAGCGCTCCTTCGACGCCTTCATGCAGGCCCAGGCCATCGAACGTGCCGCCCGCGAACAGCGCCAGTCGCCGCCGCCGGTCTATTGATCCGTTCTCGAAAAGAGGGGCGCACCATTCTCGTAGGGCAACACGGCCGGGCGTGCCAGGGCTTGTCTGATTAAAAATAGTTGGGTGCTGGCCGATAACGAGGGGGAGTCCGGATTATGATCGGGCTCACTTCAGGGATATCAGGGATATAGCGATTCGTTTATGCAGCGTGTGATCAACAAGCTGGGAGCAACGTTGTCGGCATCGCTCACGCTGATGCTGGGTTTGTGTGCCACCGTGACGGTCTTCGTCGCCACCAGCCATCTGGAAGAGGATGCCGTCCACCTGGACTTCGAGCGTCGGGCCGGCCTGCGTGCCTTCACCATCCAGCGTGGACTGGAGGAGGCCATCCAGATGCAGTCAGTGGTCAATCACTTCTATGTCACCGTGGGCGATCCCTCGCGCGAACAGTTCGAGAGTTTCACCCGTCCGCTGCTGCTCCGCTATCCCTATGTGCGCTCCTTCAGCGTGCAGCGCTTCGTCTCGGACGACGACCGGATGGTGTTCGAGGCCCTGCGTCAGGGCGTCAAGCCGGGCTTTGAAATCACCGCAGCGCGTGGCGATCAGATCGAGCGCGCCTCGACCCAGCCCACCTATCTGGTGGTCGACTACGTGGAACCGATCGCCGGCAATGAAGCGGTGCTGGGGCTGGATGTCTCGCGCAATGCCGCCATCATGAGCGCGCTGGAGGCGGCCGTGAACAGTGGCAGCTCCTGGTCCACCCCGCCCTTCGTGCTCACGCACGCCGGTGCGGGCAAGCGCGGCCTGCTGGTGGTGCAACCGGTCTATCGCGGCGGCGTGCAACCGACCGATATCCAGGCCCGGCGTGCGCTGCTCGTCGGCGATACCGCGGCGGTGCTGGAACTGGATGGACTGGTGCAGAAGATCCTCGATGGCGCCGGCCTGATGACCGATCACGAGATCGCCCTGCGCCTCTACGTCGGCACCCAGGCCGATCCCGCCAACCTGGTCTACAGCCATGACAGCCGGCCCCAGCCGGCCCACTGGCTGGACCGCATCATCCCGCCGGGCAGCTTCTTCCGCCAACCTTCCTCGACCCTCACCAGCTTCGAGATCGCCGGCCAGACCTGGCACATGGAGATCAGCATTCCACCGCGTTCGGTCTTTGCGGACCACTACGGCTCGCTGCTCATCGGGCTGGTGGGCCTGATCGCCTCGCTGCTGGGCGCGGCCTATATGCGCGCGCTGTCGATGCGTTCGCATCGCGTGCAACAGCTGGTGGAAGAGAAGACCGCCGAGCTGCGCACCACCAATGCCCTGCTGTCGGACGACATCCGCGCACGCCGCCTGGCCGAACGGGCGCTGCGCCTGCGCCATCAGGCCATCGAGGCCAGCGCCAACGCCATCCTGATCCTCTCGGCCCAGGCGCCGGACTACGCCATCGAATACGTCAACCCGGCCTTCGCCCGCATCACCGGCTACAGCAGCGGTGAAGCGGTGGGCAAGAGCATCCGCTTCCTGGAGGGGCGCGACAGCGATCCGGAAGGCTTCGAAACCGTGTGGATCGCCATGCGCGAGCTGCGCGAACACAACGTGGTGCTGCGCAACTATCACAAGGACGGCTCGGAGCTGTGGAACGATTTCTACATCGCCCCGGTGCGCGATGAGCGCGGTGTGGTCACCCACTTCGTGGCGGCGCTCTACGACATCACCTCGATGAAGCGCTATGAAGCCGAACTGGAATTCCAGGCCAGCCGCGACACGCTCACCGGCCTGATCAACCGCCACATGCTGCGCCATCACCTGGAGCAGGCCATCGGCGCGGCCGAGCGGCAGAAGCAGGCGCTGTGGGTGGTGTTCGTGGACCTGGACCGCTTCAAGTTCGTCAACGACACCCTGGGCCACAAGGCCGGCGATACCTTGCTGCGCACCGTGGCCGGGCGACTGCGCGCGGCCGTGCGCGAGGCCGATACGGTGGCGCGCCTGGGCGGCGACGAATTCATCATGATCCTGCCGGAGCAGGATGAACTCACGCTCGACACCCGCAGCCTGCAACGCATCATGGATGCGGTGGCGGCGCCCGTGACGCTGGGCGGGCATACGCTCTTCATGACCTGCAGCATCGGCGTGGCCTGCTATCCCAACGATGGCACCGATGGCGAGACCCTCATCAAGCACGCCGACATCGCCATGTATCGCGGCAAGCAGACCGGCCGCAACAATTTCCAGTTCTATACCCCGGCCATGAACGAGCAGGCGCTGGAACGCCTGCGCATCGAAGGCGACCTGCGCAATGCGCTGGATCACGGCGAATTCCTGCTGCACTACCAGCCCAAGGTGGACCTGGCCTCGGGCCGCGTGATCGGCAGCGAGGCGCTGATCCGCTGGTTGCATCCGCAACTGGGCATGGTCTCGCCGGCGCGCTTCATCGGCCTGGCCGAAGAGACCGGCCTGATCCTGCCCATCGGCGCCTGGGTCCTGCGCACCGCCTGTACGCAGTGCCGCCAGTGGCAACTGGCCGGGCATGAAGAGATCAGCGTGTCGGTCAACCTGTCGGTGGGCCAGTTCCTGCAGAAGGATCTGGTGTCCTCCATTGCCGATGTGCTGGCAGACACCGGCCTGCCCCCGGCCTCGCTGGAAATCGAACTGACCGAAAGCCTCATGATGACCGACGTCGAGCATGCCATCGGCATCCTGGCCGGCATGAAGCAGCTGGGCATCCGCTTGTCCATCGATGACTTCGGCACCGGCTATTCGTCGCTGGCCTACCTGAAGCGCTTCCCCATCGACGTGCTCAAGATCGACCGCTCCTTCGTGCGCGACATCACCATCGATGCCGACGATGCGGCCATCACGGCCTCCATCATCTCGCTGGCGCGCCACCTGAAACTGCGCGTGATTGCCGAAGGCGTGGAGACCGACGAGCAGCTGGACTACCTGCGCCACTATGGCTGCGACGAGATCCAGGGTTACCTGTTCAGCCCGCCGGTGCCGGCCGAAAAGTTCGAGCAGATCCTGCGGGAAGAACGGGCGATTTTGTAGAACCCATTTCATAAATAGGCGTGAGTGCGAGCGAGTCCCGTTTGGGATGAAGTGCAAGGCGCGAATTTGGGTCAAGACTGGGCGTCTTGACCCAAATTCGTAACGCAGCAATTCGCCCAAACGGGCCGCTCCCTGCGGGTTCTGTCCAGAAAGGGCGCTGGCCGCGTTGCGCTCCTTGCGTGTGGCACCGCCACACGACGCGTCGCGCGCCTTGCCAGCGCCCTTTCTGGACAGAACGCATCTCACGCCTATTTATGAAATGGGTTCTAATAAAACTTCATGCGCCATTTCAGAACCGGGCCGCACGGCAATCGCTGTGCGGCCCGGTTCATATCGGGCTCAATGATGCCCGATCCAGGCCAGGATCACGGCGATGGTGGGCAGCGACAGGGTGGTGGAGATCAGGATGGCGCGCGACATGGCGGTGACCTCGCGCTGATACAGCTCGGCCAGCATGAAGGGCCCGGTGCCGATCGGCATGGCCGCCAGCAGCACCGCGCTGTCGGCCCACAGGCGCGGCAGCGGCAGGATCCAGTAGGCCAGCACGGCGGTCACGGCCGGCTGCAGCAGCAGCTTGAAGGCCACCAGCAGCCACACGGGCGCGCCTTCGCCGGCGCGCACCGGCTGCGCCAGGAACAGGCCCAGCGAGACCAGCGCGCAAGGGCTGGCCGCACCGCCCAGGATCTTGAAGAGCTGCTGCACGCCAGTGGGAATGCTCACGCCGGTCACGGCCACCGCGATCCCGGCCAGCGGCGCGATCATGATGGGATTGCGCACCAGCGAGCGGCCGACCTTGGCGACCGTCTGCCCCAGGGCGGCCTGGGCGTGCAGACAGGTTTCCAGCAACACGATGGCCACCGCGAAGAGCAGGCAGGCCGTCATCACCATGGCGATCACCGAGGGCGGCAAGCCGTCGCTGCCGAAGGCCAGATAACACAGCGGAATCCCGATGAAGCCGGTATTGGCATAGGAGCTGCCGAGGCTGTCGATGATGACGTCGGCCCCCGCCGCCTGCTGGCGCCGCCGCAGCCAGGCCGTGATCAGGAACACCACCGCCACACCCGCACCGAAGACCCCGATGAAACGCAGGTTGGCGAAATCCTCCGCCTTCAGGCGCGACATGGAATCGAACAGCAGCGCCGGCAAGGCCAGCCAGATCACGAAGCGGTTCAGTTCGCTGGCCGCCCCGGCCGAGAGGATGTTGCGCTTGCGGCAGGCCCAGCCCAGGAAGATCAGCGAAAAGATCGGGAAGACGATATTGAAGATGGCGAGCATGGCGGTGCGCAGCCATGCTGCGGGGCAGGTTGATCGGCATTGGGCGTGGGCCAGACTAGAACGCATCTCACGCCTATTTACGAAATGGGTTTTAGGGAAGGCGTTCTCCTTTGTCAAGGCGCAATGCCGCATGGAATGGGCGGCGTAGAATGGCGGCCTTGTCTGATTTATCCACAGGGCTTTTCAAGATGCCTGCTCGTCCCCTTCAACTGGCCAGCCCCGAACTGCTGGCTGCCTGGCGCGCCGAGGCCGCTGCGATCACGCGCACACTGCATGCCGCCCCCGACTGCCTGCGCGAACAACACAGCGCCACCGTGCTGGATCTGCATTTCGGCCTGGGCCATGCCTTCTTCGCCACCTGGCATGCCTTTGCCCGCCAGCGTGCAGCGGGGCAGGGCGCAGCGCATCTGCATTACGTCGCCATCCTGCCGCATCCGCCGTGCGCAGACGCCCTTCACGACGATCTGACTTATGCACAGGCCTTGCGCGCAGCATGGCCACTGCCGCTGCCGGGCGCGCATCGCCTGCTGCTCGATGAGGGGCGGGTGACGCTGACCCTGATCTGGGGGGCGGTCGAAGAAGAGCTGGCGCGGCTGGAAGCGCCAGTGGACCTGTTCTACCTGCATGCCGATCCGACCCGCTTCGACCCTGCCGCACCACCCTGGCATGCCCACGCCTGCAAGCGGCTGGCACGCCTGGCCTGGACGGGCGCGCGGGCGCTGGTGTTCGGGGCGGCCGGGCAGCCCGCGCTGGCGGCGGCGATGCGCCAGGTGGGTTGGCAGGCAGAGGAGCGGGAAGGCGCGCTCGCCCTGCGCTACGCGCCCACCTGGGCCAGGCCCGCCACCCATGTGGCTGCCACCGGTACGCCTTTGCGGCGTGGTCCGTACCACTCGCGCCATGCCTTGGTGATCGGCGCCGGACTGGCCGGCACCGCCGCCGCCGAGCGCCTGAGCGCACGCGGCTGGCGCGTCGAGCTCATCGATGCCGGTCCGGACGTGGCCACGCGGGCTTCGGGCAATCACGGCGGCCTGTTCATGCCGGCGCTGGCGCGCGACGATAGTCCGCTGGCCCGCCTCACGCGTGCCGCCTTCCTGTTCGCGGCGCAGCGCTGGCAGGATTTGGGCGGCGTGGGCTTGAGCGATGACGCGGCGATCAAGGGCGAATGCTGCGGCATCCTGCAATTCGGCCGCGATGCCAAACAGGCCTTGTCCTTCGAGCAGGGCGCGCAGCAGTGGCAGTATCCGCCGCGCTATGCGCGCTGGATGCCGGCCGACGAGACGGCCGCGGTGCTGGGCATGCCGACCATGGGCGGCGGCTATTTCTTCCCGGAAGCGGGCTGGCTCAATCCGCCCTCGGTGTGCCGCCGCCTGCTGGCCGTGGCCCGTGCGCAAGGGGAGGTGAAGACGCACTTCAACCGTGCCGTCGCCCGCCTGCAACGCGGGCAGGAACAATGGCAGGCACTGGACGCTGAGGGCGAGCTGATCGCCCAGGCGCCGCTGGTGATCCTGGCCGGCGGTGCGCAGGCGCGCGCGCTGGCGCAGGCGGCCGGGCTGCCCTTGAACGCGGTGCGCGGACAGGTCACGCATCTGCCGGCAGCGGGCTTCCCCGACCTGCCGCATGCGCTGTGTGGCGATGGCTACCTGACCCGGCCCTATGCCGGCCAGGTCTGCATGGGCGCCACGTATGACCGTTTCGACGATGCCAGCCTGCGTGCCGACAGTCATGCCGAGAACCTCGGCCGCCTGCAGCACATGCTGCCGCAGATCGCCGCGCACACCACCTTGCCGCAGGCCGATGAAAATCTGGCCGGCCGGGTCGGCCAGCGCTGCATCGCGCCGGACCGCCTCCCGCTGGTCGGTGCCTTGCCCGGCGAGCCAGGGCTCTTCGGCCTGCTGGGCTATGCCTCGCGTGGCCTGATCTGGGCGCCGCTGATGGCCGAACTGCTGGCCGCGATGATCGAGCGCGAGCCCTTGCCGCTGCCGCGCGATCTGGTGACGGCTCTGGACCCGGCCCGCTTTGGCGCGGACTCAGCGACCGCGCTCAGCGCACCCAGTGACCCGGAATGAAGACCCAGCCGCCCGGACCGGGCTGCCAGTGGGCCGGCTCATAGCGTACGTATTCGCGGCGCATGCGTTCCCAGTGGCCGCCGACCCAGACGTGGCGATAGCCGTTCCAGGCCCAGTAACCGGGCGCCCAGGCATAGCCGTGGCGCGGCGGCGGTACGACTTCATAGCGCGGGGCGGGCGGTGGCGTGCCGATGCGCACGTCCACGCCGACCACCTGGGCCTGTGCGGCGGGGGCCGTGGCGACGGTGGCGCCGAGGGCGCACAGGGTGGCGAGAAGGGCGAAGGTGAGGCGGCTTGTCGTCTTTTTCATGATGGCTCCTGCAAAGTGGTGTGACGTGGATGCAGCGCGGGCGGATGAGCCGTGCTGTGAAACCACTCTAGGAGCCGGGCTTCTTTAAGACTGTAATGTTGTGTTTCCAGGTGTGTCGCCCAGCCTGCCCGCGCGGGCAGAACGCCGGGAACGCACAATGCCCGGTAACAAATCCGGACAGACCGATACATGGCGAAGACGCCACACCCCGCGCGCCGCCGGCTGGGAGCGCCTGCCCGGCTGGAGTA
This sequence comes from Herbaspirillum sp. DW155, assembly GCF_037076565.1. Classification (NCBI taxonomy): domain Bacteria; kingdom Pseudomonadati; phylum Pseudomonadota; class Betaproteobacteria; order Burkholderiales; family Oxalobacteraceae; genus Herbaspirillum; species Herbaspirillum sp. DW155. The sequence continues at coordinate 5,423,186 of NZ_AP029028.1, read as the reverse complement.
GAATGTCGCCTTTCGCGCAGCCTTGCGCCGTGATCCCACCGGCCACCGTGGCCTGCGCCACCGCCTGCATCCCCAGTCTTGTTGAAAGTCCCCGCACATGTTGCGCATCTCTGAACTGACCCTTCCGCTGAGCCATACGGAAGACGAACTGAACGCCGCCATCCTCGACCGCCTGGGCATCACGGCCGATGCGCTGGTGTCCTTCACGCTGTTTCGCCGCAGCTACGATGCCCGCAAGAAGACGGCCATCACCCTGACCTACACCATCGACGCCGAGGTGAAGGACGAGGCGGCCGTGCTGGCGCGTCATGCGAAGAAGACCAACATCGGTCCCACGCCCGATACCTCCTACCACTACGTTACGCGCGCACCGGCCACGCTCAGGAAGCGTCCGGTGGTGATCGGCTTCGGTCCCTGCGGTCTGTTTGCGGCGCTGATCCTGGCCGAGATGGGCTTCAATCCGCTCATCCTGGAACGCGGCAAGACCGTGCGCGAGCGCACCAAGGACACCTGGGGCCTGTGGCGCCAGCGCGAATTGAAACCGGAATCGAACGTGCAATTCGGCGAAGGCGGAGCCGGCACCTTCTCCGACGGCAAGCTCTACAGCCAGGTCAAGGACCCCAAGCACTATGGCCGCAAGGTGCTGGCCGAATTCGTGGCCGCCGATGCGCCGCCCGAAATCATGTACGTCAGCAAGCCCCACATCGGTACCTTCCGCCTGGTCAAGATGATCCAGTTGATGCGCGAGAAGATCGAGAAGCTGGGCGGTGAATTCCGCTTCGAGCAGCGCGTCGAGGACGTGCTCATCGAAGACGGCCACATCCGTGGCCTGACGCTCAACACCGGCGAACAAATCGAAGCCGACCACGTGGTGCTGGCCATCGGCCACAGCGCCCGCGATACCTTCGAGATGCTCTACGAGCGCGGCGTCTACATCGAGGCCAAGCCCTTCTCCATCGGTTTCCGCGCCGAGCATCCGCAGTCGCTGATCGACAAGTGCCGCTTCGGTCCCGGTGCCGGCCATCCCATCCTGGGCGCGGCCGATTACAAGCTGGTGCACCATGCCTCCAATGGCCGTTCGGTCTACAGCTTCTGCATGTGCCCCGGCGGCACGGTGGTGGCGGCCACTTCCGAGCCGGGCCGTGTGGTCACCAATGGCATGAGCCAGTATTCGCGCAACGAGCGCAATGCCAACAGCGGCATCGTGGTGGGCATCTCGCCGGCCGATTATCCGGGCCATCCGCTGGCCGGCATCGCCTTCCAGCGCGAGTGGGAAAGCCGCGCTTACGAACTGGGCGGCGGCAACTACAATGCGCCCGGACAGCTGGTGGGCGACTTCATCGCCAATCGTCCCTCGACCCGGCTGGGCAGCGTGGAGCCGTCCTACAAGCCCGGCGTGACGCTGGGTGACCTGAATCCTTCCCTGCCCAAGTACGCCATCGATGCCATCCGCGAAGCACTGCCCGCGTTCGAGAAGCAGATCCGTGGCTATTCCATGCACGACGCCGTGCTGACCGGCATCGAGACGCGCACGTCCTCGCCGATCCGCATCAAGCGCGATGACCACACCCTGCAGAGCCTCAATACCAAGGGTTTGTATCCCGCTGGCGAGGGGGCCGGTTATGCCGGCGGCATCATGTCGGCCGCCATCGATGGCATCCGCGTGGCCGAGGCGCTGGCGCTGGATATCGTGGCGCAGTCCTGATGCGTTGATCCCGGCTTCGGATCACCCCAAAGCAAAACGCCGCTCCGGTTGCCCGAGGCGGCGTTTTGTTTTTACAGCCGAAAGCGAAGATTACTTCTTGGAGCGGGTCGAAGCGACGGTCTTTTCAGCCACGGCGGTGAACTGCTTGGTCGCGTTGGCCAGGTTCGCTTCCAGGGTTTCCACGGCTTGCTTGGAATTCTTGGACAGTTGCTCGTAGGCAGCGTTGGCGTTGGTCAGGGTGGCCTTCAGGATGGAGACGGCTTGCTCCGAGCCCGGGGGCGCATTCTTGCTGATCTCGTCGATCAGGGCCGACAGCTTGCGGCTGGTTTCGGAAATCTGGGCTTCGGCAGCCTTGGTGAATTCAGCCTGGGTGGCCGACACGATACCGGCCAGGTGACGGCTGTAGGCGGTGGCCTTTTCAGCGCCCGGCTGGGCCTGGGCAGCCGCCAGCGACAGCAGTTCCTGCGGATCCTTGGCGGCGGCCAGCTGCTTGGCGGCAGCGGTGGCTTCTTCCAGGGTGGCCTTGGTGGCCGACAGGTTCAGCTCAACGATCTTTTCCACGCCTTCGAAGGCCTTGGCGGTCAGATTGTTGATGAGGTCCAGATGGGCTTGCAGGTTGGCCTTGGTAGCGGCGGAAAACTGATCTTGGTACGAAAACATGTTCATCTCCTAAGTGATATGACAAATGAGCTTGCCGACGAGCGTGACGATCAAAACAATCGGCGTTCGAGCGCGGCTTTCGACCAGAATCAGCTAAACATCTTGATTTTGTGCGCCGCAACAATTCCTATTCTATGCACTTCTTTGGTGAAATCAAGTGATATTTTGTGCGTCGCACAAAATATTTACATTCCCGTGGAAATTATGCGACGCCTTACCCCGCGTGGCTTTGCGGGCGATCAAGCCGAACGTTCGGTTGTTTTCGCGGCGCTGATGTGAGTCTGGCCGCTGGGCAGGTCATGCACCACGATGCCCGCCTCGCTCTGGCCGAAGGAATCTTCCTGGCTCAAGGCGATGCCGCGCAGGGCATCCTGGTAGCCCTGTTCCCAGCGCCACTGCACCGAGCCGCGGGCGAAATTGACATCCTTGGAGGCCATGTTCCAGTCACGCCCGGCATAGGCCAAGCGCACGATGTGGATGGTGGTGTCGGCGTTGAGCTCGGCCATCATCTGGCGGTCTTCCTGGGTGAGCAGCTCCGGTGGCAGGCGCTTGTAGAGGTCGTGGGCGGCACGGCGCAGGCGGTATTGCTGCAGATAGGCATCGATATGGCGCTGCGAGCGCGAGGCGAAGGTGACATCCTTTTCGCGCGTGACCACCTCTTCCAGCGTGCGCGGTTCCGGGCCATCGGCATGCCACAGGTCCACCATCAGGCAGACCAGGTTGGTGCGCGGCGCATCGTTGAGCACGGCTTCCAGCGGCGTGTTGGAATACAGGCCGCCATCCCAGTACAGCTCGCCATCGATGCGCACCGGCGCGAAACCCGGCGGCAGCGCGCCGCTGGCCATGACGTGTTCCGGCCCCAGCGCGCGGTCGCGGGTATCGAAATTGACCAGCGCGCCACAGGACACTTTCACGGCGGCCACCGTCATGCGGATGCCGGACTGGCCATTGAGATAATCGAAATCGACCAGCCGCGAGAGGGTCTGGCCCAGCTCGGCGGTGCTGTAGAAGCTGGCTTCTTCGGGCGGCACCGGCAGGCCCAGCGTGAAGGCGTTGAGCGGGCGCGGGCGGAAGAAGCCGGCGGTGCCGCGCAGGAAGGTATCCAGCGTGGTCAGGCGGGTGGCCCAGGGACGCAGGGTGTCGGGAACCTGGCGCAGGTCGAACAGGTCGGGATGGGCCACCGTCTCCCAGAATTCGCGCAGGCGCTCGATGCGGCTCTCGCGCGGGTTGCCGGCGATCAAGGCGGCATTGATGGCGCCGATGGAGGTGCCGACCACCCAGTCCGGGGTGAAGTCGTGCTCATGCAAGGCCTGATAGACCCCTGCCTGGTAGGCCCCCAGCGCGCCGCCGCCCTGCAATACCAGCGCCACGCGCGGCTTGTCGGCCATGGCGGCGGTAGCGCCCTTGCGGCGGGTGGAGGGCGGCGTCTGATCCTGGTCCTTGCGCATCGTTCATCCTTTCAGGTGATACCGGACTGATCCGGCAACAGCGGGAACGTTCAGAAAGGAGTCTAGGATAACGCCCTTACAGCAAGGTGACGGTGACTGTACTCAGGCGTACGGAAAAGCGCCAGCTCAGCTGGCCAGCCACGCCTCGATCAGCTGGCGTGCCTGGGCATCGATCTGCTCCAGATCCACTTCATGGCGACGATGGAAGATCATCATCGCGTACAGGCCCGCCAGGGCATTGACTTCCGGGGACAGTGCGCACTCCTCTCCGCTGGCCGGGCGCTGCTGGCGCCAGTAGTTGATTGCATCTTCGAGTTCGGTGAGGGTGAGCATGGCGGTGTTTCTTGATAAAGACCTAAGTAAAACGTCGGCGCATTCTAACCCATTTCAAGTCCCGATACTGGCTGAAAACACAGTATGGCCGGGCTTGCCGGCGCTTCATGCAGTTTCTGCATAAGGTTCTGTGCCTTGTGCAGCATGCAAAAAACAAACAAGCACATGCGCAATGCTTCGTTCGGATTCGCTCCGCGCTTTGCTCTAATGAGACCCCTCGCGCGCGCCCTTCGGCGCTGTCCGCACTATCCCATCAGGAGTGGTCCATGTCCGCGCACATCCTCGAATCGGCCCGCCGCCCCGGCTTGCGCCCGGCCCGGCGCATCAGCAGCCAGGCGCAGGCACTGCAGGTGGCCACCGAACTGGCTGCCGAGTTCGCACAAGGCGCCGCCCTGCGCGACCGTGAGCGCATCCTTCCGTTCGAGCAGATCGAACGCTTTTCCCAGAGCGGCTTGTGGGCCATCACCGTGCCGCGCTCCCATGGTGGTATCGGCGCCTCGTGGCAGACGGTGGCCGAGGTATTTCGGATCATCTCCGCCGCCGATCCTTCCATCGGCCAGATTCCGCAAAATCATTTCGGCAATCTCAACCTGATCGCCAATCTCGCCAGTGAGGAGCAACAGCGCTTCTTCTTCAGGGAGGTGCTGGACGGCGCCCGTCTGGGCAATGCCGGACCCGAGCGCAACGGCAAGAACGTGCTCGACGTGCGCACCCGCGCCACGCGTGATACCGCCGCCGGCGACGGCAGCTACCTGCTCAATGGCACGCGCTTCTATTCCACCGGGGCGCTGTATGCGCACTGGATTCCCAGCCGCGCCATCGATGAGGCGGGCCAGCCGCTGGTGGTCTTCAGCCGCCATGATGCGCCGGGTGTGCGCGTGATCGATGACTGGTCCGGCTTCGGCCAGCGCACCACGGCCAGCGGCACGGTGGTGTTCGACAACGTGCGCGTGCCGGCTTCGCAGGTGCTGCCCTTGAAGGACGCGCTGCAACAGCCCAACAACATCGGTCCTGTCTCGCAGCTGATCCAGGCTGCCATCGATGCCGGCATCGCGCAGGCGGCCGTGCAGGACACCATCGCCTTCGTCACCACCCGTTCGCGTCCCTATGCGGATAGCGGACTGGAACGCGCCAGCGACGATCCCTACATCCTGCGCGACGTCGGCAACCTGAGCCTGCGCCTGCACGCTGCCGAAGCCCTGCTGGAAGACGCCGCCGCGCTGCTCGACAGCCTGCCCGCGCAGATCAGCTTCGAGCAGATGGCACAAGCCTCGGTGGCCGTGGCCGAAGCCAAGGTGCTGTCCACCGAAGTCGCCCTGCTGGCCTCGGAAAAACTGTTCGAACTCTCCGGCTCGGCCGCCACCCTGGCCAGCCACAACCTCGACCGCCACTGGCGCAATGCGCGCGTGCACACGCTGCATGATCCGGTGCGCTGGAAATATTTTGCGGTCGGCAATTACGCCCTCAACGGCACGCCACCGCCGCGCCATTCCTGGAGCTGATGCCAGGCGCTTGCCTTCCTTCCTCCCCGACGCGAACCATCATGACCCAGACCGCCGCTGCCCAAGCCCCTTTCACCACGCTCGATTCCCTCCCGCCGCCGTCGGGCACGCCGCCGCGCCTGGTGGCGCGCATCCGCGACGACGCCGAGGCGATTGCCGCCGCCCGCAAGCTGGCCGAGGATTTCAGCCGCGAGGCGGCGCTGCGCGACCGCGAGCGCAAGCTGCCCTGGGATGAGCTGGAACGTTACGTGCGTTCGGGCCTGTGGGGCATCACCGTGCCCAGGGAATACGGCGGCGCGGGTGTCAGCTACGGGACGCTCGCCGAAGTCATCGCCACCATCTCGGCAGCCGATGGTTCCATCGGACAGATTCCACAAAACCATTTCTATGCGGTGGAACTGATCCGCGTCAACGGCAGCGAGTCGCAGAAGCGTTTCTTCTTCGAGCGGGTGCTGCAGGGAGACCGCTTCGGCAATGCCCTGGCCGAACTCGGCACCAAGACCTCGCATGACCGCAAGACCCGCCTGAGCCGCAATGAACACGGTACCGGCTATCGCATCAACGGTCGCAAGTTCTACGCCACCGGTGCGCTCTACGCCGATTGGGTGCCGACCTCGGTGATCGATGACGACGGTGTGCAGCAACTGGCCATCGTGCCGCGCCAGGCACCGGGTCTGACCATCATCGACGACTGGTCCGGCTTCGGCCAGCGCACCACCGGCAGCGGCAGTGCCGTGTTCGAGAACGTCCATGTGCCGGCCGATGCCGTGATCGGGTTTGCCACCGCTTTCTCGCGCCCCACGCAGATCGGTCCGATGGCGCAGATCCAGCACGCCGCCATCGATCTCGGCATCGCGCGCGCGGCCTATGCGGATCTGCTGCAATTCGTGCGCACCCGCTCGCGGCCCTGGGTCGACAGCGGTGTGGAACGGGCGGGCGACGATCCGCTCACCATCCGCGAAGTGGGCGATCTGACCATCCAGCTGCACGCCGCCGAAGCGCTGCTGCGCCGCGCCGGCCGCAAGGTCGATGCCGTAGCCGCCGCACCCAGCGAGGACAGCGTTGCGCAAGCCTCCATCGCCGTGGCCGAGGCGCGCGTGCTGACCACGGAAATTTCGTTGGCGGCCGGCAGCAAGTTGTTCGAGCTGGCCGGTTCGCAATCCACCCTGTCCGAACACAATCTCGACCGCCACTGGCGCAATGCCCGCACCCACACGCTGCATGATCCGGTGCGCTGGAAATATCACGCCATCGGCAATTACGTCCTGAACGGCAAGAAGCCACCGCGCCACGGCGCGATCTGAGGAGTCCGCATGGCCAAGAAGGAAATCCGTCTCAACGCATTCAACATGAATTGCGTCAGCCACATCAACCACGGCCTGTGGACGCACCCGCGCGACCGCTCGCAGGACTACACCGACATCAGCTACTGGACCGATCTGGCCCGCCTGCTGGAACGCGGCAAGTTCGACGGATTGTTCCTCGCCGATATCGTCGGCGTCTATGACGTCTACCAGGGCAATACCGACCTGACCCTGCGCGAGACCATACAACTGCCCGTGAATGATCCGCTGATGCTGGTGTCGGCCATGGCCGCAGTGACCGAGCACCTGGGCTTTGGCGTCACCGCCAATCTCACCTACGAGGCGCCGTTCCTGTTTGCCCGCCGCATGTCGACACTGGATCATCTGAGCCGCGGCCGCGTGGGTTGGAACATCGTCACCGGTTATCTCGACAGTGCGGCGCGCGCGATGGGTCTGCATGAGCAGCTGGAACACGACCAGCGTTATGACCGCGCCGATGAATTCATGGAAGTGGTCTACAAGCTCTGGGAAGGCAGCTGGGAAGACGGTGCCGTGGTGCGCGACCGCGCGCGCCGCGTCTATGCCGACCCGGCCAGGGTGCACAAGATCGCCCATCACGGCGACTACTACCACGTCGAGGGCATCCACCTGAGCGAGCCGTCGCGCCAGCGCACGCCAGTGCTGTACCAGGCCGGTTCCTCCGGACGCGGACAGGCCTTCGGCGCGCGCCATGCGGAATGCGTGTTCATCTCCAGCCAGAGCAAGGACGCCACCCGCAAGCTGGTGCAGAGCATCCGCGACGGTGCGGTGCGCGAGGGACGCGATCCTGATGCCATCAAAATCTTCATCGGCCTGACAGTGGTGACCGGCCGCACCGAAGAGGAGGCCCAGGACCGCTTCCGCGAATACGCCAGCTACGCCAGTCCCGAAGCGGGACTCGCGCATTTCTCGGCGGGCACCGGCATCGATTTTTCTAAGTATGCGCTGGATGAACCGATCCGCGCGGGCAAGACCAATGCCATCGAATCGCTGGCCAAGGTGGTCACGCAACCGGAGCTGAACTGGACCAAGCGCAAGCTGCTGCAGCAGCTCGAACTGGGTGGCCGTTACGCCAGCATCGTGGGCGCGCCCGACCGCATCGCCGATGAACTGGAAAGCTGGGTGGCCGACACTGGCATCGATGGCTACAACCTGACCCGCACGGTCACGCCGGAGAGCTTCGAGGACTTCGTGAACCTGGTCATTCCGGTGCTGCAGGAACGCGGTTCCTACAAGCGCGAATATGTCCCCGGCACGCTGCGTGAAAAACTTTTCCGGCGTGCTGCGACCTTGCCGAAAGAGCACGTGGGTGCGGGGTTCCGGGTGGGTGCAGCGGTCGAGCACGCCTGAAGAAATGTCCCTGCCGGCTGCGCGCAGACACATGCGCGCAGCACATAAGCAAAGCGGAAATGATTCCTTCCGCACCGGTTGAGTGGTCGCTACATTGGCCTTTTTTCAACCGGGGAAGACAATGAAATCCATCGCAACGACATGGCTTGGCGGCCTCATGCTGGCGCTGTTGTCCAGCATCGGCCTGCAGGCGCAAGCGGCACCCGATCAGGTGATCCGGGTGGGTGTGACCAGTGGGCCGCATGGCCATATTTTCGAGCAGGTGCGCCGCGTCTTTGAACGTGACAATCCGGGCTACAAGATCAAGATCATCGAGTTCAACGACTACATCCAGCCCAACGCTGCGCTCGATGCCGGCGAGCTTGATGCCAATAGCTACCAACATCGTCCCTTCCTCAATGCACAGATCAAGGCGCGCGGCTACAAGCTCTATGCCGAGGGCAAGACCATGATCGGGCCGATGGCGATCTACTCGCGCAAGTACGGCAAGCTGGAAGATGTGCCGGTGGGCGCCAAGGTCGGCATCCCCAATGATCCCGCCAACGAAAGCCGTGTACTGCTGCTGTTGCAGAAGCACGGCATCATCAAGCTGCGTACCGGCATCGATCCGCTCACCGGTACCAATGCCACGCCCATCGACATCATCGAGAATCCCAGGAAATGGAAGTTCGTCGAAATCGATGCGGCGCAATTGCCGCGCACGCTCGACGATCTCGATGCCTCCGCCGTCAATGCCGACTATGCCGCCAAGGCCGGCCTCAATCCGGCGCGCGACAGCCTGGTGGTGGAAAGCGGCGACAGCCCCTATGCCTGCCTGATCGCCGTGCGCGACAAGGATCGCGCGCAGCCCGGCTATAAAAGGAGAAACAGAAATGAAAAAATGGGCTGCCTTATTGGTGTTGTCGGCCAGTTTCACTAGAACCCATTTCATAAATAGGCGTGAGATGCGTTCTGTCCAGAAAGGGCGCTGGCAAGGCGCGCGACGCGTCGTGTGGCGGTGCCACACGCAAGGAGTGCAACGCGGCCAGCGCCCTTTCTGGACAGAACCCGGAGGGAGCGGCCCGTTTGGGCGAATTGCTGCGTTACGAATTTGGATCAAGACGCCCAGTCTTGACCCAAATTCGCGCCTTGCACTTCATCCCAAACGGGACTCGCTCGCACTCACGCCTATTTATGAAATGGGTTCTACTAACGTATTTGCGGAAACGACTCAAAACCGCGACAAGCTGCAATATCTTCAGCTCTCGGAAAACGAGCTACAAAGCGTCTTTGCAACGGACAGCAAAGAAAAAATGGACGTTGTGGCTTTGAGCCAAAATGAAATGCAAGAGACGAAAGGGGCATGGATCTGGATGGCCTATTATTTTGCTCCCGGAGCGACTGCGTTTGCATATAACCTCTACAACACATCTGCGTATATGCCGATTTATCATCTTTCGCATTTTGTCGGTAGTAACTGGCGCAGGTAAATAATACTGTTACGCGATTTGTCTTTAGACAAATCGCGTATTGGAGTCATCGTGAAATTTTTTATAAAGTTTCTCCGCGATTTAAAGAAGGGGGAGATGGGTACCTATTATTTGGCCATGGACCTTTTGGTCATTGTGGTGGTCGCTTTTCTATTGCTTGCGGTATTGGTAGAAAGAATTTTGTTTTAATGCTTAAGATAAGAAGAGTATTTTTTTGGGTTAGCTTGAGCGTGGCGAATATTGCTAATGCAGACTTTGCAGTGATGCCCTTAGCTACCGATTTTTCGGCGTTGCCTGTTCGGAGTTGGAAGAGCATGCGCGATGAACGAATTGTTAAGCAAGCACTTGATTTCTCCTGCGGTTCAGCTTCTCTTGCCACTTTGCTCAATGGGCAATATGGTGAGTCGCTCAGCGAAAAAGATCTTTTGCAGGCACTCGAGCAAGATGAAAGAGAGGCGAGTTTTGATGATATGGCGCGTGTTCTTCCGACATTCGGATATAAGGCGCAGGGCTTTGCCTCCGATTGGAAGCAGCTGTCACAGTTGAGAATCCCGGTAGTTGTCTATCTGAAATATAGGGGCCAGGATCATTTTTCGGTCATTAGAGGAATCGATTCAACCTCGGTATGGCTTGCCGATTCAAGTTTCGGCAATCGAATATTTAGTAGGAAAGAATTCTTGGATATGTGGTACACCCGAGGGATGCCTCGCGGTGATGAGATTGAGGGCGGGTATCAAGGAAAATTTCTGGTAATCCTTCCACTGCAGAACCGGGAAATTGATAAAACTTACTTCTCTCGTTTTCTACCGAATAGAACATCTGTTTCGGAGCGCCTTCTCTTGATAAGAAATCACCCATAGTCGAAAGATATTTCAGAGACCACGACAAAACATCTGGAGTTCGTATGGCGATTGATACTTATTGACTGTCATTGAGACCAGGGTGGCCTTCAGGAAAAACTGATCTGAGCGGTTAAAATGCTCGATCCCATCCAGCAGCGGCCTAAAAATACGCTGCATTTTCCTGTGAGTCTCGACTAACATGAGCTACACCCCCAGCCGCCCCATGGGCTACGGCTGTCTGATCCTGAGCATGTCCCTGGTCGGCGCCTACGTCGCGCTGACCAAGCCGCTGGCGGCGCTGCTGCCGGTATTCCTGCTGGCCTGGCTGCGCTTTGCCATCGGTGCGGTAGCCATGCTGCGCTGGCTGAAAAAGCCCGCTGATGAAAAACCGCTCTCCACGCAATCGCGCTGGCTGGTGTTCCTCGAATCCTTCCTCGGCAATTTCCTCTTCACGCTGTGCATGATCACGGGCGTGTCGATGACCAATGCGGTCTCGGCCGGGGTGATCATGTCGTCCATCCCGGCCGTGGTGGCGGTGATGAGCTGGGTCTTCCTCAAGGAAAGGATCAGCCTGCGCGTCTGGGGTGCGGTGGCCTGCGGGGCCATCGGCATCGGCCTGCTGTCGCTGGCCAAGGATAGTCATGGTGCGTCGGCAGCCAGCGGTGGCCAGTACGCCTGGCTGGGCAATGTGCTGGTGTTCTGCGCGGTGCTGTGCGAAGCCGCCTATGCGGTCATCGGCAAGAAGCTCACCGCCGTGCTCACGCCCAAGCGCATCAGTGCCGTCATCAACCTGTGGGGACTGTTGCTGATGACGCCCATGGGCTTGTACACCGCGCTGCAATTCGATTTCACTACCGTCCCGGTCAACATCTGGCTGCTGCTGATGTTTTATGCACTGGCCGCCAGCGTATGGACCGTGTGGCTGTGGATGACCGGACTGAAAGTGGTACCGGCCGCGCGTGCCGGCGTCTTTACCGTGATGCTGCCGGTCTCGGCCGCCGTGGTCGGCGTGCTGGCGCTGGGAGAGAGCCTCTCGGCCCTGCAGGCTGGCGCCTTCGCGGTGGCGCTGGCCGGGATGTTCCTGGCCACGCTGCCGGGCCGCAGCACCACCGAACAATCACCGCTGCACTGAGCGAGGACATCATGAATCAAGCCAAACGCCCCTCCGGCAAACCGCAACCGGGCGCATCAAAGAAGGCCGGCCCCAAGCCGGCACCCAAGCCCATGTCCGCCGGCCCGGCTCGCGAGAAGCCCAAAACCCATGTCTCCACCGAAGCCGCGCGCCGTCGCCAGCACCAGGCGCACGCCGCCTCGCAGAGCCTGGACGAAGACGAACTGCGGGTGCAGCAGATGGTGGCGCTGGCCAGCGCCGTGGCCGCCGATGCGCCGGATCGCACAGGCCGCCGCATCGGCCAGGATGAACTGGAACGCATGGTGCGCAATACTCTGCGCGAGCGCGACGACGATACCCTCTATGAAGCGCTCGAACAGCTGCGCTACGACGACCCGCGCGGCCATGCTTTCCTGCGCGAGGTGGTGGAGGAGGGCGCCGACATCATCGTGCTGCGGCGAGGCGAGAAGGAGCTGGAAATCAATGCCTTCCTGATCCCGCTATTGGCGCGCACGCGCGGCGGTCTGCGTGAGGACCGCGCGCTGGCCGACGGCGATGCCTTTGATGCCCTGCGCGAGAGCATCCAGAAAGCGGGGCTCGAAAGCGCCAGGGCGCGTGTGGTGCTGGTCCATCATCTCTACCATCCCGAAGAGATCAACGCCTTGAGCTTCAGCGAAGTGGAAGCCATGAACCGCGACGCCTTCGCTTCCCTGACCGACAAGAAGATCCTGAGCGTGCCGGCCATCGAACGCAGCATGCGCGGCTGGCCGGCCAGCCACTTCGCACCTGACGACGAGGCGCTGGAACTGCGCTTCCTGCTGGGCTTTTCCTTGAAGGACGTGGACGATCCCTTCTATGCGATTCCGCAGGAGGAAGCCGCCGCCGACGCCTACTTCGAGGCACGTGCGCAGCGCTTCCGCCAGTGGAGCGAAGAGATCACGCCGCTGATGCAGCAATGCCTGACGGGTCGATCCGGGGAGGCGGCGCAGTGCCAGCTGCACTTCCTGTACCAGGATCTGTTCCATGGTGCCAAGCACACCGGCAACGGCGAGTACCGTACCTTGCAGATGCTCTCCGAACTGGAAGCCGGGCTGGAGCAGGCCGGTGCGCAGGCGGCCCAGGCTACCGCCTTCCTGGCCTTGCCGGACGAGGAGGAAGACCGCACCCTGCAGGTGGTGCTGCGCGGCGCCCAGGGTGAACTGGCGCGCTCGTTCCATCTGGTCGATGGCGATCTGCAGGCGGTGCTGCTGGATGCGGCCGATGCCGTGGCCTCGCTGGGTGTGGCCGGTGTGCGGCTGGCGGATGGCTTCGATGCCGATGGATTGCCGCTGCGTGCGCGCGACTTTCCGATGGCCTGATCCTGACCTCAGTCCAGCAGCGCCTGCAGGCTGACGCCCTGGGGCTGGCAGCGGAAATACAGTTCCACCTGCATAGGACGCCAGCCACGCACGAGCTGGCGCAGATCGGCTTTCATCTGCTGCTTGCCGCAGAAGGCGTTGGCCTTTTCGCGGGCCGCCGAGGTCAGGGCGGCAATGGACATGGTATAGCTCACGCCGGTGGCCGAGACCATGTACAGGTCGTTGTCTGCTGCGCCAACTTCGCTGAAGTTGGCGCAGCCGCCCAGTGCGGCGGCGCTGAGGCAGGCCGCCACCAGGTGGCCGCGATGGCGGCGACGATGAAGTTCAATGCGCATGAGATCCCCCGTTGTGCTCGTTACGCGTGCGTGCCATGCGCTGCCCGCAAAATTGCCCGGCGGCATCAACACGACAAGCCAAGCCTACGCGTGGCCTCGGCCGGGGTGGGGGCGGCTTACGCGCTTTTACCGGGATACCGTTGCTGTAAAAAAATCTTCAAGAAGACTGGCTCAGGCGCGGTAGCTGTTAATTTTCGTTCAGCCGCGTCAGGGGGCAGGGAGGACCGGGGCAGCGTAAAAAATTTCCTGCCTGCTGAGAGCCAATGCCACGGCGCTTTCCCGGCTTGGTATTTGCCTGGGCGGCCGGCTTGCGGCTGGGCTAAAATCGGCGGCGCTGCCCGGCATTGCAGGGCGCCCATCACCGGCGCAACGCTGCCGACCACCAGGCAGCGGCGCCATCCGACCACATCAGGGAGAACCGAGAATGACCAATCGTCGCAGTTTCATCACCGGCATGGCCGGCCTTGCCGCCGCCACTGCCATCCCCAACGTCTTCGCCCAGGCCGCCGCTGCGACCGGCTCGACCGAACCGACCCTGGCCCGCGTACAACGGACCAAGACCCTGCGCATCGGTGCCGTGCGCGGTGCTGCGCCGTATTACAACAAGGACCTGGCCAGCGGCGAGTGGGGCGGTTTCATGATCGATTTCGCCAGGAGCCTGGCCGCCAGCCTGAACGTCAAGCTGGAGATCAACGAGACCACCTGGGGCAATTCGGTGCTGGATCTGCAGACGCACAAGATCGACCTGTTCTTCGGCATGAACCCGACCCCGGCACGCCGCGAGGTGATCGGCTTCTCCGAACCGCTGTTCCTGAACGCCTTCACCGTGGTCTCCAAGAAGGAGTTCAAGACCTGGGCCGACCTGAACAAGCCGGAAGTGAAGATCGCCGTGGATATCGGTTCCTCGCACGACCAGATGATCACCCGTGTCTGCCCCAATGCCACCATCGTGCGTCTGGAAAAGGCCGACGATGCCACCCTCGCGCTGCAGACCGGCCGCGTGGATGCGCAGGTACTGGTGTGGCTGCTGGCGCTGAACATCCTCAAGAAGAATCCTTCGCTGGGCAAGATGACCGTACCGCAACCGCTGGAAGCGACCTCCACCAACATCGGCGTGCCCAAGGAAGAGGACAAGGCCTGGGTCGAGACCATCAACAAGTGGATCGCCGCCGAACGCGCCGCCGGCAAGATCAAGCCGACCGTGCTGGGCAACCTGCAGAAGCTCTCCGGTGTGAAGCCGGAAGATGTGCCGCCGCAGATTCCGCTGTGATGCCGCTCTGATGTCACGTGGCCTGATCTGATCGGCTGCAGACGTAGCAAAGAAAAACCCGCACAGAACTTCCGGTGCGGGTTTTTTATTTGTGAGTTGGTGGGGGCGTCAGCGCGGTCGCCTTAGAACGCATCTCACGCCTATTTATGAAATGGGTTCTGGTTGTTCAGCAAGCGCATGCCTGCAGTACGGGCGGCGTCGCGGTCGAAGGTCAGTGTATCGCTGCATCCGGCCTGGTAACCGCAGCGTTCGATCAGGCAATCGGCAAATCCCGCTGTCGATTCTGCAAAACGGTGAAGCGCCTGCAGCGCGCTTTCGGTGTTTTCCACCACGATTTCGCGGGCCAGCAGGAGGCCTTGCAGAATGCGGACCAGCTCCGTTTTCCTCAGCTTGTAGGCGCCTTGCAGTACCCATACCAGTTCCGCCAGGGCGACCAGTGAGAGAAAGCCCTGATGTTCCTGGCTCAAGGATTCGATCAGCGCAGTCGCCTGTGCCGATTGCTGCGGATGGTCTTGGGCAAAGTAGCGCGCCAGCACATTGGTGTCCAATCCGATCATTGCGAGTCCCCACCCTGCCCGGCAATGGCGCGCTCCATCTCCTCGAGGGAGACGGGAAGCGCTGATGTTGCTACAACGCCCTTGAGCGCACGGATCGATGTGGAAGGCATGCAGGGAGTTCCAGGCCCAGGTAACTGCTGATGCGCTCCAGTCTGTTTGCGACTGACGCCGGTGTGGTAACTCATGGCACCCAGGCACATCAGCTCCGAAATCTGCAACCCCAGCTTGCGTGCCTTGGCGGCGATGACTTTCTTCTCGTGCAGGGTGGCTTCGACCACGATCGTTTCAACGGCAGCAGTACGCATGACGGACCTCCAGGGCAGGGAAAGGAAGAACCGGGAACTTGCCTGATGCCTTGCCTGAAGTCGAGGCCGAGGCAGTTTTTTGCAGGACAGTCTCGATTTTTTGCGGCCCGTAAGGTCGGCCCGACAGGGATGAGACAAGCGTCTCACCATCCCCCCATGCTGCGCCGCAGGACAACTCGCCGCGCACGCTGTGCTACAACGTCACCCATCGCTTCATCATCGTCTTCCCGCAGTGTCGACTCTGTAAGGAGTTCCCATGCCCTACGTTGCGAAAGTCAGCCATCTCGAACGCGTGCGCCGCCTGCTCGAAGGCCGGCCCGACGCCGCCGCCAGTCCCTATCTGCAACGGCTGAGCTCGTCCTACCTGCGCTCGCTGGACCAGCATCATCTCGACCCGGCCGACATGAGCGGCCCGCGCGTACTCAGTTCGGGCGAATTGCGCGAAGTGCAGCAGGGCGAGGAGGATTTCCTGCGGGCTTCCGGGCAATGCCTGTCGGTGCTGCACCAGACCGTGCGCGAGGCCGATTACTGCGTCATGCTCACCAATGCCGGCGGCACCACCATCGACTATCGCGTGGACCGCGAGCGCCGGCATGATTTCAAGCGCGCCGGTCTTTATCTCGGTTCCTGCTGGTCGGAAAGCGAAGAGGGTACCTGCGGCGTGGCTGCCGTGCTGCAGGATGCATTGCCCATCACGGTGCACAAGAGCGATCACTTCCGTGCCGCCTTCACCACGCTGACCTGCAGTGCTGCGCCGATCTTCTCGCCCTCGGGCGACCTGATCGGCGTGCTCGATGCCTCGGCGATCCGCTCGCCCGATGCGCGTGACAGCCAGAACCTGGTCAATCGTATCGTCCAGCAAAGCGCCACCCTGATCGAGGACGGCTACTTCCTCAACGCCATGGCCTGCGCCTGGGTGCTGCTGATGCATCGCAGCCGCCATTATGTGGAAGCGCAACCAGAAATCCTCATTGCCTTCGATGCGCTGGGCAACATCATCGCCGCCAACCGTCGTGCGCGCGAATGCATCGCGGGATTGCAGCAACTGCCGCGCCCCATGGGCGAAATCTTCGACCTGCACTTCGAACGCCTGCTCGACAGCCGCGCCCTGCAAGGCTTGCACCTGCTGCGCCTGCAGGGCGGTGCCACGCTCTATGGCCGGGTACGGGCACCGGTGTCGCGTGCCGTCAGGCCGGCACGCGCACATGCAGCCGTGCCGACACCTGCTGCGCACGACGACGCCGCCAGCGCCATCGCGGCCGATGAACGTCACGAGCGCGACCAGATCGTCGCTGCCCTGACCGAATGCAAATGGCGTGCGCCGCACGCCGCACAGTTGCTGGGCATGTCACGCGCCACGCTGTACCGGCGCATGGCGCGCTACCGCATCCTGCCGCCGCATCGACGTTAGCGGCGCAGGCCTGACCCCAGGCAGCCACAGAGCTGCCACCCCCCCATCCAACCACGATATCTATTGTCGAGATAGAGGAGACTTGTCATGCCCGAAGAAAATGCCAGCCAGTCCATTGCGCATACGCTGGAAGCCCTGCAAGCCGCATTGCGCGCAGGCGATGCCGCCCGCGCCGCCGCCCTGTTCGAGGAAGACGGTTACTGGCGCGACCTGATCGCCTTCACCTGGAACATCAAGACCCTGGAAGGCCGCGCCCAGATCGCCGCGATGCTGCAATCGCAATTGCCGCACATGGGATCGATCCAACTGCGACCCGATCCTGACGAGACGCCCGCGCAAGCCGATGGCGTGACCCAAGGGTGGATCCTGCTGGAGACCGGCATCGCGCGCGGCAAGGCTTACATCCGCCTGCGCGACGGCAAGATATGGACGCTGCTGACCACGGCCGCCGAACTGAAGGGGCATGAGGAACCCAAGGGCGTGAACCGCCCGCGCGGGGCGGTGCATGGCGTGCACACCGATCGCCGCACCTGGAAGGAAGAGCGCGAAGCCGAGGCACGCGAACTGGGCTACCAGCAGCAGCCCTATTGCCTCATCATCGGCGGCGGTCAGGGCGGCATTGCGCTCGGTGCCCGGCTGCGCCAGCTGGGCGTGCCTACCATCATCATCGAACGCAACGAGCGCGCCGGCGACAGCTGGCGCAAGCGCTACAAGTCGCTGTGCCTGCATGATCCGGTGTGGTACGACCATCTGCCCTACATTCCCTTCCCCGAGAACTGGCCGGTGTTCGCGCCCAAGGACAAGATCGGCGACTGGCTGGAGATGTATGCCAAGGTGATGGAGCTGAACTACTGGGGTTCCACCATCTGCAAATCCGCCCGCTTCGACGAGGCCACGCAGAAGTGGACCGTGGTGGTCGAGCGCGAGGGCAAGGAGATCGTGCTGCAACCGACCCAGCTGGTGCTGGCCACGGGCATGTCGGGCAAGCCCAATGTGCCGGCGTTTCCGGGGGCGGACAACTTCCGGGGCGAGCAGCATCATTCCTCGCGCCATCCCGGTCCCGATGGCTATCGCGGCAAGAAGGTGGTGGTGGTCGGCTCCAACAATTCGGCGCACGACATCTGCGCGGCACTCTGGGAAAACGGTGTGGATGTCACCATGCTGCAGCGTTCGTCCACCCACATCGTCAGGTCCGATTCGCTGATGGAGCTGGCGCTGGGTGATCTGTATTCCGAGCGCGCGGTGGCCAGCGGTCTCACTACCGGCAAGGCCGATCTGCTGTTTGCATCAATCCCGTACAAGGTCTTGCCGGCGATGCAGAAGCAGGTCTTCGACAAGATCCGCGAACGGGATGCGGACTTCTACCGGCGGCTCGAAGAGGCCGGTTTCCTGCTCGACTTCGGTGATGACGATTCTGGGCTCTTCATGAAATACCTGCGGCGCGGTTCCGGCTATTACATCGACGTGGGGGCGTCCGAACTGATCGCCGAGGGCAAGATACGCCTCAAGAGCGGCGTCGATGTGAAGGAGATTCGCGCCCATTCCATCGTGCTGTCGGACGGCACCGAATTGCCGGCAGATGTCATCGTCTATGCCACCGGTTACGGTTCCATGAATGGCTGGGCGGCCGACCTGATCTCGCGCGAGGTGGCCGACAAGGTGGGCAAGTGCTGGGGCCTGGGATCGGCCACCACCAAGGACCCGGGGCCGTGGGAGGGCGAGCAGCGCAACATGTGGAAGCCCACGCAGCAGCAGGCGCTGTGGTTCCACGGCGGCAACCTTCACCAGTCGCGCCATTATTCGCTCTATCTGGCGCTGCAGTTGAAGGCGCGCATGGAAGGCATCCCCACGCCGGTGTATGGCCTGCAGGAGGTGCATCACCTGCAGTGACAGGCCATCGCCGTCAGCCCCAAATGAAAATGGCGCGCAGAGAAATCTGCGCGCCATTTTTTCTTCAGACAGAAACCTCGCGGTTCCAGCGATCAGGCATTGAAGCGCGCCAGAAAAGCCTGCGTCGCCGCTTCCTGCGGATTGTCGATGACCTGCGAGGGCGGCCCGGCTTCGACCACCACGCCATCGCGCATGAAGACCACCTGATCGGCCACTTCACGGGCGAAGGCGATTTCGTGCGTGACCAGAATCATGGTCATGCCATCGGCGGCCAGGCCACGGATGACGTTGAGGACTTCGCCCACCAGTTCCGGGTCCAGCGCCGAGGTGGCTTCGTCGAACAGCATCACGTCCGGTTGCATGGCCAGCGCGCGGGCGATGGCGATGCGCTGCTTCTGGCCACCGGAGAGCTTTTGCGGATACATGTCGGCACGGTCGGCCAGGCCCACCTTCTGCAGCAGGGCCATGGCCTGTTCACGGGCCTGCGCCTTGGGTGTGCGCAGCACGGTGACCATGCCTTCCATCACGTTCTCCAGCGCGGTCATGTGCGGGAACAGGTTGAAGTGCTGGAACACCATGCCGGTGCGTGCGCGAAACGCCGCCAGCTCGCGGTCCTTGGGCAGGCGCGACTTGCGTCCGTGGAATTCGAAGTGGCGCTCGCCGATGCGCACCGTGCCCTGGTCGGGAACGGTCAACAGATTCAGGCAGCGCAGCAGCGTGGACTTGCCCGAGCCCGAGGGACCGATCATGGCTACTACGCTGCCACGGGGCACGGCGATGGAAATATCCTTGAGCACCACGTGCTCGCCAAAGGCCTTCTTGAGATTGCTGATCTGGATCATCGCGTCCGCGTGTTGATTGTTCATCGTCTTCTCCTCAACCATGCTGGACCGACAGGCGGTTTTCCAGGCGCTTGGCCCAGATGGTGGCCGGCAGCAGGATCACGAAGTAGATCACCGCCACCAGGGTGTAGATTTCCAGTGGACGATAGGTTTCGTGCGCGATGATCTGACCCTGGTAGAGCAGGTCGGGCACGGCCAGCACCGACAGCAGCGAGGTGTTCTTCAACTGCATGATGGACTGGTTCACCAGCGGTGGTGTCATGCGCTTGAAGGCCTGCGGCAGGATCACGCGCTTCATCAGCTGCACGCGCGTCATGCCCAGCGCCCAGCCGGCTTCGGACTGGCCCACGTCGATGGAGACGATGCCGCCGCGAATGATCTCCGAATAGAAGGCCCCGCCATAGAGCGCCAGTGACAGCATGGCCGCCGTACCGGCCGACATCTCGATGCCCAGCAGCACCGGCAGCGCATAGTAGAACCACACCAGCTGCACCAGCACCGGCGTGCAGCGGAACACTTCGACGAAAGCGCGCAGCGGTCCGGAGATCAAGGGGTTGGACGACAGCCGGCCCAGGCCCACCAGCAGTCCCACCAGCAAGCCGAGGGCGATGCAGGCGACGGTGTAGCTGAGCGTGTAGACGAAACCGATTCCGATGATGCTCCTGAATTGCCAGAGCGAGCCGAAGTCCCATTGATACATCTGCGTTTTTCCTTGGTAGCCAATCTCATGAGCCCGGGAGGGCGGGGGTGTTACAGCGCATGCACGAACCATGCCCTGTTCACCCGGGGCAAAGCGAAGCGGATGCTGGAGGGGAGTGGTACAGGGGAAGAGTTGCCCGCGCCGGCCATCACCGGCGCTGCGGCATGCCGCGAACCCGTGCATTGTAATGGAGACGCTTTGAGCACGCACTGAACAAAACTTCAACTCATCGGCTGGGAAAGCCCCGTGGCAGCGGGCTTTGGCTAAAATGGCGGATTACGCAAGTGAAGTATTGAACCAAATTCCCGGTCGCCGGGAACGCCCCGTCTTCTCTTCTGGATCATGAGCCCTTCCTCCTCTGCATCTGCTGCTGTCGTTTCCGGTCCCGGCCGTTCCATCCTCATCACCGGGGCCGCACGTGGTATCGGCGCGGCCGTCGCGACCACCGTCGCGGCACCCGATGTCGCCCTGGTGCTGCATGCCCGCAGTGATTCTCCCGAGTTGCAGGCGGTGGCGCAGCAGTGCGGCCAGCGAGGTGCACGCTGCACGCTGGCGCTGGGCGACATGGCCGATCCGCACACCGCCACGCACTTGCGCGACACCGCGCTGACGCACTACGGACGCCTCGATGCGGTGGTCGCCAACGCCGGCTTTGCCGACCGCAAGCGCATCGGCGAACTCGATGAGGCGGACTGGTCGCGTTCGCTGGAGGCGTTGCTGAGCGGCTTCTTCCGTTTGATCACCGCGTGCCGCGAACCCTTGCAAGCCAGCGGGCAGGGCCGCGTGGTGGCGGTGAGTTCCTTCGTGGCCCACGTGTTCCGCCTGGGGGAATCGGGTTTTCCGGCCTCGGCGGCGGCCAAGGCGGGCATTGAGGCACTGGTCAAATCACTGGCGGTGCAGGTGGCCCCGGCCGGGGTGACGGTCAACGCGGTGGCGCCCGGTTACGTTCAGAAAAGCGACCCGGCCAGATCCGCCATCGACCCGGCAGCCTGGCAGTCTGCGCTGGCCCGCATTCCCTTGCAACGCCTGGGGCAGCCGCAGGAGATTGCCAACGTGATCGCCTTCCTCCTGAGTCCGGCCGCTTCCTACGTCACCGGCCAGGTGTGGCATGTGGATGGCGGACTGACTCTTTAACCATAAAAAGATTTAAATCATTTAAATAATTTAAATCATTTATATCATTCACCATTTTTCGGGAAGCTGAAACAACACCATGCGCATCATCGTGCTGGGCGCCGGCATCGTCGGCGTCACCACTGCTTATTTCCTCCGCGAGCGCGGCCATGAGGTGGTCGTGGTGGAGCGCCGCGCCGAAGTCGCCGCCGAGACCAGCGTCGGCAATGCCGGTCACGTCTGTCCCTCCTATGCCACTCCTTGGGCTGCCCCGGGCATGCCGGCCAAGTCGCTGAAGTGGTCGGTGCAGAGCTGGCTGGGGATCGAGGCGGCACTGCGCTTCACGCCGCGTCTGGATGCGCATCAGTGGAAGTGGCTCAAGACCTTCCTCGCGCAATGCACGCCCGAGCGCTATGCCATCAACAAGGCGCGCATGGGACGGCTGGCACGCTACAGCCACGGCCAGTTGAAGCAGATCCGCGAGCGTCTGGACATCCGTTATGAACAGACCACCGGTGGCAACCTGCAATTGTTCCGTACTCAGGAAGGGCTGGATAACGCCGGCTTGTCCACCCAGGTGCTGGCCGAAGCCGGGGTGCCGTTCGAGCTGCTGGATGCGGAGGGTTGCGTGGCCTTCGATCCGGGCCTGCATGCGGCCCGTCACGAATTGAAGGGCGGTTTGCTGCTGCCCCTGGACGAGACCGGCAATTGCCCGCTCTTCGCGCGGGCGCTGGCGGGCTGGCTGCAGGCGCATGGGGTGGAGTTTCACTTGTCCACAGAGGTGGAGGCCATCGAGGTGGCTGCAGGCCGGGTCAGCGGCTTGCGCACCAAGGCCGGCAGCTTGCGTGCCGATGCCTACGTGGTCGCCTGCGCCAGCGCATCGGTGCCCATGCTCAAACCGCTGGGGCTGGATCTGCCGATCTATCCGGTCAAGGGCTATGCCATCACCGTGCCGGTGGCCGACCCCGGGAGCGCCCCGCGCAGCGGCGTCATGGACGAGTACTACAAGGTCGCCATCACCCGCATGGGCAACCACATCCGTGCTGCCGGCACGGCCGAGATCGGCAGCTGGGATACGCGCGTGACACCCCGCGATTGCGCCACCGCCCTGAAGTCACTGAACAATCTTTATCCACAAGGCGCCGATCTGACCAAGGTGGAGTACTGGGCCGGGCTGCGTCCCATGACCCCGGATGGCGCACCGCTCATCGGCGCCACCCGCTATGCCAACCTGTGGCTCAACGCCGGTCATGGTTCCAATGGCTGGACCACGGCCTGCGGCTCCTCGGCCATCATCGCCGACAAGATATCGGGCAAGGCCAGCGCCATCGAGAGCGCCGACCTGGAGCCGCAACGGTCGTTCTGAGCGGGCCGGGCCTGATCAGCGATCGAACAGCGCATCCACGTTGGCGCCATTGCTGAAGCTGCTCACCGCCCAGCCGGCCGGGCTCTTGTAGAAGATGAACATCCAGGGGATCGCCTGGCGTTCGGTCTTCTCGATATAGGTGAGCTTGAGCAGCGATTCGCCCACCTTCTCGGCGCGGATGAATTCGTAGCCGACCGAATTGCCGACCAGCGCTTCGATGGCCGAGCGTGCGCTGCGGGCATTGGTGCGCGCACTTTCGAAGGCGCGGATGTCCACCAGCGCATAGGGCGAGAGCAGGCCGTAGGCGTCATCGGTGCGGCCGGCACCGGCCTGTGCCATTACCTTGTCAGCCAGGGCGCGCACTTCGGTTTCGGACTTGAGGGTATCGGCCTGTGCAGCCTGCAGCAAGCCGCACAGGGCCAGGGTAGCCAGCACGGTACGGATGGTGAGAGCGGACATCGAAGTCTCCTTGGAAAACGGACCAGGCGGCTATTGTGCCAGTACTGTGCCAGTAGTGGCCGCGATGTTGCGCAAGGCGATGGCGGCAGTTCGCGACGGTGATCTGCACACGTCTGTTAAGGCTGTGCAGGGTCGGCGTAAATCAAGGTAAAACGGCCGTGCTGCTGAAATTCGCGCCGCTATGATGGCAGCCTGTAATCCGTGCCACCTGCTGGATGCGGGGACCATGCCAACGGATTGCGCCCGGGGAGAGCATCATGCGCACCATCATCATCGTCACCTTGCTGGCTTCATCGCTGTCGGGCTGCGTTGTCACGTCCGGCAATCTGCTGGTCGACAGTGTGGGCCTGGTCGGTTCCACTGCCTCCAGCGTGCGCGCGATGGCACCCAGTTCAGTCCAGAATCCCGTCGTCTACAGCAAGGACCCGATCCATGAAGTCTGCATCGAGTGGAATGGATCGGTGGCGCTGAGCGACTTCGTGCCCGGGCTGCAGGGCGAGCTGCAAAAGCATGGCGTACAGAGCCGCGTCTACGATGCCGGCACCCAGGCGCTGGCCTGCCCGGTGACGCTGAGCTATGTGGGTTACGTCAAATGGGATACCAAGGTGTTCAGCGACGGCTATACCCCCTATCTCACCTATGCTTCGCTGACCCTGCGCCGCGAGGGCCGCGTGCTGGGCACGGCGCAATACCGGATGGGCAGCTTCGGCTCAGACAAGTGGTCTACCGTGGGCGACAAGCTGGCGCCGCTGGTCACGGCGCTGTTCCCGGGTAACCCGCTGGTGGCCGACGGCGCGGGCGATCCGCCGCCGCAATGAAGAACGGCAAGCATCGCGCTTGCCGTTGTCTTTTGTCGCCACCGCCAGCCGGCGGAGGGCTTTACCAGATGGTCAGCAGACGGCGGAAGAATCCGTTGTCGTTGTTGGCATCCGCCACGGTGCCACCGCCAACCTGTTCCAGCCGGGCATCGGCCACGTTGGCCGAATCCACCACGCCGCCCACGATGTCACGCTTGCGCACCACGCCCGAGAACCGCAGGGTGTTGGCGTTGCCATTGACGCCGATGCGTTTTTCGCCAGCCACCACCAGGTTGCGGTTGGGCAGCACCTCGACGATGGAGACCATCAGCGTGCCGGTCATGGTGTTGGTACTGCTGCTGTCGCCGGACCCCTTGAAGGTATTGCTGCCATTGGCCGAATAGTCGGCGTTGTAGAGCGGCGAGAACAACCCGCCCAGTGGCGCGCTGGTGCCCGGACCCTTCTGCGAGAGCGTGGTGGCGCGGCTGTTGTTGGTGGCCGCCTTGTTGCTGCTGCTGAGGGATTCGGAGATGTTGATCTTGATGATGTCGCCCACGTTGTAGGTGGTCGGTTCTTCGAACAGCTGGGCGCTGGAGACGCGGAAGATGGCGCCGTTGTTTTCCACGTTGGCCACCGGATAGGCTGGCCGCACGCTGGTGGGCCCGGCCACCATGGGATCCGGGCTGCTGCAGGCCGATAGCAAGATGGCCAGTGCGCTGGCGCCGGCAAGGCGATACTGGTATGTCATGGCAATCCCCCGATGGCGGCCGGGCTGGATGCCCGGCACATGCCGCCGCCCCCTGCTGCATGCTGCAAGCACGCGCGGGCGAGGCGTGCCGCGATGATGGCGGCAGGGCGTGTAAGCAGCGGTTAGGCCGATGTAAAGTGCGGAAAACAATCATCAATGGCGGTTAATGCTGTCAGGACATGTCCATGCCGGGGTTGCTCCACCATTGCTGCATCATTGCTGCACCATTAAGCTGCCGTTAATGGTCGATGAGATGGTATTCAGCGGGGCTTAATGCTGCCTGGGGCGCGAATTCTGAGCCTGCTTTGACTCGGGCTTGACGCGGGTCTGCCGCCGATGCTCCGGCGTTTTTCCGGGCATAATGGCGCCACCCCCAACTCAGCGGTCCCGCCCGGCGTGATCGCACTCCATCATGGCAACAGACAAGAACCCGGCCGCGACCAGCTCCGAGGCGGCGGCCCCGAGCGTGCATGACCAACTGGTCTCGGCCCGCATCCGCCAGCGCATCAAGGCGGCCGGCGTGCGTTTCCACGCCAACGACAATATCGCGGCCTTCATCCGGGAAGGCGAACTGGAACAATTGCAGGCCGAGGTGCAGTCCAAGCTGGC
The DNA here is from genome assembly GCF_037076565.1 of Herbaspirillum sp. DW155. Lineage (NCBI taxonomy): Bacteria > Pseudomonadati > Pseudomonadota > Betaproteobacteria > Burkholderiales > Oxalobacteraceae > Herbaspirillum > Herbaspirillum sp. DW155. Next base: position 5,397,663 of record NZ_AP029028.1, on the reverse strand, counting down.
CGCCGTGCTGGAGAGCCTGGTGATCGACGTCGAGAGCGACCACAATACCCAGGACACCGCCAAGCGCGTGGCCAAGATGTACCTGAACGAAGTCTTCAAGGGCCGTTACCAGGCGCCGCCGCCGGTGACCGAGTTCCCCAACATCGAGCGCCTGAACGAGCTGATGATCGTCGGGCCCATCACGGTACGCAGCGCCTGCTCGCACCACCTGTGCCCGATCATGGGCAAGGTCTGGGTGGGCGTGATGCCCAATGAGCATTCCAACCTGATCGGCCTGTCCAAGTACGCACGCCTGCTGGAATGGATCATGAGCCGCCCGCAGATCCAGGAGGAAGCGGTCTCCCAGGCGGCCGACCTGCTGATGCAGAAGCTGCAGCCCGATGGCCTGGCCATCGTCATGGAAGCCGATCACTTCTGCATGCACTGGCGCGGCGTCAAGGATATGGATTCGAAGATGATCAACAGCGTCATGCGCGGCTCCTTCCTGCGTGACGCCAACCTGCGCCGGGAATTCCTGGCACTGATTTCTCAACGTCAACGAGGTTAATCATGCTGGTTCGTCTGATCTATGCAAGCCGCGCACGCGAGAGCATCACCCACGAGACCATCGAAGGCATCCTGGCCGCCTCGCGCCAGCGCAATCCGCAGCAGGGCATCACGGGCGTGCTGTGTTACAGCGATACCATCTTCGTGCAGGTGCTCGAAGGCGGGCGCGATCAGGTCAACCGCCTGTATGGCCGCCTGCTGCGCGATGAGCGCCATCAGGAGGTGATCCTGCTGGCCTATGAGTCCATCGATGAGCGCCAGTATTCGTCCTGGACCATGGGCAAGATCCGGCTGGACAAGATCAACCGTTCGCTGCTGCTGAAATATTCGGCCACCGGTGAACTCAATCCCTATGACGTCTCCAGTTGCTCCACCGTGGCGCTGCTCAACGAACTGGCCTCGACGGCGGCCTTCGCCCAGCGGGATTGATGTCACGCATCGGCCCGGACTGAGAGACGATGACGGCGCCTTGCGGCGCCGTTTTTTATGCCGGGCACACTCAGAGCAAGTCGATGCCGGGCGGTTGGCGGATGCCCCACCTGGCCGGATCGGCATAGGCCGCGATCTTGTCGGTGCTGTGGGAGAGATCGATGATTTCCGGTTGCAGCGGCATGCGGCTGGTGGTCGAGTAGAACAGCTTCACGCGCGGCGTGAGCAGGTGGTCTGCACGCTGATCGACCACCACACCCAGGCGGCCCGATTGCAGGATCACGCAGGAGCCGGTCGGGTAGATGCCGATGGCCTTGACGAAGGCTTCCATGATGATCGGATCGAAGTGGCCCGAACTGCTGGCCATGTGGCGGATCGAGCGGGCCGGGTCCCAGCCGGCCTTGTAGGGACGGTTCGAGGTGATGGCGTCGTAGACGTCGCACACCGCGCCCATCCTGGCCATGATGGAAATGCCGTCGCCCTTCAAGCGGGAGGGATAGCCGGTGCCGTCGATCTTTTCGTGATGATGCAGCGAGACATCCAACGCCGCTTCGCCGATGCCATCGATCTGCCTGAGGATGCCGTGGCCGTGCAAGGGATGCGAGCGCACGCAGGCGAACTCTTCATCGGTCAGCTTGGCCGGTTTGTTGAGGATCTCCAGCGGCACGGCCGTCTTGCCCACATCATGCAGCAGCCCGGCCATGCCGGCCTGCCGGGTTTGTTCCGGCGGCATGCCCAGCTGGTGGGCCAGCGAGATCATCATGGCGCAGACCGCGACCGAATGCATGTAGGTGTAGTCGTCGGCGGTCTTCAGGCGCGCCAGGCTGATGAGCGCATCGGCATTGCGCGCCACCGAGGCGGTGATCTCGGTCACCAGGCCGGCGGCATCCTTGATGTCGATGGTCTTGCCCATGCGCGCTTCCGAGAACATGGTCAGCACGGTGGACCTGGACGCCGAGATGATGCGCGCGGCGCGTTCGCGCTCGGCCGCCGTCTCGGTGCGGGTGGCCGGTTTGCGTGCGGCGGCGGTGGTGCTGCTGTCCTTGTTGCCTTCGTTGCCTTCGGCGCGAGGATGGGTCTGGCGGTCTTCGCTGTCAGCGCTCTGTTCGTGTTCCGGCGCGATGTCGCGGCCCTTGGTGGTATCGATGGTGACTTCTTCCACCGGACACTCGCGCAGGGTTTGCAGTTCTTCCAGCGTTTCGATCTTGAAGGATTTGCGCCAGAACGGATGATTGATCCATCCGCCCGGGATGGAATGGACATACATGCCCAAACGCAATTGGGCCAAGGCGATGGATTTCAACATATCGAATTCAGGCTGGACCTGTCGCTGGTAAGCGTACTGAACGCGGTTCGATTTCCTTGATGAAATGGACGCCTGTTTTCTTGATGAATCACGCACAGGGACAGTCGGCGCAACTGGCCCGACTGCCGTATCGATAGTAATGGAAGGGTATCAGCTTATGCACCTTGCACGTCGTCCGTGCAAGGAAATTTACCTTTTTTACCACTAAAGTTTATGCGCGGAAAATGTTTGACCGGAAGCGATCGGTCACACTGACGAAATGCTGAAAGAGGCAGCCACCGCCTGAGAATCCGGCCGGTGGCCCTGGTGAGGAAGGGGGATGAAAACTTATTTTTTCAACGGTGGGGCATAAGGATTTCTGGTGAGCAAACGCAGGAAGCTGGCGATGCAGGCCACCCCCGCAAATGCCGCACCGAAACCCAGGGCAAAACGCGATCCCTGTGTCTCGGACAGGTTGAAGCACAGTGCCACCAGCGCCGCACCCACACTCTGTCCCAGCAGGCGCGCCGTGGCCACGATGCCGGAGGCACCGCCGCTGCGATGCGGCGGGGCGCTGGTCATGAGGGCCTTCAGATTGGGCGACTGGAAGAAACCGAAACCCATGCCACAGAGCAGCATGCGCCAGCTGATTTCCCACACGCCGGGTGCGGCCGGCATGAAGGTCATCGACAGCAGACCTGCACACAGGATCGCCAGGCCGACACCGCCCAGGATGCCGACCGGGTAGTGGTCGGAGAGGCGCCCGGCAATCGGCGCCATGATGGCCACGGCCACCGGCCAGGGCGTCATCAACAGGCCGATCTCGACCTGGCTGCGGCCCAGGTCATGGTGGAAGAAGAAGGGCAGCGAGACGAAGGCCAGACCTTGTGCCGCAAAGGAACAGACGGCAGTGATGGCCGAGAGCGTGAACATGGGATGGCGGAACAGATCCACCGGCAGCATGGGAGCCGGATGCGACAGTTCGCGCTTGAGCAGGAACAGCCCGCAGACGATGGCGGCGGCCAGTTCCAGCCCGACCACGCTGGCCTGTGCGCGGTGCGCGCCTTCGCCGATGGCCAGGATCAGCAGGCCGAAGGCGGCGGCGTTGAGCACGGCGCTGCGCAAATCGAAGGCATGCGGGGACAGGGCGGTGTGCGGCAGCGAGGGCAGGGCCAGGATCACCGCGGCCACGCCCAGCGGCACGTTGACCGCAAAGAGCCACGGCCAGGGCGCGATGGCGAGGATGCCGGAAGCCACCGATGGGCCGACCGTGAAGGCAATGGCCACGATCAGGGTATTCAAGCCCACGCCGCGTCCCAGCGAGCGGGTCGGATAGATGAAGCGGATCAGCGCGGTGTTCACGCTCATGATGCCGGCCCCGCCCAGGCCTTGCAGGAAGCGCGCCATCACCAGCGTGGGCAGCGACCATGCCACGGCACACAGCAGCGAGGCGGCCGTGAAGAGCACCAGTCCCCAGATATAGATGCGGCGATAGCCGACGATTTCGCCCAGCGCCGCCAGCGGCAGCAGCGCGACCATCATCGCCAGCTGATAGGCGGTGACGATCCACACCGAGGCGGCCGGTGTGGTGTTGAGGTCCAGCGCCATGGCGGGCAGGGCGGTATTGGCGATGGCGGTATCGAGCGTGGCCAGGCCGACCGCGATGCCCAGGGCCAGGATGGCGCGGCCGCGCTGCTCGGGCGGCAAGCCCTCGCCGGCGATGACGATGGGATGGGAAGGATCGGAAGCGCCGGAGGAGGAAGGCTGCGAAGACATGGGTTTGTTGGATTCTGGCGATGCAGGCAGGCCGCCGGTGGCGCCGCCGCTTGTTGTCGTTGGGATCATGCAATCAATCGCGCTACCCGGCAGGGCAGCGCCCGGCAATGATAGCGGGGAACGTGTGCGCGCGCAGGAGCCGTCCGCGCCTCGGGCGGCTGCGCTATGATGGCGGTTTGCGCCGGCGCGGCTGGCGTCTTTTGATCACGGAGTGGCAAGCATGTCCAAACAGCAGTTGTCGGAGCGCCTGTGCGCATGGATCGATCAGCATTTCGAGGAAGAAGTCGGCGTGCTCCAGCAGCTCATCCGCATCCCCACGGACACTCCGCCAGGCAACAACGCCCCGCACGCCGATGCGGTGGCCGAGTTGGTGCAGAGCTGGGGCTGGCAGGCCGAGAAGCATTCGGTGCCGGCCGCGCAGGTGCACGACTATGGCATGCAGAGCATCACCAACCTGATCGTGCGCCGTCCCTATGGCGACGGCGGCCCGACCCTGGCCCTGAATGCCCACGGCGACGTGGTGCCCCCGGGCGAAGGCTGGACCCATGATCCGTATGGCGGCGAGGTGGCCGATGGCCGCATCTATGGCCGTGCCTCGGCCGTGTCCAAGAGCGACTTCGCCAGCTACATCTTCGCCACCCGCGCGCTCGAATCGCTGGGCGCCGCCCTGCGCGGCGGGGTGGAGCTGCATTTCACCTATGACGAAGAATTCGGCGGCCTGCTCGGTCCGGGCTGGCTGCTGGAACAGAAGCTGACCCGTCCGGACTATGTGCTGGCGGCCGGCTTCAGCTACAACGTGGTGACCGCGCACAACGCCTGCCTGCAGTTCGAGGTGACCGTGCATGGCCGTGCGACCCACGGCTCCATGCCCGAGACCGGCCATGATGCCCTGCAGGCGGCCAATGCCATTCTCAATGCCATCTATGGCGCGCTGCCGGGCTTGAAGGAGATCCGCTCCGCCATTGCCGGGATCAGCCATCCGACCATGATCGTCGGTCGCATCGATGGCGGTACCAATACCAATGTGGTGCCGGGCAAGGTGGTGCTGAAGATGGATCGCCGCATGATTCCCGAAGAAGATCCGGCGCAGGTCGAGGCCGGCGTGCGCAAGCTGATCGAGGATGCGGTGGCCGGCCTGCCGGGCATTCGCGTGGAGATCCGCCGCCTGCTGCTGGCGCGCGCGCTGCGCCCGCTGCCCGGCCACGAGAAGCTGGTCGAGAGCCTCTTGCGCAATGCCCGTGAGGTCATGGGCGAGACGCTCACCACCAATGGCTCGGCGCTCTATACCGATGCCCGCCTCTATGGTGAAGCCGGCATTCCGGTGGTGCTGTTCGGTGCCGGTCCGCGTACGCTCATGGAATCCAACGCCAAGCAGGCCGACGAGAACCTGTCCCTGGACGATCTCAGGAAGGCCACCAAGGTGGTCGCCCTGATGCTGCTGGATTTCCTCGGTCCGCAAGACTGAGGCCGCGCGCGCGGTCGCATCCCCGGCCGCGCACGGGGTTGCCATGAAGAAATGCGGCCACTTCGCGGCCCAGGCGACAAATGATTACAATGTGTGCCCGCGACATGGTGGCCGACGCCCGCTGTCGGCATGTTCCGGGCCGGAGGGCTGCGCTGCCAGCCGGATAACGCAGCAAGTCTTGAGGGACCGAGATCAATCGCATGTTCAACGCCATCGAGCATATTCATCCATCCCAGTCGTCGGCCGCATCCAGGCCCGGCTATCTGGGTCTGTCTTTCCGGCAATTACTGCTGGCGGCTTTCCTGCTGATCGCCGCGCTCTTGAGCGGCGCCTCCATCCACGCCCTGTTCACGCTGGACCGCATGTCGGCCAACAGTCGCGAGACCGCGCGCCAGGCGGTGCAGCTGACCGAATCTGCACAGCGCCTGGCCGAGCGGACCGTGGCCATGGAGCGCAGTGCGCGCCAGTACCTGGTGCTGGACGACCCGGCCTTCCAGGAACGGTTCAACGAGGCGCGTGAACAGGCGCGCCAGGCTTTGGGTGAATTGTCCGATTCGCTGCCGATGGCGCCGCGCGATCTGTTCAGTCAGTGGAGTGTGTCCGTGGACGAAGCGGCCGGCGTGCTGGCGGCCGACTCGCGCAAGGACAAGGGCGAGCAGGCCAGGCTGTTCCAAGACTTTGCCCGCCTGCCCGCGCTCAACGAGCGTATCGCGCTGGAGAGCCGGCGCGAGGTGGATCGCCGCAACAATTCCCTGTCGGCCGCGCTGGAGCAGCAGCGCCAGCTGCTCACGGCCCAGGTGGTGGGGGCCATCGTGCTGGCGGTCTTGCTGGCGTTCTGCTTCGGGCTCTGGCTGTCGCGCCCGATGGCGCGGCTGGAGCAGGCCATCGGGCGTCTGGGTGACAATCGTTTCGACCAGCCCATCGATGTGCGCGGCCCGGCCGACATCCGCCGCCTGGGCCAGCAGCTGGACTGGCTGCGCCAGCGGCTGGCTGATCTGGAAGCGGAAAAATCGCGCTTCCTGCGCCACGTGTCCCATGAATTGAAGACCCCGCTGGCCGCCTTGTGCGAAGGCGCGGCCCTGCTGGACGATGGCGTGGCCGGGCAACTGACCGACAATCAGCGCGAGATCGCCCACATCCTGCGCCAGAATACCCAGTCGCTGCAGACCCAGATCGAGGACCTGCTGCGCTATAACGAGGTGTCCTTCGATGCCCAGCGTATCCATCCGGTGCCGGTGGACCTGCGCGCGCTGCTGCATAAGGTCATCGATGATCAGCGTCTGCAGTGGATGGCGCGCGAGCTGAAAGTGGAGATCGAGGGCGCGGCCCGCACCGTGGTGGTCGATCCCGAGAAGATGGCCATCGTGCTGGCCAACCTGTTGTCCAATGCGGTGCGCTTCAGCCCCCAGGGTGGTTTCATCCGCTTCCTGTTGAGCGAGGCGCCCGGCACGGTGCGCGTGGAATGCCTGGACCAGGGACCGGGCGTGGCCCCCACCGATGCGGCGCGCATCTTCGAACCTTTCTACCAGGGGCTGCACCAACCTTCCGGCGCCCGCCGCGGAAACGGCATCGGCCTGTCCGTGGTGCGCGAATACGTGCAGGCGCATAGCGGTAAGGTCTATCTGGTCCCGCGCGAGGGCGGGGCGCATTTCCGAATCGAGTTGCCTGATGAAAAATAAGATCCTGATCCTGGCCTGTGCCGTCCTGCTGGCCGCCTGCGCGGCCCAGCAGCCGGCGCCGACCGCCACCGTGCAACTGATCCAGTCGACCAGCAACATCGACGAGCTGCTGGCTTACAACGTGCAGCTGCGCAAGATGTCGCCGGCCGAGCTGGGCCGTGAGCTGGCGCGCATCAACACTTATCCGGCCGGCCCGGCCACCAGCGTGCGGCGTGCCATGGCGCTGTCCTTGACCCGCGATGCCATCGATCTGGCCAAGGCCGAAGCGCAACTATGGAACGTCATGGCCGATCGCAGCGTCGAAGCGGAGAAGCTCAAGCCTCTGGTGCAGTTGCTGGTTGGTCATTATTCCGACCTGCGCCGCGTGGCCGACGGTGCCGAGAAGACCTCGGTGCAACTGAAGGAAGCGCAGCGCAAGGTCGATCAGCTCAACGACAAGCTCGAGGCTCTCAAGAACATCGAACGGACCCTGCCGGCTGGTGGCAAGTGACCTGAGTCCCTGAAGACCCTGGACCTGGCGCTGCGCCACCCCGTCGGGGCCGTTCCCTTTACTGGAACTGGAGTCCCGATGGGAAAGACTGCCCCCCTGATGCTGGTCGACGATGATCCCGACCTGTTGCGCCTGTTGACGCTGCGCCTCAATGCCAGCGGCTACCGCATCCTGGCCGTGGAAAGCGCCGAGGCCGCCCTGGCCCAGCTGGCCATTGCCTTGCCGGCGCTGGTCGTCACCGATGTGCGGCTGCCCGGTATGGATGGACTGGCGCTCTTTGCCGAGATCCGCAGCCGCTATCCCGCCTTGCCAGTGATCCTGCTGACGGCCCACGGCACCATCCCTGATGCCGTCGAGGCCACCACCCAGGGCGCCTTCGCCTATCTGACCAAGCCCTTTGATGGCCACGTGCTGCTGGACAAGGTGGCCCAGGCCCTGAGCCTGTCCGCGCCACCTCAGGAGGCAGCCGAGGAAGCCTGGCGCGCCGACATCATCAGCCGCAGCCAGCGCATCGATGAGCTGCTGGCCGAGGCGCGGCTGGTGGCGGCCTCGGATGCCAGCATCCTGATCCGGGGTGACAGCGGGACCGGCAAGGAGGTGCTGGCCCGCGCCATCCACCGCGCCAGTGCGCGCGCCGGCAAGCCCTTTGTCGCTGTCAATTGCGGCGCCATCCCGGAGCAGTTGCTGGAGTCCGAATTGTTCGGTCACGTGAAAGGCGCATTTACGGGCGCTGTGGAGCATCGTGAAGGTTTGTTCCAGGCGGCCGACGGCGGCACCCTGTTTCTCGACGAAATTGGCGATATGCCGCTTCCCTTGCAGGTCAAGCTTTTGCGCGTACTGCAGGAAAAGACCGTACGCCAGGTCGGCGCCAACCAGCCGGCAGAGGTCGACGTGCGCGTGATCTCGGCGACCCACCGCGACCTCGAGGCGGCCATGAACCAGGGCCACTTCCGCGCGGACCTGTATTACCGGCTCAATGTGGTCACGCTCAGCCTGCCGCCGCTGGAAGAGAGGCGTGAGGATATCGCCCTGCTGGCCAATCATTTCCTCAAGACCATCGCCGCCCGCTCGCCCAAGCGCCTGACCGGGTTTGCGCCCGATGCGCTGGAAGTACTGAGTCTGGCGCACTGGCCCGGCAATGTGCGCCAGCTCTTCAATGTGGTGGAACAGGTGTGCGCGCTGTCGACCGCGCCGCTGATCCCGGCGTCCCTGGTGCAGCGCGCCTTGCGGGTGCCGACGCTGGACCTGCTGCGTTATGCGGAGGCCAAACAGAAGTTCGAGCGCGATTACCTGGTGCGACTGTTGAAGCTGACCGATGGCAATGTGTCAGATGCGGCCCGGCTGGCGGATCGCAATCGCACCGAGTTCTATCGCCTGCTGCAGAAGAACGGCCTGGATCCGCGCCGCTTCCGTGGTGGCGAGGAGCCCGTCGTGCTGGAGCGACAGGAGGGAGTCATTTGAAATCAAGGACTTGCAGGAAGAGCGGGTAGGGCGCGTCGTGCCCAAACGACGTAAATGGGCAGTTTTCAAGCTGATCAGGTGAAGACTTGTACCGCAAAAATCCTCTAACCCGTTGATTTCATAGCGGAAATTGGATGGTGGCATGTGGCTTGCCTAATAGCGGGCAAGAATTGCTCTATATATAAGCTACGTGTAGGGCATGTAGTCCAGATGATTATCCTTAGGAGAACACCATGAAAAAGACTTCATTCGTCGCGCCCCTGCTGGCTGCCGGTTTGTTCATCGCAGCTGTCCCCGTCGTACAGGCGGCCGATGCGCCGAGCGCGCAGAAGGCTGGCGCCTATATCGATGACGCCGTGATCACGGCCAAGGTGAAGGCGGCGCTGCTGGAGGACAAGCAGGTTTCGTCCATGAAGATCAATGTTGTCACCAAGGATGGCGTGGTTACCCTGAAGGGATCGGTACCCAGTGCGGAATTGGGTCAGCATGCATTGCAGCTGGTTGCGGGAGTTGAGGGTGTGCGTGATGTGAAAAGCGATCTGACGGTAAAGGCTGGATAAGGCGGATCAGAAAAGAAACCGGGCCATCCCGTTAGGGATGGTCCGGTTTCTTTTTGCTTTTAAGGTTTTCGTGAATCTGCTGAAAAGCTTGTCCGGCAAGGCTTTACGAGAGATGGATGGGTGTGGCGAGGGTATCGTTCTAAATTATTTTCGATTATTTTTTAAAAAGTGCTTGCGCGGTATGAAGAGCGTTGCTATAGTTCGCCCCCTGCTGACGCGACACACGAAGCGAAGTTGAAAAACAGAGCGACAAAGGTCGGCGAAGCAAGGAGTAGTGAAGCAGGTTGTAAGGCGTTTTAAATGGAAGTAGTCGAAGCGGAAGTTAAGCGAGACGAAAAAATTTAAAGCGAATCGCAAAAAAGTAGTTGACGCGATAAGCAAACTGCTACATAATCTCGTTTCTCTGCTGCTGACGAACAAAACGATTCGCAGCGATGCAAACAGCGCCAAGCGCGTTTGCGGCAGACAGATCTTTAAAAATTAACAGCCGATAAGCGTGGGCGTTTAATGAAGTGCGACAGAGCCTTGGTTCTGGAAACTTTAAATATTAAATGCTCACAAGAAATATAGGTAAGTTCGCAAGAAATTACCTGTCAGTATTTTGAGAGAGCGATGCCCTTCGGGGTAGCCAGAAATGGCACAAAACAGAGATTAAACTAAAGAGTTTGATCCTGGCTCAGATTGAACGCTGGCGGCATGCCTTACACATGCAAGTCGAACGGCAGCATAGGAGCTTGCTCCTGATGGCGAGTGGCGAACGGGTGAGTAATATATCGGAACGTGCCCTAGAGTGGGGGATAACTAGTCGAAAGATTAGCTAATACCGCATACGATCTACGGATGAAAGTGGGGGATCGCAAGACCTCATGCTCCTGGAGCGGCCGATATCTGATTAGCTAGTTGGTGGGGTAAAAGCCTACCAAGGCGACGATCAGTAGCTGGTCTGAGAGGACGACCAGCCACACTGGGACTGAGACACGGCCCAGACTCCTACGGGAGGCAGCAGTGGGGAATTTTGGACAATGGGGGCAACCCTGATCCAGCAATGCCGCGTGAGTGAAGAAGGCCTTCGGGTTGTAAAGCTCTTTTGTCAGGGAAGAAACGGTTTTGGCTAATATCCAGAACTAATGACGGTACCTGAAGAATAAGCACCGGCTAACTACGTGCCAGCAGCCGCGGTAATACGTAGGGTGCAAGCGTTAATCGGAATTACTGGGCGTAAAGCGTGCGCAGGCGGTTGTGTAAGACAGATGTGAAATCCCCGGGCTCAACCTGGGAATTGCATTTGTGACTGCACGGCTAGAGTGTGTCAGAGGGGGGTAGAATTCCACGTGTAGCAGTGAAATGCGTAGATATGTGGAGGAATACCGATGGCGAAGGCAGCCCCCTGGGATAACACTGACGCTCATGCACGAAAGCGTGGGGAGCAAACAGGATTAGATACCCTGGTAGTCCACGCCCTAAACGATGTCTACTAGTTGTCGGGTCTTAATTGACTTGGTAACGCAGCTAACGCGTGAAGTAGACCGCCTGGGGAGTACGGTCGCAAGATTAAAACTCAAAGGAATTGACGGGGACCCGCACAAGCGGTGGATGATGTGGATTAATTCGATGCAACGCGAAAAACCTTACCTACCCTTGACATGGATGGAATCCCGAAGAGATTTGGGAGTGCTCGAAAGAGAACCATCACACAGGTGCTGCATGGCTGTCGTCAGCTCGTGTCGTGAGATGTTGGGTTAAGTCCCGCAACGAGCGCAACCCTTGTCATTAGTTGCTACGAAAGGGCACTCTAATGAGACTGCCGGTGACAAACCGGAGGAAGGTGGGGATGACGTCAAGTCCTCATGGCCCTTATGGGTAGGGCTTCACACGTCATACAATGGTACATACAGAGGGCCGCCAACCCGCGAGGGGGAGCTAATCCCAGAAAGTGTATCGTAGTCCGGATTGGAGTCTGCAACTCGACTCCATGAAGTTGGAATCGCTAGTAATCGCGGATCAGCATGTCGCGGTGAATACGTTCCCGGGTCTTGTACACACCGCCCGTCACACCATGGGAGCGGGTTTTACCAGAAGTGGGTAGCCTAACCGCAAGGAGGGCGCTCACCACGGTAGGATTCGTGACTGGGGTGAAGTCGTAACAAGGTAGCCGTATCGGAAGGTGCGGCTGGATCACCTCCTTTCTAGAGTGCGCACGAAGTTAAGCGTCCACACTTATCGGCTGTAAATTAAGAACAGTTATTTGGTGAAGCGCGGTCTGTGACACAAGGTCATCGACTGGCTACTGATACTGATCCAAGCGGGTCTGTAGCTCAGCTGGTTAGAGCACCGTGTTGATAACGCGGGGGTCGTTGGTTCGAGCCCAACCAGACCCACCAAGGTTTCGGGGGTTTAGCTCAGCTGGGAGAGCACCTGCTTTGCAAGCAGGGGGTCGTCGGTTCGATCCCGTCAACCTCCACCAAGAAATGTCAAACCTAAGTCAGCGTGTATGACGTAGCGATTTAGGTTTGATCTTTTACGATCAATGGCTGTTTTTGTTCTTTAACAATCTGGAAGAAGTAAAGATTCATTTAAACGATCGCCAGGACTACGGTTCTTGCGAAAGTAAAAATGGGTGTGATTGTATCAATCAAAGTATTACGAAGTGATCTTAGCAATTAGAAGACTTACTTTGGAATACGGCAAACGCTAAAACTCAACGCTTCATATAACGCTCTTGTAAAAGAGGCTAACGTTATAGGAACAAGCGAATAAGTGCACATGGTGGATGCCTTGGCGATTACAGGCGATGAAGGACGTAGTAGCTTGCGATAAGCTGCGGGGAGCTGGCAAACAAGCTTTGATCCGCAGATTTCCGAATGGGGAAACCCGGCCGTAAGGTCATCGTTATCTGAATACATAGGGTAACGAAGCGAACGTGGCGAACTGAAACATCTAAGTAGCTACAGGAAAAGAAATCAACCGAGATTCCCAAAGTAGTGGCGAGCGAAATGGGATCAGCCTGCAAGATTTAGCATCAACGATAGCAAAACGGAATGGAAAGTCCGGCCATAGTGGGTGATAGCCCCGTATGCGAAATCGATGGTGTGGAACTAGGCTTGCGACAAGTAGGGCGGGACACGTGAAATCCTGTCTGAATATGGGGGGACCATCCTCCAAGGCTAAATACTCGTAATCGACCGATAGTGAACCAGTACCGTGAGGGAAAGGCGAAAAGAACCCCGGAAGGGGAGTGAAATAGATCCTGAAACCGTGTGCATACAAACAGTAGGAGCCTCGTAAGGGGTGACTGCGTACCTTTTGTATAATGGGTCAGCGACTTACATTCAGTGGCAAGCTTAACCGAATAGGGAAGGCGCAGAGAAATCGAGTCCGAATAGGGCGTTCAGTCGCTGGGTGTAGACCCGAAACCAGATGATCTATCCATGGCCAGGTTGAAGGTGCGGTAACACGCACTGGAGGACCGAACCCACTAATGTTGAAAAATTAGGGGATGAGCTGTGGATAGGGGTGAAAGGCTAAACAAATCTGGAAATAGCTGGTTCTCTCCGAAAACTATTTAGGTAGTGCCTCAAGTATCACCATCGGGGGTAGAGCACTGTTATGGCTAGGGGGTCATCGCGACTTACCAAACCATTGCAAACTCCGAATACCGATGAGTGCGAGCTTGGGAGACAGACGCCGGGTGCTAACGTCCGACGTCAAGAGGGAAACAACCCAGACCGCCAGCTAAGGTCCCAAAGATTGGCTAAGTGGAAAACGAAGTGGGAAGGCTAAAACAGTCAGGAGGTTGGCTTAGAAGCAGCCATCCTTTAAAGAAAGCGTAATAGCTCACTGATCGAGTCGTCCTGCGCGGAAGATGTAACGGGGCTAAGCCAGTCACCGAAGCTGCGGATATCCGTAAGGATATGGTAGGAGAGCGTTCTGTAAGCCTGTGAAGGTGTCTTGTAAAGGATGCTGGAGGTATCAGAAGTGCGAATGCTGACATGAGTAGCGATAATGCGGGTGAAAAGCCCGCACGCCGTAAGCCCAAGGTTTCCTGTTCAACGTTCATCGGAGCAGGGTGAGTCGGCCCCTAAGGCGAGGCAGAGATGCGTAGCTGATGGGAAGCAGGTTAATATTCCTGCACCGTCGTTAGATGCGATGGGGGGACGGATCGCGGAAGGTTGTCCGGGTGTTGGATGTCCCGGTTTTTGTATCGAAGAAGGCTGTTAGGCAAATCCGGCAGCGTAATTCAAGGGTATGAGACGAGCGAACTTGTTCGCGAAGCAATCGGAAGTGGTTCCAAGAAAAGCCTCTAAGCTTCAGTCTAACGAGACCGTACCGCAAACCGACACAGGTGGGCGAGATGAGTATTCTAAGGCGCTTGAGAGAACTCGGGAGAAGGAACTCGGCAAATTGGTACCGTAACTTCGGGATAAGGTACGCCCAAGTAGTTTGACTGGCCTGCGCCAGAAGGACAAAAGGGTTGCAATAAAATGGTGGCTGCGACTGTTTAATAAAAACACAGCACTCTGCAAACACGAAAGTGGACGTATAGGGTGTGACGCCTGCCCGGTGCTGGAAGATTAAATGATGGGGTGCAAGCTCTTGATTGAAGTCCCAGTAAACGGCGGCCGTAACTATAACGGTCCTAAGGTAGCGAAATTCCTTGTCGGGTAAGTTCCGACCTGCACGAATGGCGTAACGATGGCCACACTGTCTCCTCCCGAGACTCAGCGAAGTTGAAATGTTTGTGATGATGCAATCTACCCGCGGCTAGACGGAAAGACCCCATGAACCTTTACTGTAGCTTTGCATTGGACTTTGAACCAATCTGTGTAGGATAGGTGGGAGGCTTTGAAGCAGGAACGCTAGTTTCTGTGGAGCCGACCTTGAAATACCACCCTGGTTTGTTTGAGGTTCTAACCTTGGTCCGTTATCCGGATCGGGGACAGTGCATGGTAGGCAGTTTGACTGGGGCGGTCTCCTCCCAAAGTGTAACGGAGGAGTTCGAAGGTACGCTAGGTACGGTCGGACATCGTGCTAATAGTGCAATGGCATAAGCGTGCTTAACTGCGAGACTGACAAGTCGAGCAGGTACGAAAGTAGGACATAGTGATCCGGTGGTTCTGTATGGAAGGGCCATCGCTCAACGGATAAAAGGTACTCTGGGGATAACAGGCTGATTCCTCCCAAGAGTTCATATCGACGGGGGAGTTTGGCACCTCGATGTCGGCTCATCACATCCTGGGGCTGTAGCCGGTCCCAAGGGTATGGCTGTTCGCCATTTAAAGTGGTACGTGAGCTGGGTTTAAAACGTCGTGAGACAGTTTGGTCCCTATCTGCCGTGGGCGTTGGAAGTTTGAAGGGGGCTGCTCCTAGTACGAGAGGACCGGAGTGGACGAACCTCTGGTGTATCGGTTGTCACGCCAGTGGCATTGCCGAGTAGCTAAGTTCGGAAGAGATAACCGCTGAAAGCATCTAAGCGGGAAACTCGCCTTGAGATGAGACTTCCCGGGAACTAGATTCCCCTAAAGGGTCGTTCGAGACCAGGACGTTGATAGGTCAGGTGTGGAAGCGCAGTAATGCGTTAAGCTAACTGATACTAATTGCCCGTGCGGCTTGTTCCTATAACATTAGCTCTGTTATAGACAGGTTGAGCATATATTGTGTTTGCCCTAGTGCATCACACCCAAGAATCTACTAAATACTTCTTCCAGTTTGGGTCAGTTGCTGCTCCATCGAGAGCAACTGACTTTACAAGTTATGCCTGATGACTATAGCAAGTTGGTACCACCCCTTCCCATCCCGAACAGGACCGTGAAACGACTTCGCGCCGATGATAGTGCTGCAACCAGTGTGAAAGTAGGTCATCGTCAGGCTTGTTACCCCCAAAAACCCTCGTTACGCAAGTAGCGAGGGTTTTTGCTTTTAAGTATACGTGCAAGACCATGAAATATCAGTGAGTCTTAATCGAGCTGGCCGGGTTAGTGATCGGAGCTGAAAAGCAAACCAAGCTGAACCGGCAAGCAAAGAGGTGTGAAGCAGGTTGTAAGGCGTTTTAAATGGAAGTAGTCGAAGCGGAAGTTAAGCGAGACGAAAAAATTTAAAGCGAATCGCAAAAAAGTAGTTGACGCGATAAGCAAACTGCTACATAATCTCGTTTCTCTGCTGCTGACGAACAAAACGATTCGCAGCGATGCAAACAGCGCCAAGCGCGTTTGCGGCAGACAGATCTTTAAAAATTAACAGCCGATAAGCGTGGGCGTTTAATGAAGTGCGACAGAGCCTTGGTTCTGGAAACTTTAAATATTAAATGCTCACAAGAAATATAGGTAAGTTCGCAAGAAATTACCTGTCAGTATTTTGAGAGAGCGATGCCCTTCGGGGTAGCCAGAAATGGCACAAAACAGAGATTAAACTAAAGAGTTTGATCCTGGCTCAGATTGAACGCTGGCGGCATGCCTTACACATGCAAGTCGAACGGCAGCATAGGAGCTTGCTCCTGATGGCGAGTGGCGAACGGGTGAGTAATATATCGGAACGTGCCCTAGAGTGGGGGATAACTAGTCGAAAGATTAGCTAATACCGCATACGATCTACGGATGAAAGTGGGGGATCGCAAGACCTCATGCTCCTGGAGCGGCCGATATCTGATTAGCTAGTTGGTGGGGTAAAAGCCTACCAAGGCGACGATCAGTAGCTGGTCTGAGAGGACGACCAGCCACACTGGGACTGAGACACGGCCCAGACTCCTACGGGAGGCAGCAGTGGGGAATTTTGGACAATGGGGGCAACCCTGATCCAGCAATGCCGCGTGAGTGAAGAAGGCCTTCGGGTTGTAAAGCTCTTTTGTCAGGGAAGAAACGGTTTTGGCTAATATCCAGAACTAATGACGGTACCTGAAGAATAAGCACCGGCTAACTACGTGCCAGCAGCCGCGGTAATACGTAGGGTGCAAGCGTTAATCGGAATTACTGGGCGTAAAGCGTGCGCAGGCGGTTGTGTAAGACAGATGTGAAATCCCCGGGCTCAACCTGGGAATTGCATTTGTGACTGCACGGCTAGAGTGTGTCAGAGGGGGGTAGAATTCCACGTGTAGCAGTGAAATGCGTAGATATGTGGAGGAATACCGATGGCGAAGGCAGCCCCCTGGGATAACACTGACGCTCATGCACGAAAGCGTGGGGAGCAAACAGGATTAGATACCCTGGTAGTCCACGCCCTAAACGATGTCTACTAGTTGTCGGGTCTTAATTGACTTGGTAACGCAGCTAACGCGTGAAGTAGACCGCCTGGGGAGTACGGTCGCAAGATTAAAACTCAAAGGAATTGACGGGGACCCGCACAAGCGGTGGATGATGTGGATTAATTCGATGCAACGCGAAAAACCTTACCTACCCTTGACATGGATGGAATCCCGAAGAGATTTGGGAGTGCTCGAAAGAGAACCATCACACAGGTGCTGCATGGCTGTCGTCAGCTCGTGTCGTGAGATGTTGGGTTAAGTCCCGCAACGAGCGCAACCCTTGTCATTAGTTGCTACGAAAGGGCACTCTAATGAGACTGCCGGTGACAAACCGGAGGAAGGTGGGGATGACGTCAAGTCCTCATGGCCCTTATGGGTAGGGCTTCACACGTCATACAATGGTACATACAGAGGGCCGCCAACCCGCGAGGGGGAGCTAATCCCAGAAAGTGTATCGTAGTCCGGATTGGAGTCTGCAACTCGACTCCATGAAGTTGGAATCGCTAGTAATCGCGGATCAGCATGTCGCGGTGAATACGTTCCCGGGTCTTGTACACACCGCCCGTCACACCATGGGAGCGGGTTTTACCAGAAGTGGGTAGCCTAACCGCAAGGAGGGCGCTCACCACGGTAGGATTCGTGACTGGGGTGAAGTCGTAACAAGGTAGCCGTATCGGAAGGTGCGGCTGGATCACCTCCTTTCTAGAGTGCGCACGAAGTTAAGCGTCCACACTTATCGGCTGTAAATTAAGAACAGTTATTTGGTGAAGCGCGGTCTGTGACACAAGGTCATCGACTGGCTACTGATACTGATCCAAGCGGGTCTGTAGCTCAGCTGGTTAGAGCACCGTGTTGATAACGCGGGGGTCGTTGGTTCGAGCCCAACCAGACCCACCAAGGTTTCGGGGGTTTAGCTCAGCTGGGAGAGCACCTGCTTTGCAAGCAGGGGGTCGTCGGTTCGATCCCGTCAACCTCCACCAAGAAATGTCAAACCTAAGTCAGCGTGTATGACGTAGCGATTTAGGTTTGATCTTTTACGATCAATGGCTGTTTTTGTTCTTTAACAATCTGGAAGAAGTAAAGATTCATTTAAACGATCGCCAGGACTACGGTTCTTGCGAAAGTAAAAATGGGTGTGATTGTATCAATCAAAGTATTACGAAGTGATCTTAGCAATTAGAAGACTTACTTTGGAATACGGCAAACGCTAAAACTCAACGCTTCATATAACGCTCTTGTAAAAGAGGCTAACGTTATAGGAACAAGCGAATAAGTGCACATGGTGGATGCCTTGGCGATTACAGGCGATGAAGGACGTAGTAGCTTGCGATAAGCTGCGGGGAGCTGGCAAACAAGCTTTGATCCGCAGATTTCCGAATGGGGAAACCCGGCCGTAAGGTCATCGTTATCTGAATACATAGGGTAACGAAGCGAACGTGGCGAACTGAAACATCTAAGTAGCTACAGGAAAAGAAATCAACCGAGATTCCCAAAGTAGTGGCGAGCGAAATGGGATCAGCCTGCAAGATTTAGCATCAACGATAGCAAAACGGAATGGAAAGTCCGGCCATAGTGGGTGATAGCCCCGTATGCGAAATCGATGGTGTGGAACTAGGCTTGCGACAAGTAGGGCGGGACACGTGAAATCCTGTCTGAATATGGGGGGACCATCCTCCAAGGCTAAATACTCGTAATCGACCGATAGTGAACCAGTACCGTGAGGGAAAGGCGAAAAGAACCCCGGAAGGGGAGTGAAATAGATCCTGAAACCGTGTGCATACAAACAGTAGGAGCCTCGTAAGGGGTGACTGCGTACCTTTTGTATAATGGGTCAGCGACTTACATTCAGTGGCAAGCTTAACCGAATAGGGAAGGCGCAGAGAAATCGAGTCCGAATAGGGCGTTCAGTCGCTGGGTGTAGACCCGAAACCAGATGATCTATCCATGGCCAGGTTGAAGGTGCGGTAACACGCACTGGAGGACCGAACCCACTAATGTTGAAAAATTAGGGGATGAGCTGTGGATAGGGGTGAAAGGCTAAACAAATCTGGAAATAGCTGGTTCTCTCCGAAAACTATTTAGGTAGTGCCTCAAGTATCACCATCGGGGGTAGAGCACTGTTATGGCTAGGGGGTCATCGCGACTTACCAAACCATTGCAAACTCCGAATACCGATGAGTGCGAGCTTGGGAGACAGACGCCGGGTGCTAACGTCCGACGTCAAGAGGGAAACAACCCAGACCGCCAGCTAAGGTCCCAAAGATTGGCTAAGTGGAAAACGAAGTGGGAAGGCTAAAACAGTCAGGAGGTTGGCTTAGAAGCAGCCATCCTTTAAAGAAAGCGTAATAGCTCACTGATCGAGTCGTCCTGCGCGGAAGATGTAACGGGGCTAAGCCAGTCACCGAAGCTGCGGATATCCGTAAGGATATGGTAGGAGAGCGTTCTGTAAGCCTGTGAAGGTGTCTTGTAAAGGATGCTGGAGGTATCAGAAGTGCGAATGCTGACATGAGTAGCGATAATGCGGGTGAAAAGCCCGCACGCCGTAAGCCCAAGGTTTCCTGTTCAACGTTCATCGGAGCAGGGTGAGTCGGCCCCTAAGGCGAGGCAGAGATGCGTAGCTGATGGGAAGCAGGTTAATATTCCTGCACCGTCGTTAGATGCGATGGGGGGACGGATCGCGGAAGGTTGTCCGGGTGTTGGATGTCCCGGTTTTTGTATCGAAGAAGGCTGTTAGGCAAATCCGGCAGCGTAATTCAAGGGTATGAGACGAGCGAACTTGTTCGCGAAGCAATCGGAAGTGGTTCCAAGAAAAGCCTCTAAGCTTCAGTCTAACGAGACCGTACCGCAAACCGACACAGGTGGGCGAGATGAGTATTCTAAGGCGCTTGAGAGAACTCGGGAGAAGGAACTCGGCAAATTGGTACCGTAACTTCGGGATAAGGTACGCCCAAGTAGTTTGACTGGCCTGCGCCAGAAGGACAAAAGGGTTGCAATAAAATGGTGGCTGCGACTGTTTAATAAAAACACAGCACTCTGCAAACACGAAAGTGGACGTATAGGGTGTGACGCCTGCCCGGTGCTGGAAGATTAAATGATGGGGTGCAAGCTCTTGATTGAAGTCCCAGTAAACGGCGGCCGTAACTATAACGGTCCTAAGGTAGCGAAATTCCTTGTCGGGTAAGTTCCGACCTGCACGAATGGCGTAACGATGGCCACACTGTCTCCTCCCGAGACTCAGCGAAGTTGAAATGTTTGTGATGATGCAATCTACCCGCGGCTAGACGGAAAGACCCCATGAACCTTTACTGTAGCTTTGCATTGGACTTTGAACCAATCTGTGTAGGATAGGTGGGAGGCTTTGAAGCAGGAACGCTAGTTTCTGTGGAGCCGACCTTGAAATACCACCCTGGTTTGTTTGAGGTTCTAACCTTGGTCCGTTATCCGGATCGGGGACAGTGCATGGTAGGCAGTTTGACTGGGGCGGTCTCCTCCCAAAGTGTAACGGAGGAGTTCGAAGGTACGCTAGGTACGGTCGGACATCGTGCTAATAGTGCAATGGCATAAGCGTGCTTAACTGCGAGACTGACAAGTCGAGCAGGTACGAAAGTAGGACATAGTGATCCGGTGGTTCTGTATGGAAGGGCCATCGCTCAACGGATAAAAGGTACTCTGGGGATAACAGGCTGATTCCTCCCAAGAGTTCATATCGACGGGGGAGTTTGGCACCTCGATGTCGGCTCATCACATCCTGGGGCTGTAGCCGGTCCCAAGGGTATGGCTGTTCGCCATTTAAAGTGGTACGTGAGCTGGGTTTAAAACGTCGTGAGACAGTTTGGTCCCTATCTGCCGTGGGCGTTGGAAGTTTGAAGGGGGCTGCTCCTAGTACGAGAGGACCGGAGTGGACGAACCTCTGGTGTATCGGTTGTCACGCCAGTGGCATTGCCGAGTAGCTAAGTTCGGAAGAGATAACCGCTGAAAGCATCTAAGCGGGAAACTCGCCTTGAGATGAGACTTCCCGGGAACTAGATTCCCCTAAAGGGTCGTTCGAGACCAGGACGTTGATAGGTCAGGTGTGGAAGCGCAGTAATGCGTTAAGCTAACTGATACTAATTGCCCGTGCGGCTTGTTCCTATAACATTAGCTCTGTTATAGACAGGTTGAGCATATATTGTGTTTGCCCTAGTGCATCACACCCAAGAATCTACTAAATACTTCTTCCAGTTTGGGTCAGTTGCTGCTCCATCGAGAGCAACTGACTTTACAAGTTATGCCTGATGACTATAGCAAGTTGGTACCACCCCTTCCCATCCCGAACAGGACCGTGAAACGACTTCGCGCCGATGATAGTGCTGCAACCAGTGTGAAAGTAGGTCATCGTCAGGCTTGTTACCCCCAAAAACCCTCGTTACGCAAGTAGCGAGGGTTTTTGCTTTGGGCGAACGGTTTGTGCGCATGCTGACCCGTGCAGAATCCAGGGCTGGTCACTGATCCGGGAGTTCGCTGCTGAGTTGAGGATGCCAGCATCAAGGTTTAGGGTGATGGCGAACCTGACTCCCGCCATCCGCCAGGATCGGCGCTCGTCAAACCGCGCATTCCTTCAACATTTCCACAGGCCGCGCGCCGCGAGGGCCGCCAACAGGCTGCAAGAGGCCGTTTCCTTCATATCGCCCCGAAACCGCCTATACAGCGGCACGAGTGACGCGGCTGATTCTCCACAGAGCACATGGACTTACTGCGCTGAATCGCCCGAGCCCGCTGTTAATTTATGCACAGGTGAAAATCCCATGCCGTTCATTCGGCCATGTGACGGCCTTTTATCGCCAGTCAGACCTTGCGTTGCATGGCGACCATTAGATTCAAGAGTCCAAATCGGCCGCCAACCCGCATCCCACCGCCCTCGCCGAAAATAAACACTTAGATTTATGCACAGCCTGTCCGGCTGCCAGGCGCAGCTGTTAATTTATGCACAGGTGAAGATCCCCTACGCACGGGGCGCGCATCATCCGTATCTGACCGGCGGTGCAATCGCCGAGATGAATCCGAGCTGCCCGTACGCACTGCACTGCCCGGACAAAACGCGGGAAGACACCGGATCTACGGCAGATCACTACAGGCGATGGCCACTGGCCAGCAGAAGCGGACAATCAGGACGGCACGGATACCCTACAGCGCAGTAGCCCCCGCACATGGCATCGCGAACGCCTGCTGCACAGTGCACTGCCGTGCGAAGTGGAAAAAGCACGCACGAAGACTACGCCAGCCCTGCTACCAGCACGGTAGCAGCTCCGCCCGCGCCCGTCTTCATTGCTGGCGATAACGACGCAAACGGCGCACTGCCAGCTTGTCGGCATTGATCAGGGACTTTTTCAGTGCGCGCTTGTGCAGCACCGCGCCCCCGATCAGTGCGACAGCGGCCAGAATGATGATGAGGACATTGACGAGATCAAAGTGTTGCATGATTCCCCCCTACGGCAAAAGACGACGAATGAAAGTCGGGCTTGGCCCCTCCGGCTGAGCCGGTCTGCAAGACGCCCCCGGTAACGCCTGCTGGCCTGTTTTGCACCAGGCTTTGTGGAAAACATAGCACATGGTCGGGGAAAGACAGTAAATCATATAAATAATTTCCTGAATATTTCCCAACGACGCAACAAAAAGCACGACCGTTATATTTTGTCGCTTTTTGTCCTATAATCGCGGGACAAAAGCGGCACAAGGCCAAGCCCTGTTGCCTTCAGATAACGACAACCCACGAGAGACGACCATGCCACCAGCCCCTGCTTACCCCAAAGCATTGCAAGATCTGCGCCTGCCCATCATCTGCTCGCCCATGTTCATTGCCAGCGGCCCGGCGCTGGTGGCAGCCCAGTGCAAGGCCGGGCTGGTCGGATCGTTTCCTGCGCTCAACGCGCGCCCGGCCGAGTTGCTCGATACCTGGCTGACCCAGCTGCAGGAAGAGCTGGCGCAGTGGCAGGCCGCCCATCCGCAGCGCCGGGTCGGGCCGATCGCGGTCAACCAGATCGTGCACCAGTCCAATGACCGCCTGGCGCAGGACGTCGCCACCTGCG
The DNA here is from genome assembly GCF_037076565.1 of Herbaspirillum sp. DW155. Classification (NCBI taxonomy): domain Bacteria; kingdom Pseudomonadati; phylum Pseudomonadota; class Betaproteobacteria; order Burkholderiales; family Oxalobacteraceae; genus Herbaspirillum; species Herbaspirillum sp. DW155. The sequence goes on along the minus strand of NZ_AP029028.1, from coordinate 5,374,673 downwards.
TCAAGCATCAGGTGCCCATCATCATCTCCAGCCTGCGCGCTCCGCCCAAAGAGATGCTGGACGCCGTACACAGCTATGGCGGCATCGTCCTGCATGACGTGATCTCGCTGCGCCACGCCGAAAAGGCGCTGGAAGCCGGGGTCGACGGGCTGATCCTGGTGGCGGCGGGCGCCGGTGGTCATGCCGGGACGCTCTCCCCCTTCGCGCTGGTGGGCGAGGTGCGCAAGATGTTCAAGGGACCGCTGGCCCTGTCGGGCGCGATTGCCACCGGCGACGCCGTACTGGCGGCCCAGGCCATGGGGGCGGACTTCGCCTACATGGGTTCGCGCTGGCTGGCCACGCGCGAATCGAACATCGACGAGGCTTATCGCCAGGCTATCGTGGAATCCACCGCAGCCGATGTGGTCTACACCAACCTCTTCACCGGCGTGCACGGTAACTACCTCAAGAAGTCCATCGTCAACGCCGGCCTCGATCCGGACAACCTGCCCGAGGCGGACAAGACCAAGATGAACTTCGGCTCCGGTGGCGGCAGCAAGGCCAAGGCCTGGCGCGATATCTGGGGCGCCGGACAAGGCGTGGGTCTGATGGAGGATGTCCCCACGGTGGCCGAGATGGTCGACCGGCTCGAGGAAGAATATCGCGCGGCACGGGCGCGACTGTCATTGTGAGATGGCGCTGAGTGAGAATGGATGAGCTTGTCCCCCTTTGCAGCGCATAAAAACTAAGTAAATAAAAACTAAGTAAACGGCGGGCCGGTCCACAGGTCCGCCTTTTTTATGCAGCTCTTCAATTCGCAGCCCATGAGGAACAGCGCCAGTACTGGTGCGCCCGGCCGGGCGTTCGCTCGTCATCTGCTGCAGTGATGCTGTGCTCCGGTACGAATTGGCTGTAGGACAAATCCTTATTTTTTTTATTCGTGGTGTAACTCGCGGCACTTCTGAGCGGAGGCCCGGTCGTACCTGTTCGCTTCGTGCATACGCAAGGCAACCGATGCGCTGTGACCACCTTCACACCTCATCGCCCTGCGGCAAAAGAAGAGTCAATCATTCACTTGCGAGGACCATCACCATGACCAGCTTCCTGAGAACCAGAAAAGATCGTCATCCCAAACAAGACAAGCCACGTCTGCCGCATGAGCATGACCAGAACGCCGCGCCCCAGGATCCTGGCCGCAGCGGCCATCAGGTCGAGCGTCCGGAAATCCGCCAGGCCTATGACGACATCCGCAAGGGCCAGGTCGATACCGACCTGCGCGGCACCGGCGGCCTGGATGAAATGAACAAGGGCCCCGGCCGGCGTGCCGCCGGGGCACCGGGCAAGGAGCTGGACGAAGGTTGATGCCCGATGTTGTGCGGCGCCGTTCCTCGGCGGGACGGCGCCCCGGGCTTACAAGCCTGAGCGGGCAATCCAGTCCGAGATGATCCTGAACAGTTCCTGCGGTTTTTCCATCGGCGTCATGTGACCACAGTCACTGATGATCTCCAGGCGCGATTGCGGTATCTGGCGCGCCATCTCTTCCGACTCTTCCACACTGCGCAATCTGTCTTCGTCACTGCTGACGATGAGCACCGGGCAGCGCAACTGCTGCAGGTTCTCGGCGTTGCTGTCGCGCAGGGTCTGCAGCTGACGCAGGAAGACTTCCTTGCCGTTGGCCAGCGCCATCGCCTGCAGCCGGTCCAGCAGGACGCGATCGGTGCTGCGCGCCGGATGCAGCGACGAAGCCAGCGCCCGCGAGGTCAGGCCCTTGAAGGGAGTGCGCTGTGCCAGTTCGATCTGCGCCAGCGTGCCCTGGGATTCACGCTCTGTCTGCGGTCGCGATGAGGTATTGAGCAAGCCCAGGCCCAGCACCCGCTCGGGCGCCTTCAGCGCAATGGCCTGCGCCACGAAACCGCCCATCGAGAAGCCCAACAGCACGAAGCGCTCCGGCGCCTGGCGCAGCACGGCATCGGCCATGGCCTGGATGCCGATGTCCTGACCGAGATCGCCAAAGTGCAGCGGACCCAGCGTGGCGAGGTCGGCCTGCATGTCATCCCACAGATGTTCATTGAGCATGAAGCCCGGCAGCAGGACCAGGTTGCGCATCGTATTTTTTCCTTGTTGATGTTGAGTAATAGGCGTGGCTGCCAGCGTTACTGCAGCCATTGCGCGCGCCGGCTGGAACCGGCCATGGCCAGGCACAGCACACCCAGCAAGGCCAGTGCCGCCTGCAAACCCCAGCCGTGGGCCAGGAAGCCGAATGCAGGCGGGCCGATCAGACTGCCGCTGTAACCCAGCGTGGCCACGGCCGCCAGCGCACTCGAACCGTGCCGTCCGGCGGCGCTGAAGACGAAGGGGAATACCGCGGCCACGCCGGTACCGGCAATGGCAAAGCCGAGGATGGCCAGTGCCATGCCGGGCGCGGCCACCGCCAGGGCGATGCCGCCGCTGGCCACGAGAGTACCGATCCAGACCACGCGACGCGCATCGTAGCGGGCCTTGAGACGGTCGCCCACCATGCGCATGATGAGCATCATGCCGGCAAAGGCGGCATAGGCCAGCGGCGTGGCACCGTCGCTGGCGCCAATGTGGTCCTTCATGTAGATGCCGCTCCAGTCGGCCACCGAACCCTCGACGATGGCGCCGCAAAAAGCGATCACGCCCAGCACTACCAGATGCCCGTGCGGCAGCGCGAAGAGCTTGCGCTCCGGATCGTGCTCCGGACGATCATCGGGCAGCGCCTGGTAGCCCGCGTAGAGCGGATAAAGGAACAGCGCAGCCACCAGCAGGAAGTGCCACACCGGGGCGATGCCCATGCCCGCCACGGCGCTGGCGGCCAGCGCGCCGGAGAAGGTGCCCACGCAGAACCAGCCGTGCAGCATGGACATGATGGGCCGCCCGGCCTCGCGTTCGGCCTGTGCGCCCAAGGCGTTGATGGCCACGTCGAAGCAGCTGGAGGCCGCACCGTAGATCGTGCAGACCAGCATCAGCATGCCCGTGCCGGGGACCAGGCCCAGCAGCGGCAAGGAGACCAGTAGGGCCAGGCCCGCATAGAGCGCACTGTGGCGCGCACCATAGTGACCGGTGATCCAGGCCGCCAGCGGGAAGGAGCCGACCGCGCCGATGCCGCCGCACAACAGCACCAGGGCCAGCGTGGCCGCATCGAGTTGCAGATGGTCCCGGATCGCGGGAATGCGCGCCGCCCAGGTAGCGAACACCACGCCCAGCAGCAGGAAGAACAGGGGAATGGCAAACTTGCGCCAGATCAGGCTCACCGGAAAAGGGCGACGGGAAGAGGACTGCTTGGTTGTCATCGATAAGTCAGGACTGTAAACTGCGCACGATCATTTCTTTCCTGAAATGAGTTTCAGTATTGCAAGCCGCTATTATCCGACAACCGGGAAAGCGCATGAACATGCGTCGTCGGACTGGCAGGTCAAGGCGCCCAGCGGGAGCCCCTTCAGAGAGCAAGCAACCTGTAAAGGTTCATGGCAGGCGCCTCGCCTGCCTTACCATCATCACGCAACACCTCTGAGCGACCACGCACGCTGCCAGCGGCTGCAATCACGCAGGGACAGGAATGCCAGTTTCAGAACCGAACAAGATCTACCAGGAAGTCATCGATGCCTTGATCGCACTGCATCGGCTCACTGACGGCTATACGCCCAATCACGAGGACCAGACTGCCGAGCTGGCGGTGATGATAGGACGCCACCTGAACCTGCCCGCCGAGCGCATCGACGTGCTGCACATGGCCGCGCAGGTCCACGATATCGGCAAGGCCAGGATCCCGCTGGCACTGCTGACCAAACCCGGACGCATCACGGCCGATGAATACGGCGTACTCAAGACGCACGTACAGTTCGGCTACGAGATCCTCAACAAGATCAGTTTCCCGTTCAACCTCGCCGAGATCGTCTGGTGTCATCACGAGTACCTCGACGGCAGCGGCTATCCGCGCGGGATCGGCGGCGAAGCCTTGCCGCTGGAGGCGCGCATCCTGACGGTGGCTGACATCGTGGAATCGATGTCGGCCGACCGGCCTTATCGCAAGTCGCTGGGCATGGCGGTGGCACTGGAAGAGATCCAGCGCCAGAGCGGCACCCGGCTCGACCCCGTGGTGGTGGATGCCTGCCTGCACGTGGTGCGGCAGCACAACTGGCGGCCGATGAACTAGCTGGCATCGGCTACACTGGCGCCACACCACAACAAGACCGCCAGGAGACGCCACCCCATGACCAGCCGCGCTGCGCCTGCGCCCTCGCCTTTCATCCTGCGTCATCCCATTCTGACCGCCCTGGCCCTGTCGCTGGGCACGGCCGTGGCGCTCGGTGTGGCGCGCTTTTCCTATGCCCTGCTGCTGGCGCCGATGCGCGCTGACCTCGGCTGGCCCTATCTGATCGCCGGTGGCATGAATACCGGCAATGCATTGGGCTACCTGCTGGGCGCGCTGCTGACCCCGCGCCTGATGCGCCGCTATCAGGCCCACCGCGTGCTGATCGCGGGGGCCTTCGCTACCGCCCTGCTGTCCTTCCTGCCGGCGCTGACCACGGACACGCTGCTGCAATTGCTGCTGCGGATAGTAACGGGTGTGACCAGTGCGCTCATCTTCGTCTCGGGCGGTTTGCTGGTGAGCCGGCTGGCCGCGCTGCATGCGCAGCGCGCCGGCCTGCTGCTGGGCTTGTATTACGGCGGTACCGGCATCGGCATCGTGGCCGCTTCGCTGCTGCTGCCACCGGTGATGGAGGCCGCCGCCGCGCAGGGCGCACCTCATCCGTGGCAATGGGCGTGGATGCTGCTGGGCGCGCTGGCGCTGGCAGCCAGCCTGGTCATGACGCTGCCCGCACGGCTCATGCCAACCTCGCCGGCCCAGGCGGCCGAAGCCGGGACGTGGCGTGCGCGCAGTTTGTTGTTCGGGCTGATCGGTTATCTGTTCTTCGGGCTGGGCTATATCGGCTATATGACCTTCGTCATCGCCCTGCTCAAGGAAGAAGGCATGGCACCGGCGCGCATCACGCTCTTCTTTGCGCTGCTGGGTGCGGCCACTTTCGCTTCTTCGCGCATCTGGGCGCGCATGCTGGACCGCTTCCGGGGCGGGCAGTCGCTGGCCATCCTCAACGGCCTGCTGTGTCTGGCTACGCTGCTGCCGGCCACGACGGCCGAGCCGGTGGCCGTGTTTGCCTCAGGGCTGCTGTTTGGCGGCTGCTTCCTGTCGGCCGTGGCGTCGACCACGGCGATGGTGCGTCACAACCTTCGGCCTGCCGATTGGCCGGCCGGCATCAGCGCCTTCACCATCATCTTTGCCGTGGGGCAGATCATCGGGCCGTCCATCGTCGGATGGATCGCCGATGGTCCCGGCGGCCTGCAACGCGGCCTGACGTTTTCTGCACTGATGCTGCTGGCGGGGGCGCTGGTGGCATGGCGGCAAAGGCCGCTGGGCGCGGGCGAGGGACGCACCGCAGGCGCTTGACGTTTTCTGCACATCGGGCCGCGCGGTCAACACCGGCGCGGCCCGCAGAGGGGGGCTTACTGCTGGCCGAGATGGCGGCGCAATGCCTCCACCAGGGTGCCGCAATCCTCATCGGTACCGATGGTGATGCGCAGGAACTGCCTGATGCGCTCGCTCTTGAAGTGGCGCACGATGATGCCGTCGCTGCGCAGGGCAGCGGCCAGCTCGGCGGCATCGCGTTGCGGATGGCGGGCGAAGACGAAGTTGGCCGCCGAGGGCAGCACCTCGAAGCCCAGCGCCTGCAATTGCGCCACCAGCGCGGTGCGGCTGGCGATGACCATATCGCAGGTCTTGCGGAAATACGCTTCGTCTTCGATGGCGGCGGTCGCGCCGGCGATGGCGGGGCGGTCCAGCGGATAGGAGTTGAAACTGTTCTTGACCCGTTCCAGTGCATCGATCAGGTCGGCATGGCCGACCGCAAAACCGACCCGCATGCCCGCCAGCGCGCGCGACTTGGAGAAGGTCTGCACCACCAGCAGGTTTGGATAGCGCTGCACCAGCGGGATGGCGCTCTGACCGCCGAAATCGATATAGGCCTCATCGACCACCACCACGCGCTCCGGGTTGCCCTGCAGGATGCGCTCCACTTCGTCCAGTCCCAGCAGGCAGCCGGTCGGCGCATTCGGGTTGGGGAAGATGATGCCGCCGATGGCATCGCCGTGGCCGAGGTAATCCTCGGTGCGCAGGGTGAAATCCTCGGCCAGCGGCACGGCGCGATAGTCGACCTGGTACAGGCCGGCATAGGTCGGATAGAAGCTGTAGGTGATGTCCGGGAACAGGATGGGCTTGCCATGCTGCAGCAGGGCCTGGAAGGCGTGTGCCAGCACCTCGTCGGAGCCGTTGCCCACGAACACCTCGCGCGCGCTGATGCCGTCGGCGGCGTGGCGGCGGGCGATGGCCAGCTTCAGGGGTTCGGCGTCGGGATTGGGGTACAGGCGCAGGCTGTCGCTGACCTCGCGGGCGATGGCCTGCAACGCCAGGGGCGACGGGCCATAGGGGCTCTCGTTGGTATTGAGCTTGACCAGGCGCGCGATCTTGGGTTGTTCGCCGGGGGTGTAGGGCGTCAGGCGGCTGACGATGGGACTCCAGAACTTGCTCATGAGAAATCAGCCCATGCCGGGCCGTACAGAATTGAGGGAAAGCGCAGATGGTAGCAAACTTGCCGCCACCCGGCCGCAGTGGTCGCTGAAATCCCGGAACATGGCAGGTTACGAGACGGACTCGACGATGGCAGGCGCCAGCGCGACGAACCAGTCGTATTGCCGCAGAAGCTGCGCCATCGGGCTGCTCATGGGGGCGGCAGGGGAGGAAGAAGACGGCAAACATTGTCGCATGTCAGCCTTGTCGTGCCGATGACAAAGCGCAAGCAGGCTTCAGTGCTACCCTAGGGCCTGTTCACATTAAATCTGCGAGTGCGAGAGGTCGCCAAGCGTTGACTGCCTAGGCGCGGCGACGCGCCGTGGTGGTGCCACGGCAAGGAGCTGCAACAACGGCAGGCGACGCTTGGCGGCCTCTCCCGGAGGGTTGCCCCCAGAAGGCGCGCTGGCCGCGTTGCACGTCAGGGCTGGTGGCACCACCACCAGCCCTGACGCGCGCCTTGCCACCACGCCTTCTGGGGGCAACGCATCTCGCAGATTTAATGTGAACAGGCCCTGGTGCAAAAACTCACAGGCAGCTGATAAAAAATGCACAGGCCGCCACCACCATCCCGCCGCAAGGAGACAGACATGGCAGACTTCGACACCGGCCTTGGCCGCAACGCCGCCAACTACGCGGCCCTCACGCCCCTCGATTTCATCGCCCGCGCGGCCGCCGTGTATGGCAAGCGCACCGCCATCCTCCACGGCGCGCTACGCCAGGACTGGGACCAGACCTATCGCCGCACGCGCCGCCTGGCCAGCGCCTTGCAGCAGCTGGGCGTGGGCAGGAATGATACCGTCGCGGCCATGCTGCCCAATACCCCGGCAATGGTGGAGGCGCACTTTGGCGTGCCCATGGCCGGCGCGGTATTGAATGCGCTCAACATCCGGCTCGATGCCGACTCCATCGTCTTCATGCTGCGTCATGGCGAGGCCAAGGTGTTGCTGATCGACAGCGAATTCGCCGCGCTGGCGCAGCAGTTGCGCACGCAATTGCCGGCGTTGAAGATCGTCGAGGTGTTCGACGTGCTGGGCCCGCCACCGGTCGCCGGTGAGCGCTTCGGCCATCTGGAATACGAAGCCCTGCTGGCCGGGGGCGATGAACATTTCGACTGGCACATGCCGGCTGACGAATGGGATGCGATTGCGCTGAACTACACCTCCGGCACCACCGGCGACCCCAAGGGCGTGGTCTATCACCATCGCGGCGCGGCCTTGAATGCCGTCTCCAACATCCTCGAATGGGACCTGCCCAAGCATCCGGTCTACCTGTGGACGCTGCCCATGTTCCATTGCAACGGCTGGTGCTTCCCGTGGACGATTGCCGCGCGCGCGGGCGTGAACGTATGCCTGCGCAAGTTCGAGCCCAGGCTGGTGTTCGACCTGATCGCCGAACATGGCATTACCCACTACTGCGCCGCCCCCATCGTGCATGCGGCGCTGGCCAATGCCCCCGAGAGCTGGCGCGCCGGCATTCGCGGTCCGGTCAAGGCGATGGTGGCCGGTGCACCGCCACCGGCAGCGGTGCTGGCCAAGATGGAGGCGATGCAGTTCGAACTGACCCACGTCTATGGACTGACCGAAGTCTATGGACCTGCCGCCGTGTGTGCCGAGCAGGATGCGTGGAGCGCGTTGTCGGTGGACCAACGCGCCGTGCAGAAGTCGCGCCAGGGTGTGCGCTATCACCTGCAGCGCGGCGTGACGGTGCTCTCGCCGGACACCATGGAACCGGTGGCGCCCGATGGCGAGGAGATCGGCGAGATCATGTTCCGCGGCAACATCTGCATGAAGGGTTACCTGAAGAACGACAAGGCTACGCATGAAGCCTTTGCCGGTGGCTGGTTCCATACCGGCGACCTGGGGGTGATGAATGCCGATGGCTACATCAAGATCAAGGACCGCAGCAAGGACATCATCATCTCCGGCGGAGAAAACATTTCCAGCGTGGAAGTGGAAGACGTGCTGTACCGCCATCCCGCCGTGCTGGCCGCAGCGGTGGTGGCGCAACCGGATGAGAAATGGGGCGAGACGCCCTGCGCCTTCGTCGAACTGAAGGACGGGGCCAACATCGATGCGGCCGAACTGACCGAATTCTGCCGGGGCCATCTGGCCGGGTTCAAGGTGCCCAAGGCGATCTACTTCGGCCCGCTGCCCAAGACCTCCACCGGCAAGATCCAGAAGTTCGAGTTGCGCAAGCGCATGAAATCCGACAGCGCCATCAATGTCTGAGGCGCTGCCGGATCAGGGTCACGCCTTGCGCACGGCGATGTGATACAGGCCCCACGGACACTGGCCGAAGCGCTCCGGCAAGGGGCGCGCGCTCATCTCGGGGAAGCTGTCGGCGTCATACACGGCCCACAGCGGCCCGAGTCCGCCCAGCGGAATCGGCTTGCCATCCAGATGGGTGGCGATGATGAAGCGGTACTTGGCGATATCGGCCGCCGAGACCAGCACCGCATAGCCATCCACCGCGCGCAGGGCGCAGTTCTGCACGGCGGCAGGTCCGCCGGCGGCGCGCAAAACCTCCGAGAGCAAGGGTCCGCGCAGGCTGTGGCGGCGGCCATCGTATTCCAGCGTGGGATGGATCTCTATCGAGGGCAGCGCCGAGAGGGCGGCAAAATCAAACACGTGGGCCTTGTCGAAGGCCAGTTTCTGCTTGGCCATCATCTGGTCCAGCGCCGGATCGAGCGCGCCGCGATTGGCATTGCTGATGTCGCCGGTGACGGTGAGCAGCACCGGACCTGCGGCGGGGCCGGCCTTCTTGTCAGCGGCCAGTGCCGGCAGGGCGGCGGGCGCGGCCAGCAGCGAGGCGCCCAGACTGAGGAACTTGCGTTTTTGCATGGAATGGCCTCCTCTTGGAGATGGGTGGGACGTGCGTTGATGGCGGATTGTAGGGCAATTTCAGACCACGCTGCACACAAAGCACAACGGCCCGCCTCCGTGAGGAAGCGGGCCGTCGCATCGGGCAAGGCATCAGGCCCTGCGTGCTTCAGTCACGCGGCGGACGGCCGCGCCAGTAACCGGCCAGGATCGATCCCGACAGGTTGTGCCACACCGAGAACAGCGCGCCCGGCAAGGCCGCCACAGGCGTGAAATACAGCTTGCCCAGGGCGGCAGCCAACCCGGAATTCTGCATCCCGACTTCGATGGCCAGCGTACGGCAGACCGCTTCATCAAAGCCCAGCAGACGGCCACCCCAGTAGCCGCCCAGCAGACCCAGCCCGTTATGCAGGATCACGCCCACCAGCACCACCAGGCCCACCGAAGCGATACTGGCCTGGCTGCCCGCGACCACCGCCGAGATGATCAGCAGGATGGCCACCATCGACACCAGCGACAGGTAAGGTTCGATGCGACGGATCAGCTTGCCCGCGAACAGGTTCAGCACCAGGCCGACCGCGATGGGCACCACCACGATCTGCACGATGGACATCAGCATGGCGTGAGCGTCGAAGTGGATGGAGGCATCCACGTACAGCTCGGTCAGCAGCGGCGTGGCAAACACCGACACCAGCGCCGACAGCGTGGAAATGGTGACCGACAGCGCCACGTCGCCGCGCGAGAGATAGATCATCACGTTCGAAGCGGTACCGGAGGCGACGCTGCCCACCAGCACCATGCCGGCGGTGAGGTCGGGCGGCATGCGCAGCACCTTGGCGATGATCCAGGCGGCCAGCGGCATGACCAGGTAGTGCAGGATGATGCCGGCGGCCACCGGCGCGGGGCGCTTGATGATGCGCTTGAAGTCGTCCACCGTGAGGGTCACACCCATGGTCAGCATGATGAGCGTCAACAACTGGGTGATGTATTTGCCGATGGGCGTGAAGGTCGGCGGGGTGAAGTAGGCAGCGGCGGAAAGCAGCAGCGCCCACACGGGAAAGAGGCGGGTGATGGTGGCAAGCATGGCAATGGATGAATGATGAAGACAGGCCCGTGCATGATGGCGATCACGACGATCACGGCGATCATGACGGGATGGCGCGTTTTTTATGTTGAAGGCGCGGGTGACGCGAACTGCGGTGGAGAACTCATCGTGCACCCGATAGGGTGACGGCCTCTTCTTGATCTGTCGCCTTGTGGGCGGAACGAGCGCGTGATTCTACCCGTGCAGGAAGATTCCTGCCGGTTCCCGGGATGCGAGACAACTTACTGGCGGACCGGATCGCACCTGAAGCTGAGCATCACCTTGGGCGGCAGCACGCCGAACAGGCCTTCGGAACGTTCGCTGCCGGTGATGCGCACCTGGCGGCCCGTCTTGCGGCACCACTCATCGGCCTGCTGCAGACTCTCCGCAGCAACGCCGTCATTGCCACTCCAGCGCGAGCTGGCCACCAGCACGTAGGTATCCTTGTCGAGCTGCGTGACGGGCACCGGGGTGGCGCAGGCCGCCAGCAAGGTGCAGAGGGCCAGGGCAGGTGCCGGCGCCAGGCGGATCTTCATCGGGACTCCCGTTGGTCTTGTGATCCCGCGATGGTAGCCAGCGCGACAGGCGGCGTCATGCATCCCTACAACTCTTTACAAGACGCGCCGGCGAAAAAAAACGCCGCTGGTATCAGCGGCGTCTTCAGCGTACGGATCGGTCAAGCGATCAGCGCGTAACCGGCTTGTAACGGATACGCTTGGGCTTGGCGGCTTCTTCACCGAGGCGCTTCTTCTTGTCGGCTTCGTATTCCTGATAGTTGCCGTCGAAGAAGGTGACCTGCGAATCGCCTTCGAAGGCGATGATGTGGGTGGCGATACGGTCCAGGAACCAGCGATCGTGGGAGATCACCAGCACGGTCCCGGCAAATTCCAGCAGCGCATCTTCCAGGGCGCGCAGGGTTTCCACGTCGAGGTCGTTGGACGGTTCGTCCAGCAGCAGGACGTTACCGCCCTGCAGCAGGGTCTTGGCCAGGTGCAGACGGCCGCGCTCGCCACCGGAGAGGTTGCCGACGATCTTCTGCTGGTCGCCGCCCTTGAAGTTGAAGCGGCCCAGGTAGGCGCGCGAAGGCATTTCGAAACGGCCCACGGTGAGGATGTCGGCACCGCCCGAGACATCTTCGAAGACCGTCTTCTTGTTGCCCAGGTCTTCGCGCGACTGGTCCACCAGCGACACCTTGACGGTGGGGCCGAGCACGACTTCGCCGCTGTCCGGGGTTTCACGGCCGGCCAGCATGCGGAACAGGGTCGATTTACCGGCGCCGTTGGGGCCGATGATGCCGACGATGGCACCGGCCGGAATCTTGAAGTTCAGATCGTCGATCAGCAGGCGGTCGCCATAGCCCTTGCTGACGTTCTTGAATTCGATGACTTCATTGCCCAGGCGCTCGGCCACGGGAATGAAGATTTCCTGGGTTTCGTTGCGCTTCTGGTATTCGTATTCGGACAGCTCGTTGAAGCGGGCCAGACGCGCCTTGCTCTTGGCCTGACGGCCCTTGGGGTTCTGGCGCACCCACTCCAGTTCCTTGGCGATGGTCTTCTGGCGGGCCGATTCGCTGGCCTCTTCCTGCTTCAGTCGCGCTTCCTTCTGTTCCAGCCAGGAGCTGTAGTTGCCCTTCCAGGGGATGCCGTGACCGCGGTCCAGTTCCAGAATCCATTCGGCGGCGTTGTCGAGGAAGTAGCGATCGTGGGTGATGGCCACCACGGTACCGGGGAAGCGTTGCAGGAACTGCTCCAGCCAGTCCACCGATTCGGCGTCGAGGTGGTTGGTCGGTTCGTCCAGCAGCAGCATGTCGGGTTTGGAGAGCAGCAGCTTGCACAGCGCCACGCGGCGCTTTTCACCACCGGAGAGCACGCCGATCCTGGCGTCCCACGGCGGCAGGCGCAGTGCGTCGGCGGCCATCTCCAGCTGCTGGTTGAGGCTGTTGCCATCGGCGGCGGCGATGATCGCTTCCAGACGCGCCTGCTCGGTGGCGAGGGCGTCGAAGTCGGCGTCTTCCTCGGCATAGGCGGCATAGACGGCATCGAGCTTGGCCTGGGCTTCGAAGACTTCGCCCAGGGCGCTTTCGACTTCCTGGCGCACGGTCTTGTCGGGATCGAGCTGCGGTTCCTGCGGCAGGTAGCCGATGTTCAGGTTGGGCATCGGGATGGCTTCACCCTCGATTTCCTTGTCGATGCCGGCCATGATCTTGAGCAGGGTGGACTTGCCCGAGCCGTTCAGGCCGAGCACGCCGATCTTGGCGCCGGGGAAGAAGGACAGCGAGATGTCCTTGAGGATCTGCCGCTTCGGCGGCACGATCTTGCCGACGCGGTTCATGGTAAAGACGTATTGGGCCATGGTATGAATTGCCAGTAAGAGGGGAAACGATAAGGCAGCGTTCAAGCGCCGCCGGCGCTGGGCTCTGCCGAGCTTTGCGCACGGGTGCGCAGGTAGCGCCACAAGCCTTCGGCGGAGTATACCGCGAGCGCCGCCCAGATCACGCAAAAGCCGATGGCGCGCGCCCCGCTGAAGGGTTCGCCGTAGATCAGCACGCCGCTCAGCAGCTGGATGGTGGGCGAAATGTATTGCAGCAGGCCCAGCATCGACAAGGGGATGCGGCGCGCCCCATGCGCAAAGAGCAGCAGCGGCACCGCCGTGATGGGGCCGGACAGGGCCAGCAGGATCTTGGCCGAAGTGGACGCATGGGTGAAGGCATTGCTGTCGCGCAGGGTATCCACGCCCAGGATCAGCAGCACCAGCGGCAGCATCAGCAGGGTCTCCAGCGACAGGCCTTCGAGCGCGCCCAGGTGTGCGGTCTTGCGCAGTAGGCCATAGAAAGCGAAGGTCAGCGCGATCAATAGCGAAATCCACGGCAGGTTGCCATTGGCGATGGTCAGCCAGATCACCGCGCCCAGCGCCAGCAACACCGCCAGCCATTGCAACGGCCGCATGCGCTCCTTCAAGAGCAGATAGCCCATCAACACGCTCATGAGCGGACTCATGAAATAACCCAGGCTGGTATCGACGATACGCCCGGCGTTGACGGCCCAGACGTAGAGGGTCCAGTTGCCGCTCAGCAGCAGCGCCGAGAGCAGGAAGCCGGCCACCACCATAGGCCGCTGCCGGACCTCGGCGACCCAGCGCCACTGGCGCCGCCAGGCCAGCACCGCCACCAGGAACACGCAAGACCAGAACAGCCGGTGCACGACGATATCGAAGGAAGGAATTTCCTTGAGCAGCTTGAAGTAGAGCGGGAACAAGCCCCACAGGATGGAGGCGCTGATGGCGTGAAGCATGGGCAAGGCAATGGGATGAAAGGCCAGACCGGACCGGCGCGCCACGGGCACATCCGGTCACGGCTGTGACAAGCCGCCATTATTGCAGGATTCGCCGGGGCTGGTTGGGCAGCGCCAGGCAGAGCGCCCCGCCGAAGTTGATGTCGCGCTCGCAGCGGCCCGATGCGATCAGCTCTCCGCAGGCAGCAAAGGCTTCGCGCGTCAGGGCTTGCGATGTGACCACGCGGAAAAAGCGCAAGATCGGCTAAGTCATCTGCATGCGCCCGGCATACACTGCGCCATGGACTCCGATTCGATCCGCCGGTATCGATGCCGCATGGCAAGGGTGATCGCCGCCATCGCGGCCGATCCCATGGCTCTCCACTCGCTGGAAGACCTGGCCGCGATCGCGGCTTTTTGCAGCGACGGTGGGCTTTCAGGAACAGACCACGCAGGATGAGCGCGGGCAGCCCATCAGGCTGGCGATCTGGTATCCCAGCAGCTCGCCTGCGCACATAGTGAATGTGGGTTGGACCACGCAGGAGGTGGCGATGGACGGGGCGCTGTCTGCCGGCCTGCATCCGCTGATCGTGATATCGCACGGCACCGGTGGTACGTACCTCTCCCATTACGACACCGCAACAGCCTTGGCGCAGGCCGGTTTCGACCGCGCTGCCTTCCATCGCCTCTTCAATGAGGAAATCGTCGCGTTCTTTCAGCGCACACTCGACGTGAAGGGCCGCTGAAGCGCTGCTCCCCCCGCCGTCGCGGCGGCGTCAGTGCACCGCCTGCGTGACGGGCTCGTGCTTGGCTACGCATTGATACAGCAGCAATGCGCTCACGCCACAGAAGGCCATCACCGACACCAGCGGCAAGGCCGTGCCGTCATGCCACAGGCTCATCACCACGCCCGACAGCACACCCATGCCGAATTGCAGCGTGCCCATCAGCGCCGCCGCCGTACCCGCCTGGCGGCCCTGATGCTTCAGGGCGATGGCGGTGGCGTTGGGACCGGTGAAGCCGTAGGCCGTGAGGAAACCGAAGAAGCCCAACAGCAGCAGCGGCAGGCTCTCCAGGCCAGCCAGCACCATCACCACCACCGCCAGCGACAAGCCGGCCGGCACCCACAGCACCTTGCCCAGTACACGTTCAGCCGAGCGCCTGATCACCAGGCGCGCGTTGATCTGCGAGGCTGCGATCAGGCCGATGGCGTTGGAGGCGAACACGAAGCCGAAGTACTGCGGCTTGACGCCATGCAATTCGATCACCACGAAAGGACCACCCGCGATATAGGCGAACATGCCTGCCTGCACCAGGCCGCCGCACAGCACGAAGGACATGAACTGGCGATGGCGCAGCAGGCCCCAGTACTGGCGCAGCGTGCGGCCCAGGTGCAGGGGTTCGGCGCGGGCCACGTCCACGGTCTCGGTCAGGTACTTGCGCGTGCCCAGCATGCACAGCAGGCCGAAGATCGTCAGTACCACGAAGATGCCGCGCCAGCTCGCAAAGACCAGCAGCAGGCCGCCGATGAAAGGCGCCAGGATCGGCGCCAGGCCAAACACCAGCATCAGCATCGAGAATGCCTTGGCCGACCCTTCGGCACCCATGCGATCACGCACCATGGCGCGCGGGATCACCATGCCGGCACTGGCACCAAGACCCTGGAACAGACGCAGCACGATCAGCATTTCGATGTTCTGCGCAAAGATGCACAGCAGCGAACAGACGAAGTACAGCGCGATGCCAAAGAACAGCGGCGGCTTGCGACCAAAGCGATCCGACAGCGGGCCGTAGAACATCTGCCCGACGGCCAGGCCGACCAGGAAAGAGGCCAGCGTGAGCTGGACCAGGTTGGTGCCCACGCCGAGATCCCTGGCGATGGCGGTGAAGCTGGGCAGGTACATGTCGATGGCCAGCGCGCCCATCGCGGTCATGGCAGCCAGGACGGCCAGCCATGGAGGAAATTTGCCCATGGAGAGCGAGGTATCTTTGTTGTGCATGAGGAATTCGTGAGACGGCCGCATCGTCGGCAGAGCGCATGTTGCAAGCCGGATGAGGCAAGATGAACCGGGCGCCCCGAGGGCGCGAGGGCCACATTATAAGGTGCTGTCAGCATTCCTTCAGGCAGCAGATCAAGTCGCGGCCAGGCAGGCCCGCATTGCAGCCCGGCAAAAGATGAGCGAAGACAAGGAAGGTGCAATGCAGGCGTGCAGGAACTGGTAAAAGCTGGCAAACTTGTTGTCATTGTTCTCATGTTCCGGGAGTCCGTGCAGGGGCGGCGAAGAGGCGCGGAGCGCACCGCAGGCAGAGCAAAGGGCGGGCCTCGGCGCATGGCTGTATCACAAGAAAATCATTAGCCGCGGGGGGAATCAATGCGGGGCCGAAATACGCCATCAGTAACAGGCGTGCCTGATCCGAGCTGTCTTTCAGGCTGCAGGCCATCAGGTACGACACACAGGGCAGGGCGCATCATCGGCGGCCTGAAAATGATCATCGCAGGGGCAGCGGCAGCGCTGCTGCTGACAGCGTGCGTGCGTAGTGAGGAGGCGGCACCGGCCACTGATGCGTCCAATGCGGCCCCTGCCGTCGCCGCTACCGCTACGGAGCCGGTGGTACTGACGGCGCTGGTGTGGACTCCCGACTGGTCCGAGGAAATGCACCGGGTGGTCGATGCCTTCACGCGCATCCATCCGGAAGTGCGCATCAACCTGCAATTCATGATCGGCAATTCCGTCGAGGAAAACCTCAAGCCGCGCGCGGCGACCGACAGCCTGCCCGACATCATCTCGGTCAACGCCAGCCCCTACACGGCGGCCCTGGCCGACCAGGGATTGCTGGCCGACGTCGGCGACACCCAGGCCTGGGGCAACATGCTCGAGATCCTGCAGCGCGAGTGGACCTCGCCGGGTGGGCGCCGCTACGGTATCCCCTCGGGCGTGGCCACCTCGCTCATCTACTACAACCGCGACATGTTCGAGCGCGCCGGCATCACCGCGCCGCCACGGGACTTCGAGGCCTTCCTGGCCACAGGCGCGGCGCTGCGCAAGGCCGGCTTCATTCCGCTGGCGCTCTCCGGGGGCTTTCCCAACATGCTGGGCAATGGTCCCTTCAGCTACGGGTTTGCCAACCAGATCGCGGCCAGGGTGCCGGACTGGCGCGCGCGCATCGCCAATGGCACGCTGCAGCTGGACAACCCCGAGGGCGTCGCCATCTTCACCCGCCTGCGCGCGCTGGTGGAGCAGAAGATGGTGCAGGCCGATTGCCTGCGCTCGGGCTATGACGCCACCTTGCAGCAGTTCGCCGAAGGCCGCGCGGCGATGACCTTCCAGGGGACGTGGGCGGCCGGCGCGCTGATGAGCGGGCGCAATATGCGCGTGGGTGTCTTCGTGCCACCCTGGAATGACAAGGGCCAGCCGCTCAGGCCGGTGCTGGGCAGTGAAACCGGTTTTGCCGTGGCCCAGCGCAGCAGTCCGCACCAGCGTCAGGTGGCGGCACAGTTCCTGGATTTTCTGTATGGGCCGGGCATGCCGATCTGGCAGGGCAAACGCCAGAACATCCCGCCGTTTCGCGTGATTGCGCCTGACGTCAGCGGCGACCGCGCCTTGTTTGCGTTAGTCGAGGAGATGAAGCGCGATGCCGCCGGCAGCCAGTCGCCGGGTTTGTATTATTCGCTGCTGCCGGTCAATACGATTGAAATCCTGCATCCGCTGCTGCAGGCCGTGCTGTCGGGGCGCCAGTCGCCGGCCCGTGCCGCGCGCGCACTGCAGGACTCCATCGCCGAGCAGGCGCAACTGTCGTCGCGGTAAAGAGAGGCGCCTCCCATGCCCAGACGGTTCGACTTCTTTTGGCTCGGCTTCCTGCGCAAGATCGAGATCCGCTATCGGCTCATCAATTCCTTCATCCTGGTGTCGCTGGTACCGCTGGTGATATCGGGCCTGCTGGCCTACCGTGAGACCACCCGCGCCACCCAGGACAAGGTGCGCGCCTATTCGGTCCAGGTCGCCAAGCAGATTTCGCAGAACCTGCTGCTGCGCATGGAAAAGATCGAGGACATGAGCGAAGAGCTGGCGCTGTCCGAGAAGCTGCAGCGTTTGCTGGCGCACTACTACGGCGGCGACGAAGCCGCCAGTGCCGCCGCCCGCAGCGCGGTGGCGCGGGTGCTGCTCGATACCTACGGATCGCTGCCGGACGTGAACCAGAAATACCTGCTGGACCGTC
The DNA here is from genome assembly GCF_037076565.1 of Herbaspirillum sp. DW155. Classification (NCBI taxonomy): domain Bacteria; kingdom Pseudomonadati; phylum Pseudomonadota; class Betaproteobacteria; order Burkholderiales; family Oxalobacteraceae; genus Herbaspirillum; species Herbaspirillum sp. DW155. The sequence continues at coordinate 5,356,655 of NZ_AP029028.1, read as the reverse complement.
GGCGCCAGGTGATCGATCCGCAGATCTTCGCGCCCCTGGCCAGCAACATCAGCCGCGTGGCCGAGGATGCACCGGACCTCACCGGTCGCGCATGGTGGACCCTCTACAACGGCGGCCACGGCCAGAAGAGCGTGGCCATGCTGCGCGAGATCCGCTTCACCGGCAACAATCGTGCCGCCGGCATCCTCTTCATCGGCGTGCGGCCGAGCTATTTCTTCAGCATTTTCGAGGGCGTCGACCTGGGCTACGACTCCAGTCTTTTCATCGTCGATGCCAGTGACGGTACGGTGGTGGTGCAGGGCCGGGATACCAGCATGAGCACTGCCGATCCGGCCCTGCTGGAGGGCATCACCGCCAGCCTGGGCCAGCGCCGCACGAGCGACTTCATTGCCTACACACGCGCTGACAAGACCCGCTACTACGCTGCCATCGCACAGTTGCCGCACACCTCCTGGTGGGTGGTCAGCGCCACGCCCAGCGACAAGCTCAATGCCGATACGCGCTCGGTGCGCGACAAGATCATCGCCATCGGTCTGCTGTGCTTTGCCGCATCGCTGTTCCTGTCGGCACTGATCGCGCGCAGCATCAGCGAGCCGCTGCAACGCCTGGTGGGGGCGATGAAGGAAGCCGGCAGCGGCGATACCACGGTGCGTGTCGAGCAGGACGGCGGTGACGAGATCGCCGTGCTCTCGCGCAAGTTCAACGAGATGGCCGGCAAGCTGCAGCAGAACAAGGAAGAACTGGAGCAGCAGGTGGCCCTGCGCACGCGCGAACTGGAACGGGCCAATCGCAAGCTGGAAGCGCTGTCGGCCACTGACGGACTCACCGGCGTGGCCAACCGGCGCCGCTTCGACGAGGTGCTGGCCAATGAGTTGCGGCGCTCGGTGCGCTCCGGCCATGCGCTGGCCCTGCTGATGCTGGATGTGGATTACTTCAAGAAATATAACGACCGCTACGGCCACCTGGCCGGGGACGAATGCCTGCGCATCGTGGCGCGCGTATTGCAGAAGAGTTCGCGCCGCGCTACCGACCTGGTAGCACGCTATGGCGGTGAGGAATTCAGCGTCATCATCGCCGAGAGCGATACCGACCATGCCGTGCAACAGGCGGAGAACATCTGCCAGGCCATCTATGCGCTGAAGCTGCCGCATGCCGACTCGCCCTTCGGCTACATCACCGCCAGCATCGGTGTGGCCTCGCTGCAACCCGATGAGCACACCAGCGCCGAACAATTGCTGCGCATTGCCGACCAGGCGCTGTATCACGCCAAATACCAGGGACGCAATCGGGTCGTACTGGGCAGTGATGCGACCGGGCATCTGTAAGCCCGCCGGTCCACCGTGGCAGTTCGCGACTGACAAAACGCTGACGGGTGCTGCCGCCGATGCCGCCGGTACACATCTTTTGCAAAGTTAGGTCAAGGTGACCAAAGCGGCCCTGAACCAATGTCCCTGCACTGCATCATATCGCTATGCCCACCGTCACTTCAGAAGAGAGGTATAGCAGATGAACCCGAGTCGCCAAGAAAAAAAACACTGGACCATCGATGACATCGACCTGAACCGCATCGACCGAGCGCGGGTGCGGCAGGATGAAGACCTGTTCTATCTCGTGGCCTGCGCCTCCTTCGTCGAAAGCGGGTCCGATCTTTACACCCATAACCTGGTGGAGTACTACCAGGGCGATGCCGAGGTCGAGAACTGGTTGCGCGAGCAATGGGAAAAGGAAGAACTGCAGCACGGCGCTGCCCTGCGCGCCTACGTCGAGCACGTCTGGCCGGAGTTCGACTGGCAGCGCGCCTATCAGGGCTTTCTGGAGGAATACTCGCAGTACTGCAAGGTCGAGCTGCTCGAACCCACGCGGGCTCAGGAGCTGGCTGCGCGCTGCGTGGTCGAGACCGGCACCTCCACGTATTACCGGGCGCTGGCCCGCGCCACCGACGAGCCGGTCCTCAAACATCTGGCCGGGCTCATCGCCAATGACGAGGTGAATCACTACAAGCACTTCTACCAGTACTTCCGCCGTTATCGCCGCGAGGAAAACATCGGCCGCTCGCGCGTCTTCGGCACCTTGAGCCGGCGCACCCTGGAACTCAAGAGCGAAGATGCCGATTGCGCCATCCGCCACGTGGTCAAGGTGTACAAGCCGGAACTGGCGGCCGATCCGGCGCGCGTGAAGGAACTGGCCTCGCGCATGAGCCGCACCGTGCTCGTCAATCTCAGACCCGAGACCACCATCAAGATGATCATGCGGCCGCTGGAGTTGCCGGTGGCCTTGCAAAACCTGATCGAATTCCCGCTGCGGCAATTCATGCAGCGCGTGTTGCTGCGCTGAAGAAACACCACCCCACGCACCGCAAGACCGCCAGGCACCGTGATGGGTCACGCTGCCTGGCGGAGGTTTGCTGATTATTGTAAACAATCCGTCTCACCTCTCAAGAAGTCGGCCAACTCGCCGCAAATCCGCCTCCACTGGCGCTTTGAGCGGTGCACCAAGATCGCGCAGGTGTGAGCGCCAGGCTGGTGAATATTGCCGGCGCGCCATCGGACTGTCGACAATGCCGCCCGGCTTTGGTGCGTAGTTCTGGCGCGCCTGACAACATTCCTTGCGCCTCTTTCCCCTCCCCGCCCCGCTTTGATGCAGCCCGCAGGCGTCGTGCCGGGCATTGGCACGCAATCTGCTAAAGCGACTGGGCAGTGAAAAAAATCTTCCAAAACTTTTCTCGAGGGAGCACTACATGTCACGTCGTACCGTACTGAAAGCCACCGCTCTGGGCGCCTTCGCGCTGGCCGCATCCTCCTGGCTGCCGTCGGCCTTTGCTGCCGATACCATCAAGGTCGGTATCCTGCATTCGCTGTCGGGTACCATGGCCATCTCCGAAACGTCCCTGAAGGACGTGGCCCTGATGACCATCGACGAAATCAACGCCGCCGGCGGCGTGATGGGCAAGAAGCTGGAACCGGTGGTGGTCGACCCGGCCTCGAACTGGCCGCTGTTCGCCGAAAAGGCACGTCAGCTGATCTCGCAGGACAAGGTGTCGGTGGTCTTCGGTTGCTGGACCTCGGTGTCGCGCAAGTCGGTGCTGCCGGTCTTCAAGGAACTGAACAGCCTGCTGTTCTACCCGGTGCAGTACGAAGGTGAAGAACTGGAGAAGAACGTCTTCTATACCGGTGCGGCTCCCAACCAGCAAGCCATTCCCGCCGTGGAATACCTGATGTCCAAGGAAGGCGGCGGCGCCAAGCGCTTCGTGCTGCTGGGCACCGACTACGTGTATCCGCGCACCACCAACAAGATCCTGCGCGCCTTCCTGCACAGCAAGGGCGTGAAGGATTCCGATATCGATGAGGTCTACACCCCGTTCGGCCACTCGGACTACCAGACCATCGTCGCCAACATCAAGAAGTTCTCCGCCGGTGGCAAGACGGCCGTGATCTCGACCATCAACGGCGACTCCAACGTCCCCTTCTACAAGGAACTGGGCAATGCCGGCCTGAAGGCGACCGACGTGCCGGTGGTGGCATTCTCGGTGGGTGAAGAAGAACTGCGCGGTGTCGATACCAAGCCGCTGGTGGGCCACCTGGCCGCCTGGAACTACTTCGAATCGGTGAAGAATCCGGTCAACGCCGCCTTCATCAAGAAGTGGAAGGAATACGCCAAGGCCAAGAACCTGCCCAACGCCGATACCGTCGTGACCAACGACCCGATGGAAGCCACCTACGTCGGCATCCACATGTGGGCACAGGCTGTGGAAAAGGCCAAGTCCACCGACACCGACAAGGTGATCGCAGCCATGGGCGGCCAGACCTACAAGGCACCGTCGGGCTACACGCTGGAAATGGACAAGACCAACCACCACCTGCACAAGCCCGTCATGATCGGCGAAATCAAGGCGGACGGTCAGTTCAACGTGGTCTACAAGACCAAGACCACCATCCGCGCGCAACCCTGGAGCCCGTACATCCCGGGTAACGAAAGCAAGCAGAAGAACTAAGCTTGCGGTTGTTGTAGTTCTTGGCGTTCTTCGGAGCGCCTTCGATACGCCGCTTGCGCGGCTACTCAGGACGAACGGTCTGTGGGTTGTGCAACAAAGACCCGTTCGGACTGAGTAGCCGCAACGCGGCGTATCGAAGGCGCTCCATCCGCCCCAATGCATCTCTCTCCACAAGAAAACCGCCCGACGACTCGCCCCGGCCGCAACACAGACCGGCCCGCGCTTCGAGGCGCACACCGACCATGAAACCAGCCATCCAGTTCCTACGCGGGCTGCTCGCGACCTGGCTTTGCGCGCACGCCCTGGCGGCGTCTGCAGCCATCGATCCGGCCTTGCTCACGCCCCTTGGCGGAGACGACCCCGACGCGCGCATCGATGCCGTCAACCAGATTGCAGCGCTGGCCAACGAGGACGCGCTGAAGATTCTCAATGCCTTGAACAGCGACGCGCTCTATGTCACCCCCGCCGGTGACGTCCTGATCGTGGACGATTCAGGCAAGGCCTTCAACCCGGCCAATGACCAGACCGGTCCGGCGCCGGATGACGCCGAAGGCATCACCGTCAACAACCGCCTGCGCGGCGCCGTCGAGGGCGCGCTCTCGGGCCTGAAGCTGCTCTCGCCGCAACGCGACCAGCGCCTGGCGGCTGCCAATGAATTGCTCAAGAACGCCGATCCGGCCCAGATCCCGCTGATCGAAAAAGCGCTCGCCAAAGAAAGCGATGCGCAGATCAAGGACGTGCTGCAACAGGTACAGGCCACCGCCAACCTGCATTCGACCGACCCGGCGGCGCGCCGCGCGGCCGTCAAGAAGCTGGCGGAGACCACCAATGCATCCCTCAAGCCGGTGCTGGAAAACATGCTGGCGAAAAATCCGGACGGCTCCTATGTCGAACCGGATGAAGGCGTGCGCGTGGAAGCGGTGCGCACCCTCTCCGCACTGGACCGCCACCTGGCCATCGTCGATTTCGCCGGCAAGCTGTTCTATGGTGTCTCGCTGGGCAGCGTGCTGCTGCTGGCCGCGCTGGGACTGGCCATCACCTTCGGCCTCATGGGCATCATCAACATGGCCCACGGTGAATTGCTGATGATCGGCGCCTACACCACCTATGTGTGCCAGCTGGTGTTCCGCAAGTTCTTCCCCGGTGCCATCGATGCGTATCTGGTGGTGGCACTGCCGGCGGCCTTCATCGTCGCCGCGGCCGTCGGCATTGCACTGGAGCGCCTGGTGATCCGCTGGCTCTATGGCCGTCCGCTGGAAACCCTGCTCTGCACCTGGGGCATCAGCCTGATGCTGATGCAAGGTGTGCGCTCCATCTTCGGCGCCCAGAACGTGGAAGTGGCCAACCCCAGCTGGATGTCGGGCGGCGTCACCGTGCTGGGTTCGCTGGTGCTGTCCTATAACCGCATCGTGATCGTGTTCTTTGCGCTGTTCGTGGTGTTCGCGGTCTGGCTGATCCTCAACAAGACCCGTCTGGGCCTGTTCGTGCGCGCCGTCACGCAGAACCGCCGCATGGCCGACTGCGTGGGCGTGTCCACCGGCAAGATCGACATGATGACCTTCGGCCTCGGTTGCGGCATCGCCGGTCTGGGTGGCGTGGCGCTCTCGCAGCTGGGCAACGTCGGTCCCGACCTGGGACAGGGCTACATCGTGGATTCCTTCATGGTGGTGGTGCTGGGCGGTGTGGGCCAGCTGGCCGGGACCGTCATCGCTGCCTTCGGCCTGGGCGAAGTCAACAAATTCCTGGAGCCGATGGCCGGTGCCGTGCTGGCCAAGATCGCCATCCTGGTCTTCATCATCGTATTCATCCAGAAGCGTCCGCAAGGCCTCTTCGCACTCAAGGGAAGGAGCGTGGAATGAGCACCATGATCATGCGCCCCTCGCTGTTCAATCGCCCGTCCTGGACCGGCATCGTCATCTGCACCATCGTGTTGGCGCTGCTGCCGGTGTGCAACCTGCTGTTCCCCGCCGATAGCGCGCTGCACGTGTCGTCCTATACCGTCGCTCTGGTCGGAAAGTTCATGTGCTATGCCATGGCCGCGCTGGCACTGGATCTGGTGTGGGGCTACACCGGCATCCTCTCGCTGGGGCATGGCGTTTTCTTCGCACTGGGCGGATACGCGCATGGGATGTACCTGATGCGCGCCATCGGTCGTGACGGCGTGTACCAGAGCGACCTGCCGGACTTCATGGTGTTCCTGAACTGGAAGGCCTATCCGTGGTACTGGTGGATGACCGACCACTTCTGGTTCTCCATGCTGCTGGTGGTGCTGGTGCCGGGTCTCTTGGCCTTCGTGTTCGGTTACTTCGCGTTCCGTTCGCGCATCAAGGGCGTGTATTTCTCCATCATCACGCAGGCGATGACCTTCGCCTTCATGCTGCTGTTCTTCCGCAACGATACCGGCTTCGGTGGCAACAACGGCTTCACCGACTTCAAGCGCATCCTCGGTTTCACCATCACCGCACCGGCCACCAAGGCAGTGCTGTATCTGGTGACGCTGGCGCTTCTGTTCGGTGCGCTGGTGCTGTGCCGCATGATCGTCACTTCCAAGCTGGGCCGCGTGCTGCAGGGCGTGCGCGATTCCGAATCGCGCCTCATGTTCATCGGCTACAACCCGCTGTGGTTCAAGCTCTTCGTATGGACGCTCTCGGCCGTGATCTGCGGCATCGCCGGTGCCTTGTACGTACCACAGGTGGGCATCATCAATCCCTCCGAAATGTCGCCGGCCAACTCCATCGAGATGGTGATCTGGGCCGCCGTCGGCGGGCGTGGCACGCTGATCGGGCCGATCATCGGCGCCTTCACCGTCAATGGCCTGAAGAGCTGGTTCACCGCCGCCTTCCCCGACCTGTGGTTGTATGCGCTGGGGCTGATCTTCATCCTGGTCACACTGTTCCTGCCGCAGGGCATCCTGGGGCTGGTGCAGAAATTCAAGAAACGCGATGCCGCGCCCGCCGAGGGCAGCGCATCCAAGGAGGCCGCATGAGTGCCATCGAATCCGGCAAGAGCATGGGAAAAAACGCGGTCGCCATCGGCGGCCTGGGCGGCAACGTCGATACGCCCCGCGCCGACCACGGTGCATCCTACGAACGCATCAAACCTGAGGGCGTCGATACCACCCACGGTGCCATCCTCTATCTGGAAAACATCACGGTGTCCTTCGATGGCTTCAAGGCCATCAACAACCTGAATCTGGATATCTCGGTGGGTGAACTGCGCTGCATCATCGGTCCCAATGGCGCGGGCAAGACCACGATGATGGACGTCATCACCGGCAAGACCCGGCCCACGGCCGGCACCGCCTTCTTCGGCCAGACCATCGACCTGACCAGGATGACCGAATACGAAATCGCGCATGCGGGCATCGGCCGCAAGTTTCAGCGCCCGACCGTGTTCGAGCAGCACACCGTGTTCGAGAACCTGGAACTGGCGATGAAGATGGACAAGCGCGTCAAGACCACGCTCTTTGCGCGCCTGTCCTCGGCGCAGATCGGCAAGATCGAGGAAATCCTCAAACTGATCCGTTTGAACGGTCAGGAACATCGCCTGGCCGGCCTGCTCTCGCACGGCCAGAAGCAGTGGCTGGAAATCGGCATGCTGTTGATGCAGGAGCCGCAGCTGCTGCTGCTCGATGAACCGGTGGCCGGCATGTCCGACGCCGAGACCGCACGCACCGCCGAGCTGTTGAACGAGCTGCGCGGCAAGCATTCCATCATGGTGGTGGAACACGACATGGGCTTCGTCGAGGAGATCGCCCAGGGTGGCAAGGTGACCGTGCTGCACGAAGGATCGGTGCTGGCCGAGGGCAACATGCGCGAGGTGCAGTCCAACGAGCGCGTCATCGAAGTCTACCTGGGACGATAAGAGCGGAGACCATCATCCATGCTGCAAGTCAATGAACTGAACCAGTACTACGGCGCCGCGCATACGCTGCGCGGCGTCTCGCTCGATGTGCAGAAGGGCCGTGTCTTGTCCCTGCTGGGTCGCAATGGCGTGGGCAAGACCACGCTCCTGAAATGCCTGATGGGCGTACTGCCGGTGGCCAAGGGCAACGTCAGCTTCGAAGGCCAGGACATCACCCGTCTGAAGCCGCACCAGCGCGCCAAGCTGGGCATCGCCTACGTGCCGCAGGGACGCGAGATCTTCGCGCGCCTGACCGTGGAAGAAAACATGCTCATGGGCATGGCCACGCTCTCGGGTCGTCGTGCCTCCACCATCAAGGGCGAGGTCTATGAACTCTTCCCGGTGTTGAAGGAAATGCTGCATCGTCGCGGCGGCGATCTTTCCGGCGGCCAACAGCAGCAACTGGCGATTGCCCGGGCGCTGCTGGCCGAGCCCAAGCTCATCATCCTGGATGAGCCGACCGAGGGCATCCAGCCTTCCATCATCAAGGACATCGGCCGCGTGATCAGCCTGCTGCGCCAGCGCGGCGACATCGGCATCCTGCTGTGCGAGCAGTATTTCGACTTCGCCCGCGAACTGGCCGATACCTTCGTCGTCATGTCCCGTGGCGAGGTGGTGGCGGCAGGTACGCAAGACCAGATGGATGGCGAGGACGTGAAGAAGCATCTGGCGGTCTGAGGCCGCCGCACAGGAAGGCTGCGCTTTTGCAGCGGGTCTGCTATAAAGTCGCATGTTCGCGGCCCGGCAGTCCGCTTGCACACGCCGCCTTCCACGCAATGAATAACCAGGTATGAAACGACTCCCCGGCCATCCGGAACCCGCCAGCATGCCGGCCCCCGCGACACCAGGCGCGCCCCTGCGGCATGCGCCGGACCAGGCACGCCTGGCGCTGGGCTTTGCCGACGACCAGGGCACCACGCGCCTGCTGCGCCGCCAGCACTTTGGCCCGCTGCGCGTACAGAAGCCGCTCTATCCCGAAGACCCGTCCATCTGCCACGCCATCATCGTCCATCCGCCGGGCGGCATCGTCGGTGGCGACCAGCTCTCCATCAGCGCGGAGGTGGACGAACGCGCCCATGCGCTGCTGACCACGCCCGGTGCCGGCAAGTGGTATCGCGCCAACGGCCAGTCCTCGCGCCAGGCCGTCAGGCTCGACGCCGCAGCTGGGGCGACGTTGGAATGGCTGCCGCAGGAAACCATCTTCTTCGATGGCGCCGACGTGCGCATGGAACATGAAGTGACCCTGGCCGCCGACGCGGCATACCTCGGTGCGGAAATCCTTTGCTTCGGCCGCACCGCTTCGGGCGAAACCTTCAACACCGGTGCCGTCAGCCAGCGCACCAGCATCCGCCGCGGCGGCAGGCTGGTGTGGTTCGAGCAGGGCCGCCTGCAGGCCGAGGCAGGTGCCATGCAAGGCCCGCTGGCGTTGGACGGGCAGACCGTCTGCGGCACCCTGATCGCGGTGGGCGACGGCATGGATGCGGCGCTATTGGGACGGCTGCGGGAAACCATCGGCGCGCTGCAACTGGAAGGACGCAGTGGCGCTACGCTGATGAAGCAGGTGCTCATCGCGCGCTACATGGGGCAATCCAGCCTGGTGGCGCGGCAGTGGCTGCATGCGGCCTGGCATGTGCTGCGCCCCGCCGTGACGGGCAAGCAGGCGGCCATTCCGCGCATCTGGAATACATGAACACGACGTAAAAACTGCATCAGGAAAACTGAATCAAGCCCCTCCATACGTTATAGAACCTGAAGGCCGCCAGACGGCCAGGAGCCAACATGGAACTGACACCAAGAGAAAAAGACAAGCTGCTCATCTTCACCGCCGCCCTGCTGGCCGAACGCCGCAAGGCCCGTGGCCTCAAGCTCAATTATCCGGAAGCGGTGGCGCTGATCACGGCGGCCATCATGGAAGGCGCACGCGATGGCAAGACCGTGGCCGAGCTGATGTCCGAGGGCACCACCATCCTCACGCGCGAGGACGTGATGGAAGGCGTGCCCGAGATGATCCCCGACATCCAGGTCGAAGCCACCTTCCCCGATGGCAGCAAGCTGGTCACCGTCCACCATCCGATTCCTTGAGGAGCGCGTCATGATTCCAGGCGAAATGCTGGTCGAACCCGGCGAGATCGAACTCAATACCGGCCGCCCCACCGTGACGGTCACGGTGGCCAACAGCGGCGACCGTCCTATCCAGGTCGGTTCCCACTTCCATTTCTACGAGACCAATCCGGCACTGCGCTTCGAGCGTGAAGCGGCCTATGGCATGCGCCTCAACATTGCAGCGGGCACGGCCGTGCGCTTCGAGCCCGGTCAGCAACGCACGGTGGAACTGGTGGCGCTGGCGGGCGAGCGCCGCGTCTATGGCTTCAATGCGCTGGTGATGGGCAAGCTGAAGACCCAGCACGGCAATGACAAGAAGGGGCAGGAACAATGAGCAAGATTTCCCGTTCGGCCTATGCCGAGATGTTTGGCCCCACCGTCGGCGACCGTGTGCGCCTGGCCGATACCGAGCTGTTCCTGGAGGTGGAAAAGGACTATACGGTCTATGGCGAGGAAGTGAAATTCGGCGGTGGCAAGGTGATCCGCGACGGCATGGGCCAGTCGCAGCGCGCCTATGCCGACGTGATGGATACCGTCATCACCAATGCGCTCATCGTCGATCACTGGGGCATCGTCAAGGCCGACATCGGCATCAAGTCGGGCAAGATCGCCGGCATCGGCAAGGCCGGCAATCCGGATATCCAGCCCGGCGTGACCATGGCCATCGGTGGCGCCACCGAGATCATCGCCGGTGAAGGCATGATCGTGACGGCAGGCGGCATCGACAGCCACATCCACTTCATCTGTCCGCAGCAGATCGAGGAAGCGCTCATGAGTGGCGTCACCACCATGATTGGCGGCGGCACCGGACCCGCCGTCGGCACGGCCGCGACCACCTGCACGCCCGGCCCCTGGCACATCCATTCCATGCTGGCCGCAGCGGACGCCTTCCCGATGAACCTCGGTTTCCTCGGCAAGGGCAACGTCAGCCTGCCGCTGCCGCTGGAAGAACAAATCCGCGCCGGTGCCATTGGCCTCAAGTTGCACGAGGACTGGGGCTCGACCCCTGCGGCCATCGACAACTGCCTGACGGTGGCCGACCGCATGGACATCCAGGTGGCCATCCACACCGACACCCTCAATGAAGGCGGCTTCCTGGAGCACACGCTGGCGGCCTTCAAGGACCGCACCATCCACACCTTCCACACCGAAGGCGCCGGCGGCGGCCACGCACCGGACATCATCGCGGCCGTGGGCGAGGGCAACGTGCTGCCGTCGTCCACCAATCCGACCCGTCCCTTCACGGTCAATACGCTGGACGAACACCTGGACATGCTGATGGTCTGCCATCACCTGGACCCCGCCATCGCCGAAGACATCGCCTTTGCCGAATCGCGCATCCGCCGCGAGACCATTGCCGCCGAAGACATCCTGCATGACATCGGCGCGATCTCGATGATGTCCTCCGACTCGCAGGCCATGGGCCGCGTGGGTGAAGTGATCATGCGCACCTGGCAGACCGCGCACAAGATGAAGGTGCAGCGCGGTTCGCTCAAGGAAGACAGCTCGCGCAACGACAACTTCCGCATCAAGCGCTACATCGCCAAGTACACCATCAACCCGGCCATTACCCACGGCATCTCGCACGTGGTCGGCTCGCTGGAAGTGGGCAAGATCGCCGACATCGTGCTGTGGAAACCGGCCTTCTTCGGGGCCAAGCCCTCGATGATCCTGAAAAGCGGCATGATCGCGGCCGCCCAGATGGGTGACCCGAATGCCTCGATTCCGACCCCGCAGCCGGTGCATTACCGCATGATGTTCGGTGCCTATGGTGGCGGCCTGAAGACCTCGATGACCTTCGTCTCGCAAGCCGCCTTCGATGCCGGCATCGGTGAGCAACTCAAGCTCAACAAACCGGTGGTGGCGGTGAAGAACATGCGCAACCTGCGCAAGCGCGACATGATCCACAACGGTGCCACACCGAAGATGGAAGTCGATGCCGAGACGTATGAAGTGCGCGCCGATGGCGAGCTGCTGGTGTGCGAACCCGCGCGTTCGCTGCCGCTGGCGCAGCGTTATTTCCTGTTCTGATTTTCTTTAGGTTTCTTCATGCTGACTCTCAATACCAAGATAGCCCAGGCCGACCGGATCGATGGCGAACTGGAACTGCCCTACGACCAGCGCGAGAAGAGCCGCCTGCGCGCCACCTTGCGTTCAGGTGAGGACGTGGCGGTGTTCACCGTGCGTGGTACGGTGCTGCGCGATGGTGACCTGCTGCGCGGCGATGATGGCCGCGTGGTCAGGATCATCGCCAAGGCCGAGGCGACTTATCGCGTCGATGCGGCTGATGCGCACCTGCTGCTGCGTTGCGCCTTCCACCTCGGCAATCGTCATACCCAGGCACATGTGGGCCACGAGGGTGGCGTCGGTTTCCTGCGCATCCGCAAGGACCCGGTGCTGAAGGAAATGCTGGAAGGACTGGGCGCGCGCGTGACCGAAGAGCTGGCGGCTTTCGAGCCGGAAGCGGGCGCCTATGGCGGCGGTCATCACCATCATGGCGACGACCATCACCACAATCCGCTGGCGCCGATTCCGCTGCGCCAGAAAATCCATCGTCCGGGCGACAAGAAGGAAGAGGGCTGACCCCATGCAAGCCAGCGCCTTGCTGCATCTGCTGCAACTGAGCAGCCCGTCCCTGCCGATTGGCGCCTACAGCTATTCGCAAGGGCTGGAGGCGGCCATCGAAAACGGGCGGGTCAGCAGCGAAGCCACGGCGCGCGCCTGGATCGGCCATGCGTTGCATGAGGTGGTGGCGCGTTTCGAGGCCCCCATCTTTGCGCGTCTGGTAGCGGCCTTCGAGGCCCGTGATGCAGAAAACGTCAGCTTGTGGACCGAACACTTCATCGCGGCCCGCGATACATCCGAGTTTCGTGCCGAAACCATTCAGATGGGCTATTCGCTGGGCAAACTGGTCACCGACCTGAAGCTGGGCGATGAGACCTTGCTGGCCATCCTGCAGGCGCAGCCGGAACTGCCGCTGCCGACTTCGCTGGCCTTTGCCACCGTGGCCCTGCAGGTGCCGCGCGAGGCGGCGGTGCTGGGCATGCTGTTCGCCTGGGCCGAGAATCAGGTGCTGGCCTGCGTGAAGACGGTGCCGCTGGGTCAGGTGGCGGGGCAGCGCATCCTGCTGTCGCTGCAGCCGGAACTGGAAAAGGCCGCGGCCACCGCGCTCACGCTGGAGGATGACGAGCTGTGCAACTGGGCACCGGGTCTGTCGCTGCTGTCGATGCAGCATGAGGTGCAATACAGCCGCATCTATCGCTCTTAATTATTTATATCATTTACGTTTTTACGCGACCAAGAGATCAAGAGACCAACCATGAGCAACTCCACTTCCAATCCGCTGCGCGTGGGCATCGGCGGCCCGGTCGGTTCCGGCAAGACGGCGCTGTGCGAAATGCTGTGCAAGCGCATGCGCGACCATTACGACATGGCCGTCATCACCAATGACATCTACACCAAGGAAGACATGGAAATCCTGCTGCGCGCCGATGCGCTGCCGGCGGAACGCCTGATGGGGGTGGAGACCGGCGGCTGTCCGCACACCGCCATCCGCGAGGATGCCTCGATCAACCTGGAAGCCATTGCCCGCATGAGCGCCGATTTTCCGGACCTGGATCTGATCCTGGTGGAGTCCGGTGGCGATAATCTTGCGGCGACCTTCAGCCCGGAACTGTCGGACCTGACCATCTACGTGATCGACGTGGCCGGTGGCGAAAAGATTCCGCGCAAGGGCGGCCCCGGCATTACGCGCTCGGATTTGCTCATCATCAACAAGACCGACCTGGCACCCTACGTGGGCGCCAATCTGGACATCATGGCGGCCGATGCCAGGCGTATGCGCGGCGAGCGTCCCTTCGTCTTCACCAACCTGCGCAGTGGCGACGGCGTGGAGAAGGTCATCGAGTACATCCGCAAGCAGGGCCTGCTGGACGAGAAGCCGAAGAACTGAACACGGCTGAGCGGGCCGGTCAGAGGACCGGCATCAGGCCGCCCTCCACCAGGGCGGCCCCTTGACGCAAACGCCAACGCAAACGCCAACGCCGCCGTCCTCGCCCGCCCCCGCGCTCACCCCGCCCGCCTGGCCGCAATCGCATTGCCCGCGCGGCTCACCGACCTGCGTCCCAGATGCTGCGAGATGAACTGCCCGGCATCCACCACCGCATCCAGATCAATGCCGGTCTCGATGCCCAGCCCGTTCATCATGTACAGCACGTCTTCCGCGGCCACATTCCCGGTCGCACCCTTGGCATAAGGGCAGCCGCCCAGCCCGGCGACCGAGGCGTGATAGATGCTGATGCCCGTCTGCAGGCTGGCATAGATGTTGGCCAGCGCCTGCCCATAGGTATCGTGGAAATGGCCCGATAAACCTTCGATGTGGAATTCCCGGATCGCCGTTTCCATCACCGGCCGCACCTTGTCCGGCGTGGCCACGCCGATGGTGTCGGCGATGTCGATCTCGTCACAGCCCAGTTCGCGGAAACGCCGTACTACGTCGGCCACCGCCTCCAGCGGCACCTCACCCTGGTACGGACAACCAAACGCGCAACTCACCGCCGCACGCAGGCGCTTGCGGTGGTCCTTGGCCGCCTTGGCCACTTCGGCAAAGCGCTCGATGGATTCGGCAATGGAGCAATTGATGTTCTTCTGCGAGAACGCTTCCGAGGCCGCGCCAAAAATCACCACCTCATCCACCCCCGCCGCCAGCGCCGCCTCGAAGCCCTTCATGTTGGGCACCAGCGCGGAATACACCACGCCCGGCTTGCGCGTGATGCCCTGCATGACTTCGCTGGAGGTCGCCATCTGCGGCACCCACTTGGGCGAGACGAAAGAGGCCGCCTCCACATTCGGAAAACCCGCCGCAGAAAGCTGGTTGACCAGCGCGATCTTGATCTCGGCGGAAATGGTTTCCTTCTCGTTCTGCAAACCGTCGCGCGGTCCGACTTCGACGATCTTCACTTTCTTGGGCAGGCTCATCATGCGGGGTCTCCGTTGGCGTGACAGGGAATCGTGGGCTGCGGCGTACCGGATCAGCCGGCCGTCGGCGCGGCATCCAGGCGCACATCGGCCACCGTGCCGCCGGTCATCTTCTCCAGCTGCGCGGCGGTCAGGTTGAAGACGGCATGCGGATGGCCGGCTGCCGCCCAGACGCTATCGAAGTTGAAGAGGTCACGGTCGATCAGCATCACCGGCTTGACCACGTGGCCGATCGGGCAGACGCCGCCGATGGCATAGCCGGTGGTGTCGCGCACGAACCTGGCATCAGCCTTGCCCAGCGGGCCGGTCAATGCGGTGACCTTGGCTTCGTCCACGCGGTTGGCACCGCTGGCGATGACCAGCACCGGCGCATCGTCGGCCACGCGGCGGAAGATGATGGACTTGGCGATCTCGGCCACGCTGCAACCCACGGCGGCAGCGGCTTCGGCGGAGGTGCGGCCGGTCGAGGGCAGCATCACGACCGGTTTGTCATGACCCATCGCGGCCAGCAGGTCGGCAACGCGTTGGGCGGAAGAGGGCAGGGCGGCAGCGGTATCGTTCATGGTGATCAGAAATTAGGCACAAGGCCGGCAACAGGACAGGCCGGAAATGATAACAGCACCCTCGCCCCTTCTGCCGCCTCTGCCGTGTCAGCGCGCATTCAGCGGTCCAGCAGAAAGGTGCCGTCGCTGATGGCGGCGCCCGCCTTCACCAGTTGCGCTACGCACCAGTCGGCCAGTGCCGTGTCGTCCATCTGCAGGAAGCGCGCATTGGTGATGCGCAACAGGGGAATCTCCCGCATCATCGCCGGCAAGTCCGCCAGCGCAATGCGGCCGCGCTCCAGCAGCAGAAACTTCACCAATACCTTGATGCCATTGTGCGCATTGCGCAGCGGGTCGGCCTGCAGATAATCCAGCCGCGAGAAGGCCCTCTCCAGCGCATCATCGACTTCGGTGAAGGGCGCGCCGTGGCCGGGAATGACGGTGCGCACCTCAAGACTGCGGATCAGCTCCAGCGTGGCACGCGCTTCGTCGAAACCGGATTGGCCGTCCAGCTCCGGGAAGATGATCCCGAAGCCATTGCGCCACAAGGCATCGGCCGAGATCAGCACGCCTTCCTGTGCGCAATACAGCAGCAGCGCATGCGGATCATGGCCGGGGGCGGCCAGCGCGGTCCAGTCGAGATCACCCAGGCGCAGCACATCGCCGCTGCGGATCAACTGGTCATGCGCAAAGCGCGGGCAGCGCTGGCCGGTGGCGCGGTAGCTCAGGGCTGCTTCGTCCCAGCGGCGCACCTTGTCATCCTCGGCGGCGGGGATGGCGATGCGGCAGCCGTACGCGGCCTGCAGTGCGGCATTGCCGCCGCAGTGGTCCGAATGCAGATGGGTATTGAGCAGCACATCGAGACGCTCACGTCCGCGCTGGTGCAGCACGTGGCGCACCAGCGTCTGCGTCTGTTCGGCATGCGCAACGTAGCCGCTGTCGATCAGGGCGACTTCATCGCGGCCGAACAGCAGCACGTTGTTGGACGATAGCCACCCTCGCTCCAGCACATGCAGCGAGGGTGGCAGGCGCAGTGCGGAAGTGTTCACGGCGCGCTGGTCATGCGGCCTTGAAGTCCAGCAGCTGCGCGCCTTCGGCCACCTGGTCGCCGACGGCATAGCGCAGCGCTTCGACGGTGCCGGCCGCAGGGGCGGCGATGGTGTGTTCCATCTTCATGGCTTCCATGATGAGCAGCGGCGTGCCTTGCGTGACGGTGGCGCCCTGGTCCACCAGCAGTGCCACGATCTTGCCGGGCATGGGCGCGGTCAGACGTCCGCCCTCGGCCTCGGCATGACCGGCGTGGGCCATCGGGTCGAGATAGCGCAGGGTGTGCTGGCTGCGGCCATCGAAGAGGTGCAGCCATTGGCCGTCACGCGCGATGTCGGCGCGCAGGGTGCGGCCATCCAGATTGATGAGCAGGCGCTCTGCGCTGCCCTCGTGCAATGCGAGCGTGTGCGTGCGGCCCTCGATCTGCAATTGCCAGTGCCGGCCATCTCCGCCGTATTCGACCAGCACGCTGCTGTGGCCCGAGTCATCCTCGAAAGACAGCATGCGCCGCAGCGGCATATTGAGGCGCCAGCCATGAGTCCGCGCCCAGGGATCGCCGTTGGACTGGCTGCGCTGCTCCTGTTGCAGCAGGGCGGCGACGGCAAGCGCCAGCGTATCCGGCGCGGGCCTGAGGGGCGCAGGGAAGAGCGCCTCGCGGTGACGTTCGATCAGGCCGGTATCGAGATCGGCCGTGGCAAAGGCTTCGCCTGCGATCAGCCGCTGCAGGAAGCCGATGTTGGTCGCCAGCCCCACCACCTGATACTGCGCCAGCGCCCGCGCCATGTTGCGCAGTGCCGCGTCGCGGTCGGCGCCCCAGACGATGAGCTTGGCGATCATCGGATCATAGAAGGGCGAGATGGCATCGCCCTCGCGCACGCCCGCGTCGATGCGCACGGCGGCCGGTTGAGTGGCACCGGATGCGGCCAGCGTGAATTCCACCGCAGGGGCGCTGCGCATGCGGGTGAGCGTGCCGATGGAGGGGAGGAAGCCTTTCTCGGGATTCTCTGCATAGATGCGTGCCTCGATGGCATGGCCGTGGATGCGCAACTGCTCTTGCCGCAGCGGCAGCGCTTCGCCCGCTGCCACGCGCAATTGCCACTCCACCAGATCGAGTCCGGTAATCATTTCCGTGACGGGGTGCTCGACCTGCAGGCGCGTGTTCATCTCCATGAAATAGAAGCTGCCATCCTGATTGGCGATGAACTCCACCGTGCCCGCGCCCACATAGCCGACCGCGCGCGCGGCGGCGACGGCGGCCTGGCCCATGGCGGCGCGGCGGTCCTCGCCCATGCCGGGCGCGGGGGCTTCTTCCAGCACCTTCTGATGGCGGCGCTGTACCGAGCAGTCACGTTCAAAGAGATAGACGCAATGGCCGTGGCCATCGGCGAAGACCTGGATTTCGATATGGCGCGGACGGGTGAGGTATTTCTCCACCAGCACACGGTCATCGCCGAAACTGGAGATGGCCTCGCGCTTGCAGGAGGCCAGTGCCGCTTCAAAATCTTCACTGCGCCCGACCACGCGCATGCCCTTGCCACCGCCACCGGCACTGGCCTTGAGCAGGACCGGATAGCCGATGCGGTCGGCCTCTGCGCGCAGGAAATCGCTCTCCTGACGCTCACCGTGATAGCCCGGTACCAGCGGAACGGCAGCTTTTTCCATGAGCGCCTTGGCGGCGGATTTCGAGCCCATCGCATCGATGGCCGAGGCCGGCGGGCCGATGAAGACCAGACCCGCATCGGCGCAGGCCCGGGCGAATCCGGCGTTCTCCGACAGGAAGCCATAGCCGGGATGGATCGCCTGCGCGCCGGTGGCGAGTGCGGCGGCGATGATCTTGTCGGCGCAGAGATAGCTTTCCTTGGCGGGCGCCGGGCCGATATGCACGCTCTCGTCGCAGGCGGCCACATGTTTGGCGTGCGCGTCGGCATCGGAATACACGGCCACGGTGGCCATACCCAGGCGGCGTGCGGTGGCGGCCACGCGGCAGGCGATTTCGCCGCGATTGGCGATCAGGATCTTGGTGAACATGGTCTCTCCTCGGTGGCGCGCTTCAGATGCGGAAGACGCCGAAGCGGGTCTCTTCGATGGGGGCGTTCAGGGCGGCGGACAATCCCAGCGCCAGCACCTGACGCGTATCGGCAGGATCGATCACGCCGTCATCCCACAGGCGCGCCGAGGCGTAATACGGATGGCCCTGTGTTTCATATTGGGCGCGGATGGGCTCCTTGAAGGCGGCCTCCTCTTCTGCACTCCAGCTGCCGCCGCGTGTTTCGATGCCATCGCGCCTGACGGTGGCCAGCACGCTCGCGGCCTGTTCGCCGCCCATCACCGAGATGCGCGCATTGGGCCACATCCACAGGAAGCGCGGCGAGAAGGCGCGGCCGCACATGCCATAGTTGCCCGCACCGAAACTGCCACCGATGATGACGGTGAGCTTGGGCACTCTGGCGGTGGAGACGGCCGTGACCATTTTTGCACCATGACGCGCAATGCCTTCGTTCTCGGCCTTCTTGCCGACCATGAAGCCGGTGATGTTCTGCAGGAAGATCAGCGGGATCTTGCGCTGGCAGCACAGTTCGATGAAGTGCGTGCCCTTCTCGGCCGCTTCCGAAAACAGGATGCCGTTGTTGGCGATGATGCCCACGGGCATGCCGTGCAGGTGCGCGAAACCGCACACCAGCGTGGTGCCGTAGCGCGCCTTGAATTCATCGAACGCGCTGGCATCGACGATGCGGGCGATGACCTCGCGCACATCGAAGGGCTTGCGCGTATCGGTGGGGATGACGCCATACAGTTCCTGCGCCGGATAGTTCGGTTCCACGCTCTCGCGCAGGGCCAGCTGCTGCGGCTTGCGGCGGTTGAGGTGGCTGACGATGTTGCGGGCGATGGCCAGCGCATGGGTGTCGTCCCGCGCCAGATGATCGGCCACGCCGGAGAGCCGCGTATGGACGTCGCCGCCGCCCAGCTCTTCGGCCGTCACCACTTCACCGGTGGCCGCTTTGACCAGCGGCGGTCCGGCCAGGAAGATGGTGGCCTGTTCCTTGACGATGATGGATTCATCGCTCATGGCCGGCACATACGCACCGCCTGCGGTGCAGGAGCCCATCACCACGGCGATCTGCGGGATGCCCCTGGCCGACAGGTTGGCCTGGTTGTAGAAGATGCGGCCGAAGTGGTCGCGGTCGGGGAAGACCTCATCCTGGTTGGGCAGGTTGGCGCCGCCGCTGTCGACCAGGTAGATGCAGGGCAGGTGATTGCATTCGGCGATCTCCTGTGCGCGCAGGTGCTTCTTGACCGTCATCGGGTAATAGGTGCCGCCCTTGACGGTGGCGTCGTTGCAGACGATCACGCATTCCTGCCCGGCCACGCGGCCGATGCCGGTGATGATGCCGGCCGAGGGCGCGGCGTCCTTGAGATTGCCGTCGCGGTCCTTTTCGCGATACATGCCGTAGGCTGCCAGCTGCGAGAATTCGAGGAAGGGCGTGCCGGGGTCCAGCAGCATCTGCACGCGCTCGCGCGGCAGCAGCTTGCCGCGTGCCACGTGCTTCTCGCGTGCGGCCGCGCCGCCGCCTTCGGCGATGGCGGCCACCTTCTCGCGCAGGTCGTCGACGATGCGCTGCATGGCATCGCGGTTGTGCTGGAATTCCTCGCTGCGCGGGTTGAGCTTGCTTTCAATCTGCGGCATGGTCTGGTCTCTCTGTTCAGTTTCTTGTTGTGCTGTGAGGCGCGCCGGTGCTGGCTTGGCGGGGCATGGTGCAGAAAACGTCAGTCCTCCGGGAAGCGCCCATCCACGTAATACCAGCGGGCCTGTCCGCTTTCATCGGGCTGGCGCACGAAGTTGCTGATCTCATGCAGGCGGTGCGCTTTTCCGCCGACCTTGAAGCGCGCCACGAATTCGACGGTCGCTTCATCGCTGCCGCTGGCGTGCTGGTGTTTCCTGATGTCCAGGCCGATCCACTTGACGTCGGTTTCGCTGGTCAGTTCTTCTTCCGGCAAGGTGTCGGGGAACCAGGTCGCGCGCAGATAGGCTTCGTCGCGCAGGGCGAAGGCGGTATAGCGCGAGCGCATCAGCAGTTCGGCCGTGGCCGGTATCTCGCCGCCGCTGAGGAAGCGGCCGCAGCATTTCTCGAAGCTGGGCTGGCCGCAGGGGCAGGGGCCGGACTTGTCTTTCTTGTTGCTCATCAGATCTTTCCGTTCTTGAGGAAGGCTTCCAGCTGGGTGAAGCGGTCGAAGCCCCAGAATGGTTCGCCATCGACGATCATGAAGGGCGAGCCGAACACACCGGCCTTGCCGGCCGCCTCGGTGGTGGCGCGCAGCTGGTCCTTCAGTTCGGGCGTGCCCAGCGCCGCTTCCAGTGCGGCGCGGTCGATGCCGTTGTCGGCGGCGATGCGCAACACGTGTTCGGGCACGCTGATGTCGATGTCTTCGGTGAAGTAGGCGCTGTACAAGGTCTTGATCAGGTCCACTGCCTTTGCCGGCTGGGTCTGCTGCACCCACAGCGTGGCGCGTGCCGCGACCTGCGTGCCGATGGGGAAGTTGCTGGGTGCCTTGTAGAAGATGTTATGAAAGCGCGCGGTGCGCTCCATATCGTGACGCGAATACTCGCCCTTGACCGGGATGTTGACCAGCGAATTGGTGCCCAGTGCCTTGAAGATCGGGCCCAGCAGGATAGGGTGCCAGTTGACGCTGCGGCCGTATTTCGCGGCCAGCTTGTCGATTTCGACGGCGGCGAAATAACCATAGGGCGAGCTGAAGTCGAAGTAGAAATCGATGGGGTTGCTCATGATGTCCTGTGTGATTGAAAAAGGGACGTGTGTTCAGAGGGTATCGGCAAACAGTTCGCGGCCGATCAGCATGCGGCGGATTTCGCTGGTGCCGGCGCCGATCTCGTAGAGCTTGGCGTCGCGCCACAGTCGGCCCACGGGATATTCGTTGATGTAGCCATTGCCGCCCAGCGACTGGATCGCTTCGCCGGCCATCCAGGTGGCCTTCTCGGCCGAGTAGAGAATGGCACCGGCGGCATCCTTGCGCAGGGCGCGCACCTTGTCGGCGCTGTCGGCCCGGTCACAGGCCTGGCCGACCGCATAGACGTAGGCCTTGCAGGCCATCATGGTGGAATACATGTCGGCCAGCTTGCCCTGCATGAGCTGGAATTCGCCGATGGCCTGGCCGAACTGCTTGCGGTCATGCACGTAGGGCACGACCACATCCATGCAGGCCTGCATGATGCCCAGCGGACCGCCGGAGAGCACGCTGCGCTCGAAGTCCAGACCCGACATCAGCACGTTGACGCCACGGCCGATGCCGCCCAATACGTTTTCTTCCGGCACCTCACAATCCTGGAACACCAGCTCGCCGGTGTGGGAGCCGCGCATGCCGAGCTTGTCCAGTTTCTGCGCGACGGAAAATCCTTTATATCCTTTCTCTACCAGGAATGCCGTCATGCCGCGCGCACCGGCTTCCAGATCGGTCTTGGCATAGACCACCAGCACGTCGGCGTCGGGGCCGTTGGTGATCCACATCTTGCTGCCGTTGAGCACATAGCGGTCGCCCTTCTTGTCGGCGCGCAGTTTCATGCTCACCACATCCGACCCGGCATTGGGTTCGGACATGGCCAGCGCGCCGATGAAGTCGCCCGCGATCAGCCTGGGCAGGTATTTGCGCTTCTGCTCTTCGTTGCCGTTGCGCTTGATCTGGTTCACGCACAGGTTGGAATGCGCACCGTAGGACAGGCCCACCGAGGCCGAGGCGCGCGAGATTTCTTCCATCGCGATGATGTGGGCCAGATAGCCCAGTCCGGCGCCGCCGTATTCCTCGCCCACGGTGATGCCCAGCACGCCCAGGTCGCCCAGTTTTTTCCACAGGTCCATGGGGAACTGGTCGCTGCGGTCGATCTCGGCTGCGCGCGGGGCGATCTCCGTTTGGGCGAAGGCGGCGACCGCTTCGCGCAGGGCGGCGATGTCGTCGCCGTGGTCGAAAGTGAGGCCGGGCAGGTGGGTCATGGGTGTCTCCTCGTTGAGTAATTGCGGAATTCTTGTTATGGGGTGGAGCGATTGCTGTTGCTTGACGTTAACGTCAATGGAGCGGGTATGCGCGGCGGCAGATGCCGTTTGCGTCAGGCCGCCACGGCCTTGCGTTTGTTCTTCGGTTTGGCATCGGCCAGCAGTTGCCGGCATTGCTCTTCGTGGGCGGCGATTTCGGAGAGGGTCAGTTCCAGGTCTTCGCGCTGCTGTTCCAGTTTTTCGCGATGCTGTTGCAACAGGCCCAGGAAGCGCTGCAGTTGCGGCTGCGTATCCTTGGGCGACTCGTACATGTCGATCAGGTCCTTGATCTCGGCCAGCGTGAAACCCAGGCGCTTGCCGCGCAGCGTGAGCTTCAGGCGCGTGCGTTCGCGCGCCGGATAGACGCGCTGTCGTCCGCCCACGCCTTCGCGCTTGGGATTGAGGATGCCGTGGTCTTCGTAGAACCGGATCGCGCGCGGCGTGATCGCGAATTCTTCCGCCAGTTCGGTGATGGTGTAGGTGGGCATGGGACGGATGGATTGGGTTGGTCTGGCACTTTACGTTAACGTAAAGTATATTGTGCCCTGTCGTCCAGCAAAAAATGCAGGGCTGGCACGGCACCTTACGACTCCCCTCCCGATGATCGCCAGGCTTACTGATGAATGCACTTGAATCCCAGCTCGACTACGCCTTCGGCGACACCCTGCCCGACACCGGCCACACCATGCAAGTGGCACCGGGCGTGCGCTGGCTGCGCATGGGGCTGCCCTTTGCCCTGAATCACATCAATCTCTGGCTGCTGGAAGACGAGGTGGAAACATCGCAAGGCCGCCAGCGCGGCTGGACCGTGGTCGATTGCGGCATCGCCACCGACGATACGCGCACGGCCTGGGAGCGCATCTTCACCGAAGAACTCGATGGCCTGCCCATCGTGCGCGTGCTGGTCACGCATTGCCATCCGGATCACGTCGGTCTTGCCGACTGGCTGTGCCAGCGCTGGCAGGCGCCGCTGTGGATGAGTACCGGTGATTACGCCTTTGCGCGCGTGATGTCGGCGGCCTTGCCGGGGGCCGAGGGCACGGCGGCTACGCCCCATTTCCAGCGCCACGGGCTGGCCGATCCCGGGACGATCGCCACGCTGCAGGGGCGCAATACGTATTACCAGGACCTGGTGCCGGCGGTGCCGCGCGCGTATCACCGCATGCAGGACGGTCACGCGGTGCGCATCGGCGGGCGGGACTGGGAGATCATCACCGGGTTCGGGCATTCGCCGGAGCACGTCTCGCTGTATTGCGCGGCGC
The DNA here is from genome assembly GCF_037076565.1 of Herbaspirillum sp. DW155. Lineage (NCBI taxonomy): Bacteria > Pseudomonadati > Pseudomonadota > Betaproteobacteria > Burkholderiales > Oxalobacteraceae > Herbaspirillum > Herbaspirillum sp. DW155. The sequence goes on along the minus strand of NZ_AP029028.1, from coordinate 5,332,789 downwards.
TGAACGTGCTCATTTCGGGGGATATGGTGTTGCCGCGCATCTCCACCAATGTGTCGGTGTTTGCCATCGAGCCGGAGAGCAATCCGGTGCAGCAGTATCTGGATTCGCTGGCGAAATATGCGCACCTGCCGGACGATGTGCTGGTGCTGCCTTCGCATGGCAAGCCCTTCCGTGGCTTGCATACGCGCATCCGGCAGCTGAACGATCATCACCGCGAGCGTCTGGCCGAAGTGCTGGAGGCCTGCGCCACGCCGCAGACGGGCGTGGATATCCTGCCGGTGATGTTCAAGCGGCCGCTGGATACGCACCAGTTGTCCTTCGCGCTGGGGGAGGCGGTGGCGCACCTGCACAAGCTCTGGTATGACGGCGCGGTGAAGCGCTTGCTGGGAGAGGACGGGGTGTATCGCTTTGTGGCGATGTAAGCCTTCCTGCATCAATTCATCGCATTGATGCAGATGACGCATCAATGAAAAACGCCGGCGGGGATGACCCGGCCGGCGTTATTTTTTATCTCACGTTCTGGAAGGCGCTTCAGCCCGCCTTCTTCTTCATCTCGCGTTCTTCCTTCTGCAGCTTGGTCTTGATGCGGTTACGCTTCAACGGCGAGAGGTATTCGACGAAGACCTTGCCCTTCAGGTGATCCATCTCATGCTGGATGCACACGGCCAGCAGCTCATCGGCTTCGACCTCGAAGGCCTTGCCGTCGGCATCGAAGGCGCGCACCTTCACGCGGGCCGGGCGTTCCACGCCGTCGTAGATGCCGGGCACCGACAGGCAGCCTTCGTCGTAGACGCGCTTTTCTTCGCTGGCCCAGGTGATCTCGGGGTTGATGAAGACCTGCAGGTTCTTGCTGTCCTCGGAAACGTCGATCACCACCACCTGTTCATGCACGTCCACCTGGGTGGCGGCCAGGCCCACGCCGGGGGCGGCGTACATAGTCTCGGCCATGTCGGCCACCAGCTTCTTGATGCGCTCGTCGAAGACGGTCACGGGGGCGGCGATCTTGTGCAGGCGCGGATCGGGATAACGGAGGATGTTCAGCAGGGCCATACGTGTGTTCTCGGTAAGCTTGGGGTTCGGTCTCGGTGGACCTGGTTCGGGCCGGATCTCGTCATTTTGCGAGCGTGCGGGAAATTCATTTCGGGATTTGTCATGTAAATGCGGCCGAAGCGCGACGCTTCAAGCACGGCCACCGCACAATGCCGGTCCTGGCAGGCCTGTGCGGCGTGGCGCGGCGGCCAGGAGATTCCCGTTTTTCGGAAAAGTGTATCACAGCCCGCCACAGCCCCGCCCGGAGAGCCGCGCCGCACGGCCTTGAGCGGGCGGCAGATGCATAAAACTTCATTTCCCCTCATGCAAGATCATTTCCATCAAGACTGCGCCGATCTGGCGCACTGGCTGCGCCTGGCGATGACCGATGGCATCGGTCCGGTGCTGGCGCGCAGGCTCTTGTCGGTGTTCGGCCTGCCGGGCAATCTCTGGCAGGCCGATGCCCAGGCGCTGCGCGAGGTGGTGCCGGCGCCGGTGGCGGGCAGCTTGTTGCGCGCACCCACGGCGCAGCAATGCGAGCGCATCGCGGCCACGCTGGCGTGGGCGCTGGAGCCGGGGCACCGTGTCGTCACGCTGGCCGATGCGGCCTATCCGCCCGGCCTGCTGCAGATTGCCGATCCGCCCTTGCTGCTGTACCTGCGCGGCAATCCGGAACTGCTCGCGGGCAACGCCCTGGCCGTGGTCGGCAGCCGCAATGCCACTACCCAGGGCGTGATGCACGCGGCGCGCTTTTCGGAAGAGTTGAGCCGCGCCGGCATCACCATCGTCTCCGGACTGGCACTGGGCATCGATGCGGCGGCCCACGCGGGCGGGCTCAGCGGGGCCGGCTCGACGGTGGCGGTCATCGGTACCGGCATCGATCTGGATTATCCCCGGCGCAACCGCGCACTGGCACAACGCATCGCCGAGGAGGGCTGCATCGTCAGCGAATATGCGCTGGGCACGCCGCCGCTGGCGGCCAACTTTCCGCGCCGCAACCGGATCATCTCGGGCCTGTCGCGCGCGGTACTGGTGGTGGAGGCGGCTGCGCAATCGGGTTCGCTGATCACCGCGAGGATGGCGGCCGAGCAGGGCCGCGATGTGTTTGCCATTCCCGGCTCGATTCATGCGCCGCTCTCCAAGGGCTGCCATCAGCTGATCCGCCAGGGCGCCAAGCTGGTGGAGACCACCCAGGACATCCTCGACGAGATGCCGCCCTGGCCCGCATTGTCGGGGCATCAAGCTGTCAGGCAGGCAACTGCCCCGGCGTGCGTGCACGCCCAGCAACAGCGCGAAGATGACGATCCGGCAATGCGCCTGGTACTGCAGAGCCTGGGCCACGATCCGCTCGACGCCGACAGCCTCGCACAGCGCAGCGGGCTGGACGTGGCGGCGCTGGCAGGAATATTGCTCACGCTGGAACTGCAGGGTGCGGTCGAGGTGTTGCCCGGTGCACGTTATCGTCGTCTGGGGTGAAGAAATTAATCCCCCGCAGCGCCGCAAATCCTGCCATACTGGACTTGGCTGACTTGTACATTCATAACCTTCGCGATAGAGTACGAACATGTTTGATGTCCTCGTTTACCTGTACGAAACCTACTATCGCCCCGATGCCTGCCCCGAACCCGAGGCGCTCGTCAAGAAGCTGTCCGCGATTGGTTTCGAAGAAGATGAAATCTCCCAGGCACTCGGATGGCTGACCGATCTTGAAGTCGCCAATCATGAGTTCGCCGACAACTATCCCCGACAGACGGCTTTTTCCTTCGGTACGCGTATCTATGCGCACCAGGAAAGCGATGTCCTGGGCGTGGAAGCCATCGGTTTCATCCAGTTCCTCGAATCGGCCAAGATGCTGGACCCGATCCAGCGCGAGATCGTCATCGAGCGCGCCCTGGCCGCCGGTGAAGCGCCGGTCGGCCTGGAAAAGCTCAAGGTCATCGTGCTGATGGTGCTGTGGAGCCAAGGCAAGGAGCCGGATGGTCTGATGTTCGAGGAACTGTTCCTCGACGAAGACGACACCGAACCGCGCCTGCTGCATTAAAAACCGCATGTCCGCAGTGTCCGTCAGGGCTGGGAGGGAGCCTTGCTGACAACGCGCTGACGCCGCATCTTCGTGCCTTTGCTTCATATAAACGAACAACGGCATGAATGAGCACGAAAGCGGATGAATCACCGAAACGGCAAGCCCTTGTGCTTGCCGTTTCATTTGCATCACGCTTATCATTCCCCCGCATTGGCCCGATATTGGCTACTATATAAAAATTCCGTTGTCCACAGGCAATGAAACGCCGGCCACTTGCCCAGCTCGTTGCCGCCATCGTTTCCCGCCTGGGATGGCATGGCGTTGTTTCCGGATGGTCCGGCCCCACGTGAGGCGGGTGCCGCTTTCGCAACACGCCAGCAACTGACCTCTCAACACCGAGACCCATACTTATGAGCAAGACCCTCATCATTGCCGAGAAGCCCTCTGTCGCGAACGACATCGCGAAGACGCTCGGCGGCTTCACCAAGCACGATGAGTATTTCGAATCCGACGAGTACATCTTGTCCTCGGCCGTCGGTCACCTGCTGGAAATCGCAGTCCCCGAGGAATACGACGTCAAGCGCGGCAAGTGGAGTTTTACGCATCTGCCCATGATCCCGCCGCACTTTGCGCTGAACCCCATCGCCAAGACCGAATCGCGCCTGAAGGTGCTCTCCAAGCTCATCAAGCGCAAGGATGTGACCACCCTCATCAACGCATGTGACGCGGGCCGCGAAGGTGAACTGATCTTCCGCCTCATCGCGCAATACACCAAGGCCAAGCAGCCGGTGAAGCGCCTGTGGCTGCAATCGATGACCCCCGGTGCCATCCGCGAGGGCTTTGCCCATCTGCGCGATGATGAAGAAATGCTCCCGCTGGCCAATGCCGCGCGCTGCCGCAGCGAAGCCGACTGGCTAATCGGTATCAACGGCACCCGCGCCATGACCGCCTTCAATTCCAAGGAAGGCGGCTTCTATCTCACCACCGTGGGCCGCGTGCAGACGCCTACGCTGTCCATCGTGGTGGAGCGTGAAGAGAAGATCAAGAAGTTCGTCCCGCGCGACTACTGGGAAGTGCACGCCGAATTCGTCTGCGCCGCCGGCATCTACAAGGGCCGCTGGCTGGACAAGGGCCACAAGAAGGACGAGGCCGATCCCGAGAAGCGCCCCGAGCGCCTGTGGAGCAAAGCCGCAGCGGATTCCATCGTGGCCGCCTGCCGCGACAAGCCGGGCAACGTCACCGAGGAATCCAAGCCGACCACGCAGATGTCGCCGGGCCTGTTCGATTTGACCAGCCTGCAGCGCGAGGCCAACTCGCGCTTCGGCTTCTCGGCCAAGAACACCCTGGGCCTGGCCCAGGCGCTGTATGAGAAGCACAAGGTGCTGACCTATCCGCGTACCGATTCGCGCCACCTGCCCGAGGACTACATCAACACGGTCAAGGACACCCTGGAGGCGCTGGCCGAGAACAACAACTACCACCAGTTCTCCAAGCAGATCTTGAAGCAAGGCTGGGTCAAGCCCAACAAGCGCATCTTCGACAACACCAAGATCAGCGACCACTTCGCCATCATCCCGACCACCCAGGTGCCCAAGAACCTGTCGGAGCCGGAACAGAAGCTCTACGACCTGGTGACGCGCCGCTTCATGGCGGTGTTCTTCCCGCCGGCCGAGTTCCAGGTGACGACCCGTTTCACGGAAGTGTCGGGCCACCAGTTCAAGAGCGAAGGCAAAGTGATGATCAACCCCGGCTGGCTGGCCATCTACGGCAAGCAGGTCGAGGAAGACGACAAGGACAAGGAAGGCGGCGGCAACCTGGTGGCCGTGGCCCCGGGCGAGAAGGTCAAGACCGACAAGGTGAGCGCCAACGGCCTGGTCACCAAGCCGCCTGCCCGCTACACCGAAGCCACGCTGCTGTCGGCCATGGAAGGCGCCGGCAAGCTGGTGGATTCGGATGAACTGCGCGAAGCCATGGCCGGCAAGGGCCTGGGCACGCCCGCCACGCGCGCGGCCATCATCGAAGGTCTGCTGAACGAAAAGTACCTGATCCGCGAAGGGCGTGAAATGATGCCCACCGCCAAGGCCTTCCAGCTGATGACGCTGCTGCATGGCCTGGGCGTGGATGAGCTGACCGAACCCGAGCTGACCGGCGAGTGGGAACACAAGCTGGCCCAGATGGAGCGCGGCAAGATCAGCCGTGATGAGTTCATGCGCGAGATCGCGCAGATGACCCAGATCATCGTCAAGCGCGCCAAGGAATACGACAACGACACCATCCCCGGTGACTACGCGACGCTGAAGACGCCTTGCCCCAACTGCGGTGGCGTGGTGAAGGAAAATTACCGCCGCTTCGCCTGCACCAAGTGCGAATTCTCGATGAGCAAGGTGCCGGGTGGTCGCCAGTTCGAGATCGCCGAAGTGGAAGAACTGTTGCAGAACCGCACCATCGGCCCGCTGCAGGGCTTCCGCTCCAAGATGGGCCGTCCTTTTGCGGCCATCCTGAAGATTTCGCGCGACGAAGAGATCAAGAACTTCAAGCTGGAATTCGACTTCGGCCAGGATCAGTCCGAAGGCGAAGGCGGCGAGCCGGTCGACTTCAGCGAGCAGACCCCGCTGGGCGCCTGCCCCAAGTGCGGCAGCGGCGTCTACGAGATGGGCCTGGCCTATGTGTGCGAGAAGACCGTGGCCAAGCCCAAGGCCTGCGACTTCCGCAGCAGCCGCATCATCCTGCAGCAGGAGATCCTGCCGGAGCAGATGGCCAAGCTCCTGAACGACGGCAAGACCGACCTGCTGCCGGGCTTCATCTCGCAGCGCACGCGCCGGCCTTTCAAGGCCTTCCTGGTGCGTGGCAAGGATGGCAAGATCAGCTTCGAGTTCGAGGAACGCAAGGCCAAGGCCCCCGCCAAGGGCAAGGCGGCGGCCGCGGACGCCGATGACGGTGCCGACGAGGCAGTCGCCAAGAAGGCCGCCAAGAAGGCGGCGACCAAGACCACCGCCACCAAGACCAAGGCGGCAGCAGCGGCCAAGAAGCCGGCCCTGCGCAAGGCGACTCCGAAGAAGGCCGCCGCTCCCGACGCCTGATTTTCTGGCGGCCGGAAACGACAAAGCCCTCGCACTTCACGGTGCGAGGGCTTTAGTTTTTTTACGAACGATTTTCACCTCTCCCCGTTCGGACCGAGTAGGCCCGTCAGGGCCGTATCGAAGGCGCTCCGTCGATCAGAATCCGGCGCGTCTTCTATACGCGGTTGCGCCGCTACCCAGTCCGAACGGCAGGTGAAAGATTCTTCACCACGTTCAGTCGCTGTACACCACCGTCAACGGCGCGTGATCCGAGAAGCGCTGCTCCTTGTAGATCGCCGCGCTCACCGCCCTGGCCGCGATGCCCGGCGTGGAGACGTGATAATCGATACGCCACCCCACGTTGTTGGCCCAGGCCTGGCCGCGATTGCTCCACCAGGTGTAGGCTTCGCCGGTGGTCTCCGGATGCAGACGGCGATACACATCCACCAGGCCCAACTGGTCGAAAATGCGCGTCATCCAGGCGCGTTCTTCCGGCAAAAAGCCTGAATTCTTCTGGTTGCTCTTCCAGTTCTTCAGGTCGATTTCCTTGTGGGCGATGTTCCAGTCGCCGCAGATGACCACTTCACGGCCGCTCTTTTCCAACTCCATCAGGTGCGGCAGGAAGGCTTCCATGAAGCGGAACTTGGCTTCCTGGCGCTCCTCGCTGGAGGAACCCGAAGGCGCATAGAGCGAGATCACGGTCAGGTCGCCATAGTCGCATTCGACATAGCGGCCTTCGTCATCGAATTCGGTATTGCCGAAGCCGATGCGCACCGAGTCCGGCTGGCGGCGGCTGTAGACGCCCACGCCCGAGTAGCCCTTCTTTTGCGCGTAGTGGAAATGGCCGACGTAGCCCGCCGGGGCCAGGAAGTCTTCGGTCATGTCGGCCGCCTGGGCCTTCAGTTCCTGCACACACACGAAGTCCGGCGCTTCCTTTTGCATCCATTCGAAAAAGCCCTTCTTGGCGGCCGAGCGGATTCCGTTGAGGTTGGCGGAGACGATTTTTGGCATGGATGTCCTGTTTGCTTGCTGCGCAAGAGTGTTCATTGAGCCCGGTAGCATAACCGATAGGATGAATCATTTAAAATGGCGGCCTGATGAAGGCTTTGCCACCCCCTGCCTTGCCTTCGGGCAAGCGGGCGCGGTCCGCACCTTCCGTTTTGACTCTTCCCGGGAAATGCATTGTGAGCAACTTGAGACAGGAATTCATCGAATTCGCGGTATCGGCCGGCGTGCTGCGCTTTGGCGAATTCGTCACCAAGGCAGGCCGTACCTCGCCTTACTTCTTCAACGCCGGCCTCTTCAGCGAGGGCGCGACCCTGGCGCAGGTGGCCCGCTTCTACGCCCAGACCCTTCAGGATTGCGGCGTGGAATATGACATGCTGTTCGGCCCCGCCTACAAGGGCATCACCCTGGCCTCGGCCACCGCCGTGGCGCTGGCCGGCATGGGCCGCAACGTCCCCTTCGCCTTCAACCGCAAGGAAGCCAAGGACCACGGCGAAGGCGGCACCATCGTCGGCGCCAAGCTGCAGGGCAAGGTCGTGATCATCGATGACGTCATCTCGGCCGGCACCTCGGTGCGCGAATCGGTGGACATGATCCGCGCCGCCGGTGCCACCCCCTGCGCCGTGCTGATCGCGCTGGACCGCATGGAGCGCTCGGGCAAGGATGGTGCGCTCTCCGAACTGTCGGCGGTGCAGGAAGTGGCGCGCGAATACGGCATGCCGGTCATTTCCATCGGTAACCTCAATGACCTCTTCGAGTACATTTCCAACGGCGGCGATGCCCGCCTGAGCCAGTACAAGGATGCCGTGGCAGCCTATCGGACCCGTTACGGCGTCTAAGTGCCCTGGAAATGCCGCTAAAAGGCATTAAATGAAGAAAAAGGCTGGATCCGCGAGGTTCCGGCCTTTTTTGCGCATGCGTTGGAAGGTTTATGCCAGATTCTGGACCACTCCCGCCGCGCGCTGACGCTGCAGCCGGTCGTCCAGCTCGCCGACCTGGGCCGCCACGGCATTTTCGGTCTGTTCCACGCGCAGGTGGATGTCACGCTGCAAGGCATCCAGGCGCTGCGCCAGCAGGGTCTGCTGTTCGGTCTGGCGGCGCTGCAGCTGTTCCAGCTCGGCCTTCAGATAGCCGCGCAGATCGTTGAAGCGCGAATGCTCGGCCTGGTCCGCCAGGGCGCGCTGGGCTTCGAGCTGCTTGGTCAGGCGCCGGCTTTCCAGCATCACGGTGGTCTGCAGGGCCAGGATGTAGAGCAGGAAGAAGGCCGTCAGCACGATCACCACGCCCAGCATCACCGCGCCCAGCGGCGCCTGGAACTCGGTGTAGATCAGCGACAGCGTGGTCGTGGCCGTAAAGGCCGTCCAGTTGACGGCGGCGAAGAGGGCGACCAGCGCCAGCAGCACGATCAGGAAAATGGTCCGGAATTTCATGTCAGCCTCCTTTGTTGTGAAGGTGTCGGCAGAGGCACGCGAGTGCTTGTCATGTCGGCAATATGAAACTCTTGGACTACGGCACGCATGGGGATGTTCCTTGCAGTTGCCTTCCTGCAATCGGAAATGAAAAAGCCGGCATCAAGCCGGCTCTTGGGACAGCGTAGCGGAGACGACTCAGGCGGCCGCCAGTGCCTTTTCCAGCAACTGATGCAATTCGGCAAACTGCGGTTCGCCCACGTAGCGCTTGATGATGTTGCCATCCTTGCCGATGACGAAGGTGGTCGGGGTCAGCTTGACGTCGCCGAAGGCCTTGGCCAGCTTGTCTTGCGGGTCCAGGGCGACCTTGAAGGGCAGCTTGCGGGTTTCGGTGTAGTTCAGCACGTAGTTGGGCGGGTCATAGCTCATGGCCACGGCCACGAAGTCCAGGCCACGGTCCTTGAACTTGTTGTAGGTCTCGATCATCTTCGGCATCTCGCCCACGCAGGTGGTGCAGCTGGTGGCCCAGAAATTGACCATGACCACCTTGCCGCGCAAGTCCTTCAGCGCGACCTGCTGGCCATCGAGCTTGGTGAAGGTGACGTCGGGCGCGGCGTTGCCGGCACTGACTTTGAAATAGGCGAAGGCGGCGATGGCCGCCACCAGGGCGACTGCGGCCAGCTTGATCATGAGACCGCTCCTGGGAGCGTTTGCCTGTGCTTGCATGGGAAACTCCGGATGGGCAATGCCGAAAGAGGCAAAAGAGGCGCGCAAGGTTTCTTATGCGGCCCCGTTGAACTGAAGCATTATAGACCGCCGCGCCAGAGCGTGCGGGCGGGGCCCCACGTGAAAACCGCCGGACGGACCGGCGGTTTGACCTGCATCAGGGGCGACCCTGCACTCAGCTGGTGGACTTGTTCTCGTCGGCCGGCTTGCGTTGGTAATCCTTCAACTGGTCCTCGGTGATGTACTCGAACAGGGTGATGACCTTGTTCACGCCCGAGACGCCGCTGGCGATCTGCGCCGCACGCTGCCCTTCACGCTGGGTCACGCGGCCCATCATGTAGACGATGCCGCGTTCGGTGGTGATCTTGAAGGCGCTGGAGTACAGCGTCTTGTCGTCCACCAGGCTGGCCAGCACCTTGCTGGTGATGAGCGCATCGCTGGAACGCGAACCGAAGCTGGACGCAGGGCCCACTTCCAGTTCGTTGTACACCGTCTCGACGTTCTGGATGGCCTTGGTTTCACGCTCGGCGGCGGCCTTGGAGGCTTCGTCGGGCACTTCGCCGGACAGCAGCACCTTGCGGTTGAAGGCCGTCACGTTGACGTGGGAGCCGGCGGCCACCACGTCGGGGATGCGGGCTTCGCCCTTGACCACGATCGATTTGTCTTCCGTCTGCGCGCCCAGGGTACGGCGGTCGGTGGCGGCAAAGGTGGTCGCCAGCGCACCGCCGGCAAACACCGCAAAACAGCCCTGCAGGCTCACGGCCACCATGCCGCCGAGGGCCACTGCGGCCAGCGGGCGGCGCAGGCGGGTCAACAACGATCGTGCATCACTCATTCGCATCATCTCCAAAAAGCGCGACGTCGATACCGTCGCAAATGCAGTGCAGCGACACCAGATGCACTTCCTGGATGCGCGCGGTACGGTCATGCGGCACACAGATATGCACATCGGCATCGGTCAGGATCTTGCCGATCTTGCCACCACCCTTGCCGGTCAGCGCCACCACGCGCATGTCGCGTTCGTGGGCCACTTCGATGGCGGCCAGGATGTTGCCCGAATTGCCCGAGGTCGAGAAGGCCAGCAGGATATCGCCGGCCTGGCCGAAGGCCTGGACTTGCTTCGAGAAGATTTCCTGGTAGCTGTAATCGTTGCCGACCGCCGTGAGGATGGACGTATCGGTGGTCAGGGCCAGGGCCGGCAGCGGCAGGCGCTCGCGTTCGAAGCGGCCCACCAGTTCGGCGGCGAAGTGCTGACTGTCAGCGGCCGAACCGCCATTGCCACAGGCAAGAATCTTGTTGCCATTCGACAGTGCAGTGAACATAAGTTCAATCGCCTGTTCGATCGGTTGTGCCAACACGTTGGCGGCCTTCATCTTCAGGTCGGCGCTTTCCTGGAAATGGGCGAGGATGCGGGGATTTGTCATAGTGCCTGCGATTATAGAGGACTTGAATGCGGCCAAGTCCGGGCAATTCGTAAAGAGAAGTTTCCGGAGTCCGGTCGCACATGATACGCCAGCCCAGGCGGGATGCACCAATGCTGCCCGTTCAGGCGCTGATGGCGTTGCGCAGCCACTGCAACCGGCTGCCCTCGAAGGCGATCACGTCGAAGCGGCAGGGAGGCAGTCCGGCTTGTCCTTGCAGCCAGACCTGGGCCGCCAGCAGCAGGCGCCGCTGCTTGGCCGGCGTGACGCTGGCCGCCGCCCCGCCGAAGGCGGCACTGGCGCGGGCGCGTACTTCCACGAAGACCACCGTGGCGCCTTCACGCAGGATCAGGTCGATCTCGCCGCCCTTGCAACGGAAATTGCGCTCCACCAGCGACAAGCCCTGGCGCTGCAGATAGGCCAGGGCCTGGTCCTCGGCGGCATCGCCGCTGCGCTGGCGGGCGGTCCTGTGCAGCAGATCGCGCAGCGTCACGGCCGCCTCAGTACTGGTCGGCCAGCGGTACCGGCCAGCCGTCCTGGTAGACGGCCTGGGTTTCCTGGCGCTGGAAGAAGGTGGTGCCGCCGCTGGCCATGTTCACGCTCAGGCGTCCGGTGACGCCATCGATGTCGAAGGCCGATTGCCGCTGGGCCAGGCCATAGGCGACCCGATAGGCATCGATGCCCAGGGCGTACAGGCGCGCCAGGTCGGGATTGGGACGCTCGCCGTCATTGACGGCCGGACGCGGATAGCGGGCCACGGCCACGTTGTCCGGCTGCAGTTGCCAGGGGACATCGATCAGGCGCACTCCATCCAGTTCGGGCAGCTTGTCGTTGGGGTTGTCGCGCTTGAGGGTGTAGGGATTGATCTGCGAGGTGCCGTACAGCGGCAGGTCGTTGCCCACGGCGTTGCGCAGCTGCACGGTCTGCGCCGCATCCAGGGCCACGAAGATCAGGGCCGGCTTTTCCTGCTCCACACGTCTGGCCAGTTGCGCCAGGCCGGGGGCGGAGAGGGCGTTGGAGGGCGTGCTCAGCTCCAGCGTGTCGACCTGCATGCCCAGCTGGCGCGCGCGCAGCTGGAAGGAACGGGCGGCGCGCTTTTGCCAGGCGGTGCCGGTGGACACGGCGAAGATCTTGCCGGGCGCCTTTTCCTTCTCGACCCAGTTGGCGACCTGGCGCGCTTCTTCATCAATGGACAGGCCCACCGCCAGCATCTGCGGCGGCAGCTGCAATTCGGCTTCGCCATTCATATCGGGCTGGGCCAGCGCCACCGTGGGTTTGGTCACGCGGCCGCTCTGGGCGAGTGCAGTCACGGCGCTGCGTGAAAGCGGGCCGACCAGGATGTCGTATTTGGTGGCGGCGTCGTCATAGGCGCGCTGCATGTCGGGCGCGGAGTCGCCGGTCTCGACGATGGACAGCTGGATGTTTTCCTTCTGGCGCGAATAGGCCGTCAGGAAGCCGGTGCGTACCGCATCGGCGGCGGCCCCGAAGGCGCCGCTGCGGGAAGGCAGCAGCAGGGCCATGCGTACGGGTGTCGGGGTGGGGGCGGGAGCCGATAGTGCGGGCGTGGTTGGTACGGGGGGCAGGGCGGATGTACCTTCGGCCGCTTTTTCCATCTCCGGCGAAGTGCCCGGCGGCAGCGTCAGCGGGGCGGCAGGGGTGGCAGCCTGGGCCAGCAGAGGTACACTGTCGCCTGCTGCGGCGCTGGCCGTCATCATCCATGGTGCCAGCATGCCTGCCAGCAGTGCCGCGTGCGCGGTCCATTTCTTCCAACCTGTGAACATCCCGCCCCCTCAATGAATCAGAATTCCAGCGTAGCCGCTTCCATCCTGCAGGATGCCGCCCAGCAAAGCTATCCGGTGTCGGCATTATATGTGCTGGCCACGCCCATCGGAAACGTCTGCGACATCACCCTGCGCGGCCTGCATGTGCTGGCCATCGCCGATGCGGTGGCCTGCGAGGATACCCGCAATACCAGCCAGTTGCTGCAGCGCTATGGCCTGTCCAAACAGCTGCTGGCGACCCACGAACACAACGAGCGCGAAGCCGCCGCCAAAATCGTCGAGCGGCTGCAGGCAGGCCAGCGCGTGGCCCTGGTCTCGGACGCCGGCACACCGGCCGTCTCCGACCCCGGCGCCCGTGTAGTGGACGCCGTGCGCGCCGCAGGGTTCCAGGTCATTGCGCTGCCCGGTGCGTCGGCGGCGGTGACGGCCTTGTCGGCCTCGGGCCTGAGCGATGCGCGGTTCTATTTCGTCGGCTTCCTGCCGGCCAAGACCCGGCAGCGCGAAACGGCCCTGCAGGAACTGGTCGCCGTGCAGGCGGCCCTGGTGTTCTATGAAGCCCCGCATCGCATCGTCGAGACGGTGCAGTCGATGCTGCAGGTGTTCGGGCCGACGCGCCAGATCGTATTGGCGCGTGAGCTGACCAAGCTCTTCGAGCACATCCATCGCTGCCCGCTGGGTGAGGCGCTGGCCTGGCTGGAACAGGATCCCAACCGCCAGCGCGGTGAATTCGTGGTCTTGCTGGAAGGAGCGCAGCCGGTTGAAGGCGAGGATGCCGAGGGCGAGCGCGTGCTGCGCATCCTGCTGGAAGAGTTACCGGTCAAGCAGGCCGCCGCGCTGGCCGCGCAGATCACCGGCCAGAAAAAGAATGCCTTGTACGAGCGCGCCCTGCAGATCCGGCAGGGCGGTCAAGAGGATGGCGCGGCCTGAGACGCCTCAACTCACCCGGTAGAGCCCGCCGGGGGCCCTAAATGAAGGTTTGCGCGGAGCCGCCCGTGTATCGGCCGCCGCAGGGCCATCTGCACAAGGCAGGTGAACATTTTTCCCAAAACTGAGGAAATTCAGCGCTCCACGATGAAGGGCGTGCCGGCGCTGCGCTGGCGCACCAGCATGGCGGCATTCTGCGCGGCCGGGCGGGTCGGGTAGGGGCCGGCGTAGAGGCGATAGAGGCCGTTGACCTGCACCGCCTGCATGTTGTCGACGATGCCCGTGAGGCTGGGCAGCAGCTTGTCGCGCGCCACCAGGGCATTGGCTTCCTGCGAATAGGCGCCGAACTGCAGGTAGTAGCCGGCCGTCAGCGGCACGGCCTGGGGCATGGCCGGCGAGGGTGCCGAACCGCTGGCCACGGCATTGATGATGCCACCGCCACCGGCCAGCCCGGCGCCGCCTGCGGCACTGGTGGTGCTGGCGTTGATGGGCTGCACCGCAGCGACGGTAGGCTGCGGCGGCAGGCTTTGTGCGGTCACGGTATTGATTTCCACTGCGCCGGTGGCCACCCCTTGGCTACCGGCGCCTGTATCGGCGGCGCGGTTGATGGGATCGGCGGCCGCCACCGTGGTGGTGCCGCCATTGCGGCGGGCATCGGCCATGCGCTGGGCCTCTTCCGGCAGGATGCGCTCGACTTCCAGTTCGCTGCTGCCGTTACCCAGATAGCCGAGCTTGAGCGCGGCCGTATAAGAAAGATCGATGATGCGGTTGGAGTGGAACGGACCCCGGTCATTGATGCGCACGATGACCTGCTTGCCGGTCTTCAGGTTGGTCACCCGGGCATAGGACGGGATGGGCAGCGTGGGGTGCGCGGCCGTCATCTTGTACATGTCGTAGAGCTCGCCCGAGGAGGTCTTCTGGCCGTGGAATTTCTTGCCATACCAGCTGCCGATGCCGCGCTGGATGAAGGGCTGGTTGTTATCCGTGATGGGCACGTAGGTCTTGCCGAACACCGCATAGGGGCGGCTGGCGGCCTTGGAGACCGGTTCCACCTGCGGTTCGGCATCGGCCACGTCCAGCAGGCCATCGGGGATATGGTCGCCCGGGCCGTCATCCTTGTAGTAGCCGCCCCGTCCGGAGCCTGCCGGCGGCAGCGCCGGGACGTTGGAGGGCCGTCCGCTGGACTTGGTGGCGGTGCCCGTCGCCTCTGCGGTCTGGCGCGGCGCCTGCTGCGTGGTGCCGCAGGCGGCCAGCAGCAAGGGCAGCAGCAGCGTGCCCCAGCGCAGGGCCGCGCCCAGAGGGGCGAGCCGGTCGTGATGTTCTAGAGTGGATGTGCCCATAGCCTGTCCTTGATCAACAGTCGATGCGCGGGGCCTGGTGAGGCCGGCCCCGGCCGGAATGTTCGCAACGATACCAGAGTGCAATGCACCGAGGCTGACAACTCGTCAGTGCCGCAAGTTCACGGGCCCTTGACCGGAGTGTCCGCCGGGCAACAACGAAAGTGCGCCTGCCGGTCAGCTTTGCACCAGCTTGCGGTGCCGCTGGATGCTCATCAGGATGCCCGCCCCCAGGCCCAGCGTCACCAGGGCGGTGCCGCCATAGCTCATGAAGGGCAGCGGCACGCCGACCACCGGAAGGATACCGCTGACCATGCCCATGTTCACGAAGGCATAGGTGAAGAAGATCATGGTGATGGCCCCGCCCAGAAGGCGCGTGAAGAGCGTCGGCGCATTGGCCGTGATCATCAGGCCGCGTCCGATCAGCAGCAGGTACAGCACCAGCAGCACGATGTTGCCGATGAGCCCGAACTCTTCCGAGTAGACCGAGAAGATGAAGTCGGTGGTGCGTTCCGGGATGAATTCCAGGTGCGTCTGCGTACCCATCAGCCAGCCCTTGCCGGTCACCCCGCCCGAGCCGATGGCGATGGTCGACTGGATGATGTGAAAGCCCTTGCCGAGTGGATCGGAGGTCGGGTCGATCAGCATCATGACGCGCTGACGCTGGTAATCGTGCATGAAGGACCACACCACCGGCAGGCTGGCTGCGCCGGCGATGACCAGGCCCACCAGGATCTTCCAGGGCAATCCGGCAAAGAAGATCACGTAGAAGCCCGCCGCCAGCACCAGCAGGCCCGTGCCCAGGTCAGGCTGGCGGATGATCAGGAAGCCCGGAATCAGCAGCAGCACCGCCGCCACCAGGAAGGCATCCCAGCGCAGCATGCCTTCGCGCTTCTGGAAGTACCAGGCCAGCATCAGCGGCATGGCGATCTTCATGATTTCGGAAGGCTGCACCACCATGCCGATGTTGAGCCAGCGGCGCGAACCCTTCTTGATGATGCCGAACAGGGCCACCGCAATCAACAGCGTCACCCCCACCGTGTAGACCGGCACGGCCATGCGCAGCAGCAGCTGCGGCGAGACGTTGGCGGCGATCCACATGATGATGAAGGCCACCAGGATGTTGCGCAGCTGGTCTTCCACCCGGCCCGGGAAATTCATCCCGGCCGAATAGAGCGTGACGATGCCCACGCAGACGATCAGGAACACGATCAGCGACAGGGCGCCGTCGAATACCGTCAGGTGCGGCTTGATGATGTGCCACAGGGGCGGACGTTGCAGGCTCATGCCGGCTCCTCGTGCGTACTGCTTGTTGCGGTGTCAGGCCTTGCGCCGGGCCGTGGCCTTGCGCAAGCGTTCATATCAGCGGCCGGAAGTGCCAGGGTGCCAGCGGGGCACAGGCGTCATTCCTGCACATCCGGCTGGACCGTCGGCGTGGTGGCGCTTTCCTCGGTGGTCGGGCCTTCGACGGGCGTATCGGCGCTCACCGGCTCATTGGGCGCCACCGACTTGATCGGCTCGTTGGGGCGCTTGCCCAGCATGAAGTAGTCCATCGCCTTGCGCACCAGCGGCGCGGCCACGCCGGCACCCCAGCCACCGTTCTCGACCACCGCGGCAATGGCGATGCGCGGCGCATCGGCCGGGGCAAAGCCGATATAGAGACCATTGTCGTGGAAGATGCGCGAGAGCTTCTTCGAATCATACTTCTGGTTCTTGGCGATGTTGATCACCTGCGCCGTACCGGTCTTGCCGCCCGATTCGTAGGGTGCCCCCCGGAAGGCGGCGGCACCCGTGCCTTCCTTGACCACGCCGACCATGGCGCGCTTGATGAAGTCGATGTTTTCCTGATTCAGGGGAATGCGATAGCTTTCCTTGGGCACGGTCTCGGTGCGCTCGTGGCTGACGCCATCCTCGATGATCTTGACCAGGTGCGGCTTCATCACCACGCCGTTGTTGGCCAGGATGGCCGTGGCCTGCGCCAGTTGCAGCGGGGTGAAGCTGTTGTAGCCCTGGCCGATGCCCAGCGACACGGTATCACCGGCGATCCAGCGCTTCTGTTCGGGTTTGCGGAAGGCGGTGCGCTTCCAGTCGGTGGAGGGCAGGATGCCGCGCTTTTCGTGTTCCAGGTCGATGCCGGTGATCTGGCCGAAGCCGAAGGGCTTCATGAAGTCATGGATGGCATTGACCCCCATGTCGTTGGCCAGCATGTAGTAGTAGGTGTCGCACGACACCACGATGGAGCGGTACATGTCGACGACACCGTGGCCGCCTTCCTTGTCATCGCGGAAACGGTGGTTGCCCAGCACGAAGAAGCCGGGATCGCGGATGGCATCCTGCGGACGGCGTTTGCCCAGCTCCAGCGCGGCCAGCGCCATGAAGGGTTTGTAGGTCGAACCGGGCGAATACAGGCCCGACAGCGGCCGGTTCAGCAGCGGCCGGTCGGGCGATTTGTTCAACTCATCCCAGCTCTGCTGGTCGATGCCTTCGACGAACAGGTTGGGGTCGTAGGAGGGCTGCGAGACGTAGGCCAGGATGTCGCCGGTGGCCGGGTTGATCGCCACCAGCGCACCCTTCTGGTCGCCGAAGGCTTCTTCCACCACCTTCTGCAGCTCGATGTCGATGGACAGGATCAGGTTCTTGCCCGGCGTGGCCGGGGTGCGCGAGAGTGAGCGCACCGCCCGTCCGCTGGCCGAGATTTCCACTTCCTCGTAGCCGGTGGTGCCGTGCAGCTGGGTCTCGTAGCTCTTTTCCAGGCCTTCCTTGCCGATGTAGTCGGTGCCGTTGTAGTTGGCTTCGTCATCGGAGTCGGCGATGCGCTCGGCATCGCGCTGGCTGATGCGGCCGATGTAGCCGATCACGTGCGCGGCGGTCTTGCCGTACGGATACTGGCGGAACAGGCGCGCCTGCACCTCCACGCCGGGGAAGCGATAGCGCTGCGCGGTGAACTTGGCCACTTCCTCATCGGTTAAGCGGGTGCGGATGGGCACGCTTTCGAAGTTCTTGGATTCTTCCTGCAGGCGGCGGAAGCGGCGGCGGTCACGCGGCTGGATTTCCACGATGGTGCCCAGCTCGTCGATCAAGTCATCGATGTTGGTCTTGATCTTGGAGGGCGTGATTTCCAGCGTATAGGCCGAATAGTTGCGGGCCAGCACCACGCCGTTGCGGTCCAGGATCAGGCCCCGGTTGGGCACGATGGGCACCACCGAGATGCGGTTTTCCTCGGCCTGGGCGGCATAGGCATCGTGGCGCACCACCTGCAGCCACAAGAAGCGCGCCAGCAGCAGGCTGAAGCACACCAGCACCACGGCGCTGGCTGCCAGGAGGCGCATCCGGAACAGCCTCAGCTCATGCGCGGTATTCTTGAATTCGGTCATGCTGCTTGCACCTGGCCCCTCAGATGGGACGGTTCTCGTCGCGGTCCACGGCGCGGCGCTGCGGCGCCAGCAGCAGCAGGCTCACCACCGGCCACAGCAGCGCCGAGATCACGCTCTCGCTGAAATAGAACCAGTCCGGCGACTTGCCCGTGACCATCAGCTGGATCACCAGTTGCACTGCCTGGGCCAGCAGCATCAGCGGCAGCACGTGCAGAGCCTGGGTGCGCAGCGGGAACCACAGCACGCGGCGGTGGATCATGATGGCGAAGTAGGACAGCAGGGTATAGGCCAGCGCGTTCTCGCCCAGGAGCGTGGCTTCGTTCACATCCATCAGCAAGCCCATCAGGAAGGCCACGCTGATGCCCACCTTGCGCGGCTGGTGGATGTTCCAGAACACCAGCGCCAGCGCTACGAAGTCGGGCACGCCGACCATCTGCCCCCAGGGCATCAGGTTCAGCACGAAGGCCACGATGAGGCTGAAGGCAATGAACAGCGGACTGGCCGGCAGGAGGATGGTTTGGTTGTTCATCGTGCGGATTCCTTGGCGGCCGGCTTGGCAGTGCTGGCTGCAGCAGCCGGAGCGGCCGGGGTGGAAGCGGCCGCAGGCTTGGCCGGCGGCGTCACGTTGGCGGCGCCCTTGCGGTCTTCTGCGGGCTTGTCCTTGGGCGTGGCGTTGGCTTCTTCGGCGCTGTTGTCGCGGGTGCTGTCGCGCAGGCGGCGCTTGAAGAGCTTGGCCGATTTTTCATCGATCACGTCCGGTTCGGGACGCGGCGGCAGGTTCTGTTCCACCAGCAGGATCAGCAGCTGGCGATGGCGGTCGATGCCGGCCAGCGGACGGCAGACGATGCGGGCGAAGGAGTCCGCCGAACGCGTTTCCACCAGCGCCACGGTGGCCACCGACAGGCCCGGCGGATAGACGCCATCGATGCCCGAGGTCACCAGCACGTCACCCTTCTGGATGTCGGCGTTGGCGGGCATGAAGCGCAGGTCCAGCGCACCGGTCTGGCCACGGCCGTAGGCCACGCTGCGCAAGCCGTTGCGCAGCACCTGCACGGGGATGGCCTGGTCCTTGTCGGTCAGCAGCGTGACTTCCGAGGTAAACGGGAACACCCGTGTCACCTGGCCGACGATGCCCACCTCGTCGATCACCGGCTGGCCTGCCATGACGCCCTGCTGCGAGCCGCGATTGAGGATGATCTTGCGGGTGAAGGGATCGCGCGCATCGTAGAGGATCTCGCCGACGATGGACTTGACCGGCACCTTCTGCTGCATGTCCAGCAGCTTGCGCAGCTGCACGTTCTCGGCCGCCAGCAGGCGTTCCTGCTGCATCAGCTGGGCGTTGACGATCTGTTGCTGGCGCAGCTCGCGGTTTTCCCTCTGCAGCGACGCCAGCGAAGAGAAATACTCGGACGAATTGGTGAACGCGTCGCGCGGGATCATGGCCACCGTCTGGAACGGATAGAGGGCCGTGCCCAGCGCCTGGCGCAGCGTGCCCAGCACGTGCATGCGGGCGTCGACCACCAGCATCACGACCGAGATCAATGCGAAGACGGTCACGCGCACCCGGGCGGAGGCGCCCTGCTTGAAGAGTGGTGGGATTTCCATGGCGTCAGGCCGCCGGCAGGGCCGCGAGGTGCGGCCATCTGCAGGCGGAGAACTCACTTCCTGCGTCAACAACGATAACAAAAAGGGGAGCCGAGGCGCTCATGCGAGGCCGCACAGGCCGACCCTGCGCCTTGTGCGCAAGCGGCGTGCGCATCCTGTGGCTGGTCGGCGTGAACGGCGTCATATCGAACGTATCGGTTCCCCACTCATCCGGCGGACCATCGCCGCCGGTTCATGCTGTGCTGCCTGCGCCTGCTATCCGGCAGGCGCATCGTGCTGTCGGGAGCTTGCTGGCCGGCTTATTCGGCCGAGAAGATCGAACCCAGCTTGTCCATGCGGTCCAGCGCCATGCCCGAGCCGCGCACCACGCAGGTCAGCGGATCTTCGGCCACGATCACCGGCAGGCCGGTTTCTTCCATCAGCAGGCGGTCCAGGTCGCGCAGCAGGGCGCCGCCACCGGTCAACATCATGCCCTTTTCGGCGATGTCTGCACCCAGTTCCGGCGGGGTCTGTTCCAGCGCGTTCTTGACGGCCGAGACGATGTTGTTCAGCGGATCGGTCAGGGCTTCCAGGATTTCATTGCTGGAGATGGTGAAGGAGCGCGGGATGCCTTCGGACAGGTTGCGGCCCTTGACTTCCATTTCCTTGACTTCCGAGCCGGGGAAGGCCGAGCCGATTTCCTTCTTGATCGCTTCGGCAGTCTGTTCGCCGATCAGCATGCCGTAGTTGCGGCGGATGTAGTTGACGATGGCTTCGTCGAACTTGTCGCCGCCCACGCGCACCGAACCCTTGTAGACCATGCCGCCCAGCGAGATGATGCCCACTTCGGTGGTGCCGCCGCCGATGTCGACCACCATCGAGCCGGTGGCGTCCGAGACCGGCAGGCCCGAACCGATGGCCGCAGCCATCGGTTCCTCGATCAGGTAGACCTGGGAGGCACCGGCGCCCAGGGCCGATTCGCGGATGGCGCGACGTTCCACCTGGGTCGAGCCGCAGGGAACGCAGATGATGATGCGCGGGGAGGGGCGGAACAGCTTGGAGTCATGCACCATGCGGATGAATTGCTTCAGCATCTGCTCGGTGACGGTGAAGTCGGCAATCACGCCGTCCTTCATCGGGCGGATCGCCTCGATGTTGCCGGGCACCTTGCCCAGCATCTGCTTTGCTTCCTTGCCGACTGCCTGGATGGTCTTCTTGCCGTTGGGACCGCCTTGCTGGCGGATCGCCACCACCGACGGCTCGTCCAGCACGATGCCATGGCCGCGCGCGTAGATCAGCGTGTTCGCGGTGCCCAGGTCGATCGCCAGATCGTTCGAAAAGTAACTGCGGAGAAATCCAAACATGAGTTGTCCTGATGCGCCCGCCACGGGGCGCCTAGCTTTTTGATAGGGGGAGGGTGTCCGTTCATGCTGCGGCGACGCGAAAATCAGGCGCCTGCAAGGCATTAATCCGACATTCTACCTTATAATTCCCGAGAAACCAGCAAGCCGGTTTGCCAAAAACATCAGCATCCCGGGCGCTTGCGGCGGCCATCTGGCGCGGGTTTGCCGTTTTTTACGCCTGATCCGCCATGACCCGCACGAGCCGCCGCGCAAGCGAGCTTGCCGACGGCGCCAAGTCTGCAGAAGACGTCTTCTGGCCGCAGCGGCTACGGGTCCTCCAATTTCAACATCACGCGGCGCGCCCTGCGCGTCCTTTCGATCATGTCTCTTGCCCTTTCTGACGTCAAACGCATTGCCAACCTGTCCCGACTGGAGCTGACCGACGCCCAGGCCGGCGCCACGCTGGACAAGCTCAATGGCATTTTTGCCCTGGTGGAGCAGATGAAAGCCATCGACACCTACGGCGTGGAACCGCTGTCGCACCCGATTGCCGCCATCGAGCCGGCGCTGGCGCTGCGCCTGCGCGAAGACGTCGTGACCGAGACCAATCGCCGCGACGACTACCAGCGACCGGCCCCGGCCACCCAGGATGGCCTGTATCTGGTCCCCAAGGTGATCGAGTAAACCCGGCGTCCCGTCCAGAACCCGTCCGCATCCGGCCCAGCCGGCCCGCCAGACCGCAGCGTAACCAATTCCATGCACAAGCTCACCCTCAAAGAACTGTCCGCGCAACTGCAAGCGCGCAAGATTTCCGCCACTGAACTGGCGACCCTGTTCCTGGACCGCATCGAGGCCAGCGATCTCAATGCCTTCCTGCACGTGGACCGCGCACTGACCCTGGCGCAGGCCCAGGCCGCCGATGCGCGCCTGGCCGGCAATGATGCGCCTGCTCTGACCGGTGTGCCCATTGCGCACAAGGACATCTTCGTCACCCGCAACTGGCGCACCACGGCCGGTTCGCGCATGCTGCAAAATTATGTGAGCCCCTTCGACGCGACCGTGGTGGAACAGTTCAACGCCGCCGGCATGGTCACCCTGGGCAAGCTCAACTGCGACGAATTCGCCATGGGCTCCAGCAACGAGAATTCCTTCTATGGTCCGGTCAAGAACCCCTGGGACAAGACCGCCATCCCCGGCGGCTCCTCGGGCGGCTCGGCCGCTGCCGTGGCCGCGCGTCTGGTGCCGGCGGCCACCGCCACCGACACCGGCGGCTCGATCCGCCAGCCGGCCTCGCTGTGCGGCGTGACCGGCATCAAGCCGACCTATGGCAGCGTGTCGCGCTACGGCATGATCGCCTTCGCCTCTTCGCTGGACCAGGGCGGCCCGATTGCCAGGACGGCCGAAGATTGCGGCCTGCTGTTGAACACCATGATCGGCTTCGACGAGCGCGATTCCACCAGCCTGCAACGCCCCAAGGAAGATTTCACCCGCTCGCTGAACCAGAGCCTGCAAGGCCTGCGCATCGGCGTGCCCAAGGAATTCTTCGGCGCCGGCCTGGCCGCCGACGTGGAAGCGGCCGTGCGTGGCGCCCTGGCCGAGTTCGAGAAGCTCGGTGCGACCCTGGTCGACATTTCGCTGCCCAAGACCGAGCTGTCCATTCCCGTGTATTACGTGATCGCCCCGGCCGAGGCCTCCTCTAACCTGTCGCGCTTCGACGGCGTGCGCTACGGCCATCGCGCCGCCGACTACAAGGACCTGGCCGAGATGTACAAGAAGTCGCGTGCCGAAGGCTTTGGCGAGGAAGTCAAGCGCCGCATCCTGGTCGGCTCCTACGTGCTCTCGCACGGCTATTACGACGCCTACTACCTGCAGGCCCAGAAGATCCGCCGCCTGATCGCCGAAGACTTCCAGCGCGCCCTGGCCGGCCCCGACCGCCAGTGCGACGTCATCATGGGCCCGGTCTCGCCCACCGTCGCCTGGGACTTGGGCGACAAGGCCGATGACCCGGTGGCCAACTACCTGGCCGACATCTTCACGCTTTCCACCAGCCTGGCCGGTTTGCCCGGCATGTCCATCCCCTGTGGATTCGGACAGGGCGAGAAGAACGGCAAGCGCCCGGTCGGCCTGCAGATCATCGGCAATTATTTCGACGAGGCGCGCCTGCTGAACGTGGCGCACCAGTTCCAGCAGGCCACCGACTGGCACCTGCGCGAACCGGCCTGATCGCTGGCCCTCGTCACCAACAACAGCATTCGCAAGGACAACATCATGCAGTGGGAAGTCGTCATCGGCCTCGAAACGCACACGCAGCTTTCGACCCAATCCAAGATCTTCAGCGGCAGCTCGACCCGCTTCGGCGCCGAACCCAACACCCAGGCCAGCCCCGTGGACCTGGCCTTGCCGGGCGTGCTGCCGGTCCTGAACAAGGGCGCGGTGGAACGCGCGATCCAGTTTGGTCTCGCCATCGGTGCCACCATCGCCCCGCGCTCGGTGTTCGCGCGCAAGAATTACTTCTATCCCGACCTGCCCAAGGGCTACCAGATCAGCCAGTTCGAGATCCCGGTGGTGCAAGGCGGCACCATGTCCTTCGCCGTCGAGAAGGACGGCAAGACCGAGATCAAGACCATCAACCTGACCCGCGCCCACCTCGAAGAAGACGCCGGCAAGTCCCTGCACGAGGACTACCAGGGCATGACCGGCATCGACCTGAACCGCGCCGGCACGCCCTTGCTGGAAATCGTCACCGAACCCGAGATGCGCAGCGCCGCCGAAGCCGTTGGCTATGCCAAGGCCCTGCATTCGCTGGTGATGTGGCTGGGCATTTGCGACGGCAACATGCAGGAAGGCTCGTTCCGCTGCGACGCCAACGTCTCCGTGCGTCCGGTCGGCCAGGAAAAATTCGGCACCCGTTGCGAGATCAAGAACCTGAACTCCTTCCGCTTCCTGGAAGAGGCCATCAACTACGAAGTGCGCCGCCAGATCGAACTGATCGAAGACGGCGGCACCGTGGTGCAGGAAACCCGCCTCTACGATCCGGACAAGAAGGAAACCCGCTCCATGCGCAGCAAGGAAGACGCGCAGGACTACCGTTACTTCCCCGACCCCGACCTGCCGCCGCTGGCCATCTCGCAGGAGTGGATCGAGCGCGTCAAGGCCACCATGCCCGAGCTGCCCGCCGCCATGCGCGCGCGTTTCGTGGCCGAGTATGCGCTGCCGGAATACGATGCGATGGTGCTGACCCAATCCAAGGGCATGGCCTCCTACTTCGAAGCCGTGGTTGCTGCCGCCGGCAAGGAACAAGCCAAGCCGGCCGCCAACTGGTTGATGGGTGACGTGGCCTCCACGCTCAACCGCGAAGACACCGACATCGCCGATGCCCCCGTGAAGGCTGCACAACTGGCGCTGCTGTTGAAGCGCATCGCCGATGGCACCATCTCCAACAAGATCGCCAAGGAAGTCTTCGCCGGCATGTGGGAAGCCAGGTCCGACAAGGAGACCCTGGCCGACGACATCATCGAAGCCAAGGGATTGAAGCAGATCTCCGACAGCGGCGCGCTGGAAGCCATCGTGGACCAGGTGCTGGCGGCCAATGAAAAGTCGGTGGCCGAATTCCGCGCCGGCAAGGAACAGGCCATCAACGCCCTGATCGGCCAGGCCATGAAGGCCACGCGCGGCAAGGCCAATCCGGCGCAATTGACCGAACTGCTGCGCAAGAAGCTGGTGGGCTGAGTCACACCCGTTGCCTGGTAGCGCAACAAGTTGGTGGATGAACCCCACGCCTGGCAACGGGCGTGGGGTTTCTTATTGGGGGCTTGGAAAGAGGGACGGTTTTAATATTTGAAATAGAGACCGTTGTCTTCCTCATCTTCGTCATCCTCATCCTGTGCGGTTAGACGCTTGGTGGATTCCGACAAATTGACCTCGGCGGGTCGCGGAAAATCTAGAGCACGAAATATTTTTTCCGCGAGCTTTGCAAAGGGGAGCCATTTCCAAAGTATGGCGAAGCAAATACCAGTGGTGAGTGCGATGGCAAGCAAGAATCCCCACCTCGCTTCTATTGAAGAAATGAATTCTATCCGGTAGCTCAGCGACTGATTTCCGCCCAAAAGGATGATGAGGGAAATGGCTGTGAGAAAGAGAGCGTTGGTAACCAAGGTCTTTCTTACGGCGCTACGTAAGAAAGCACGCGTGCCTTTGATGCAATGGGGATAAAGGGCAATAGTGCGTTCCCCCGGTTTATACAAAGCGAACAGCTCGTAGCAGTTTCCTTGTCGCCTGACGGCGGCTTCTACATAGTCGCCGTCCTTGAAAGGACTTCCCCATAACCATCCACGGAGAGTACGCCCGTCAAGCTCAAGTTGAATATAGTCTCCGATGCCCTCCATGGAAGAGGCATAGTTCGACAGAGTCGCCGCCTGCCCGGAGTCACCGATCAAGGCCGACAGAATCGCTCCGAGGCGCATGTTGCTTTGATCGCGTGCGGTGAAGAAGAAATTGGCTGTCTCGCGTGACTTCCTGAAATTCTTTATATGGCCTGATAATTTCTGAAGATCATTGCTGTTGGGGATGTCTATAAAGTCGGTCATCTTTAACTTTGTGCTCGGCTAGGCGGCGCTCCTAATATTTGAAATAGAGGCCGTGGTCTTCCTCATCTTCGTCATCCTCATCCTGTGCGGTTAGACGCTTGGTGGATTCCGACAAATTGATGTTGGAGGGTGACGGGAAGTCCAGCGCACGAAAGATCTTTTCTGCCAGTTTGGCGAAGGGAAGCCATTTCCAAGTCATCGCGAGGCAACACCCAGTGGAGATTAAGACTCCTGCGAGTAAACCCAGCATGCCCTCCTTTGAGGAAAAAAATTCCATCCCGTATGTTAGTGGTTGGTTGAAGCCGAACAGTATCAAGAGAGAAACCGTCGTAAGAAGGATCAGATTGACGAAAAGGGTCCGCTGCAGTGCGATGCGCAAGAAGGCGCGGGTCCCTCTGATGCAATGGGGATAGAGGGCAATAGTTCGTTCTTCTGGTTTGTATAAGGCGAACAACTCGTAACGGCTGCCTTGCTTTTTGACGGCCGCTTCCACATAGTCGCCCTCCTTGAAGGGACTGCCCCAGAGCCATCCGGCCAGAGAACGTCCGTCCAGTTCAGATTGAACGTAATCGCCCATGTCCTCCATGGACGAGGCATAATTCGATAGAGTCGCCGCTTGCCCGGAGTCACCGATCAAGCCCCACAGAATTGCTCCGAGGCGCATGTTGCTCTGATCGCGTGCAGTGAAGAAGAAATTGGCTGTCTCGCGTGACTTCCTGAAATTCTTTATATGGCCTGATAATTTCTGGAGATCGTTGCTGTTGGGGATGTCTATAAAGTCGGTCATCTTTAACTTTGTGCTTGGGTAGGAGGCTCTTCTAATATTTGAAATAGAGGCCGTTGTCTTCCTCATCTTCGTCATCCTCATCCGGTGCGGTCAGCCGTGTGGTTGACTCCCACAAATTGATGTCGGACGGTGATGGAAACTCCAGCGCACGAAAGATCTTTTCTGCCAGCTTGGCAAACGGAAGCCATTTTCGAAGCATGGTAAAGCAGATTCCCGAGGTGATTACCATGCCAAGGAAGAGACCCCCCAGGGCTTCCCTTGAGGAAATAAATTTGATTCCTTGCTCCAGTGACTGTTTCCCGCCAAACAGAAATAAAAGAGAAAGCGCAATGATGAAAAAAGCGTTGGCAAACAAGGTCCGTCTCAAGGCAGCGCGCAGGTATGCGCGGGTTCCCTTGATGCAATGGGGGTAAAGCGCGATAGTTCGTTCCACTGGTTTGTACAGAGCGAACAATTCGTAACTGCCACCTTGCTTCTTGATCACAGCTTCTACATAGTCGCCGTCTTTGAATGGGCTGCCCCACAACCACCCATAGGCACGACGTCCTTCCAACTCAAATTGAACATAATCGCCGATACCCTCCATGGACGAGGCATAGTTCGACAGAGTCGCCGCCTGCCCGGAGTCACCGATCAAGGCCGACAGAATGGCTCCGAGGCGCATGTTGCTCTGATCGCGTGCCGTGAAGAAGAAATTGGCTGTCTCGCGTGACTTCCTGAAATTTCGGATGTGGCCTGTCACTTTCTGAAGATCGCTACTGTTGGGGATGTCTATAAAGTCGGTCATCTCTGTCTTTCAAAAATACATTCGCAACTCTTCCAATGTTGGATCTTCAAGTGCTCCCCAAGCTCTTTGGGAGTCTTCTTCCTTTGCAGGAGGTGCTAGCGCCAGCTCCACCAGGGCCTTGTTGAGAGCCAGCATTTGTTCCCTATGGGACGCGTACCCAACGGGGGTGTCGCGTTTCTCTCCAAATGGGCAGAGGGAGCACCATATTTGCAGCTCGTCCTCTTCGAAAATCCATATCAGAACCTGCAAACCGAATAAGGCGATAGAAAGAGAGCCTCCCATTGTCATCAGTAAACCTCTTGCAACAATGAACGGGATCTCTTTCTGACCTACTTTCTTTGCGGTGAGGATAAGAACCGACGTGGAAGTTAAATGGCGGATATAGGGTGTTGAGTAGGTTAAGGCAGTAGCTAGCGATATGATCGCGTTAGCTGCTCCCCCCGCAAATTTCAGTCCATATAGCGTAGCTAGACTTGAACGCTCTCTATGTGAGGCTTTGCTGTATTCCTCATAGTCCAAATAAGCCCCAATCGCCGATCCCCCCGCACTCAACAACCCCCCCGCCAACTTCAACCGCTGATAGCTCCAGAGCGAAGCGCCCTTGTCAAAATCACCTGCCGCGTCCTGCGCAATCCCTTTCACCAGCGTCGCTGTGATATCGAACAGGCCCGCCGTAATCGTCATGCCTGAAGCGGCCAGCGCCAGCCAGCTTTTCTTATCGTTCTTCTTCAGGACTTCGCCCATCATCTTGGCAAAGTTGCCGCCCTCGATGAACATGACCAGCAGGTTCAACCGGATGTCCTTGACGGCATTGGTGTGCGTGCCGCTGTTCTTGAATCCTTCCCAGGCCGCGCGCAACTTCTCCGCCTGCACCGTTCTCATCTCCGGCTTGTCTTCCATCAGGAAGGTCCGGGCCGTGCGCAGCCGTTCCATGGTCTGCTGTCGCGCAATGCCTTCTTCCTTCGATTGCACCCGTATCAGTTGCAGCGAGTCCGCCGGGTCCACCAGTGCCCGGATGCTCAAGAGGTGCTGGATCATTTTCTCGCCCCCATAATCGAGCGCGCTGTCGATCCTGAATCGCCGAATGATGGCGTCACCCGTCGTCATGATCTGACGATCGATGCCCCGCGTGGGATACGCCTTGAGTGCGACATCGAAGGCCATCGACCCTTTGGCGGAGGCCGCCTTGTCGTTAGCGACGTAGAGGCTGTTGGCCTTCTTGTAGACGTCGGCCACCGACTTCAGGCTCTTTTGAAAGACGGTGTCCCAGCCAAGGCTGGACGCCAGCACCCGCTTGTCGTTGTGGGCGATGGCCTCTTTCAGGTAGGCATCGAGTTCGCGCATCGCATCGACCTGATTGAGCGCCATCGCCCGCCATAGCAGATTGCTTTCGGTGGCTCGCATGTCGTCCACCCAGGCGGCGATCTTGCGCTGGCCAACCAGGCTGTGGTTCATGCCAAAGAGCGCACGGCCGACCTGATCGTCAAACACCATGCCGTCATGGACGTTCTTTCCATGAAACTCGCTGAAGGCGTCCAGCAGACTCTTCGATTCCAGCCAGCGCACCAGGTCTTCCGTCCGCTCCTCGGCGATGCGAGCGACCTCTTCCTGGAAAGCCTGGTAGTTCTTCTTGAATTTTTCCAGCAGTGGCTTGTCCAGCCGGCTTTCATATTTTTTCCATGCACCGGCACGCGCGTAGGCAACATTCTCGCGGCCCGCTCTTCCCCGTGCACGCACCAGTTCGTCAGCCTTCACGCGCACCTTTGCCAGTTCTTCGCTACGCTGCGGTTCAGGTAGTCGGTTGACGCGGTGGAGCAGATGGCCAGGATCGATGACCCGAGGGGAAATGTCCGTCATGCGCAAGTCATCGATGAGGTCGCAAATCTCCTCAAGCTTCTGCCGCTCCTGCATCGGACGAGTCGCGGCACGGGCCCGTATTGGCTCAGTATCAGGTTGCCTGATGGACTGGGCCTGTAGCACCTCTTCCTGGATTCGTGCCGCGCGTTCCCCCAGTACTTCCCGCAAGCCGTCAATGGTCATCATCGCCGAGACCTGCTGCTCCAGTTCGTCAACGTATTTCTCCGACCAACCGACCACGTCATTGCGATAGCCATTGAGCTCATGCACGATGCCTACCGCATCCCACAGCCCCATGATCATGGGCGGATGATCTTTTCCTTTTGCCTGCTTGCCGATCTGCTGCATCAGGCTGGCGACGGTCTCACTCTGGTCCGCACGGGCAAAGGAGACATGGACGGTGCTTTCCCGCGTGAGTACCTCCTTGAAATAGCTGCCATCCTTGGCCGGCTTGCTGATGTTTCTCATGCCGCTTCTGTTGAGCGTGCCAGCGTCATACCGCGGGCGATATTCCAATATCTGCTCGATGTTGCGTTTGCTCGCGGCAAGCCCGTGGCGATAGCCGCCGGCGGCAATCCAGGTCGCTGGCTCCAAGCACTGCATCCGGCGATCACGGAGTTTGACGTCACGTTCAAAGTCGGCCAGTGTCTCCGCGCTCCATATATGCTCGGAAAACGCCAGCCAGACTCGCTTGCAGTGTTGCGGCTCTTCGATCGTGATGACCGATGCCGGGAGATTGTGCCCATTGCGCGCACACTGGGGTTCCTCGCCGACCAGCC
This sequence comes from Herbaspirillum sp. DW155, assembly GCF_037076565.1. Classification (NCBI taxonomy): domain Bacteria; kingdom Pseudomonadati; phylum Pseudomonadota; class Betaproteobacteria; order Burkholderiales; family Oxalobacteraceae; genus Herbaspirillum; species Herbaspirillum sp. DW155. The sequence goes on along the minus strand of NZ_AP029028.1, from coordinate 5,302,978 downwards.
TGATGGCGCCCGCAGATGGCATCTTCCATAGCGTGCCGGCCTCGGAGACCGCATAGACTTCCCATTTGATGTGGCTGCCGCTGGGATGCTTCTCGTGGAAGAGATAGAGGAAACCCTGTCTCAAGGTGCGCAGCGCATAGTTGTGATTGCGCAAAGGAACCGTCAAGACCTTGTTGCCCAACGGAGCGGGGACAAATGCATCAACCTCCTTGGGTACCACGCAATAGCGTACCGGCAGGATGGCCAGACCGCTTTTGTTGCAGTTCGGGCAGGATGGATTCTGAGGATTGGTACAAGCCATGATCAAAGTGCCTTTCGAAAAATCCCTGCCAGCAAGTCAGGCCGGTCGTGGATGACGTCTTCCAGAGCCCGTCCATAGGGCAGGCCCTCCGCCGTCTTCAGCCATACCGGGGCCAGCAAGGGGGCAAGATGGAAGTCCATGCCGATCTCCAGCGCGTGTCTGGCAAACAGCGTGCGGCAACGGGCGTCGCGCAAACCGTAACGGCTGGCATGTTGCAGACTGTGGAAGGTGCGCTGAGGCCAGCCGGCTTGCATGGCGAGCCGGTCAGCCCACAGGCTGTCTTGCGAGCACAGCTGCAGCCATGCGGCATGGACGTTGGCAAAGTCACTGACACCAGCCCACTGGTCGGCACTCAGTTGCAGGCGCATCATGGATGGCGCGCTGTCGATGGCAGACAGGTCTTCTGGAGAACGGTCCTGAACCAGCAAGCTGTGTTGCCGGCCGATGGCCCAGATGGCCTGGGCCGGGCCAAGCAAGGTGTGGCGTTGCTGCGCATCGAGGATGGGCCAAAGCCATTCGCGCACTCCGGGGTCATGAAACCGCAGCAAGGTGTCCAGTCCGTTCCATCTGTGGAGATAGCAGCTTGCAGCCCAGTGTCGGGTCAGATCCTCGGCACTGACTGAGCAGGTGATCCATCCACATACCGAATGCCCGCGCATTCTTTGTAGCTGCTCCAATGTCCAGTCGGCCCAAGCCCATTGCACGCTGCGTTCCAGCAGATCGGAGTCGTGACGGCGCGCCAGATCCAGCATCACCAGATAGGGGCCCAGCAGCGGGTCGAAGTTGGCATGCGCCACAGGAAGGCGCACGCGCCTGTCTTGCTCCACTTCACCGGCGTCAAAGGGATCCTGAAGCACAGGATTAATCCACAGCAGGCATCGACTGTCCGAATGAGCGCTGAAATGGCGGTGTAGAACCTGGATCAGCACATCAGCGCTGCCAGCCACTGCTGGCGCTTGGCGGCTCACGTGGTCCATGCGCTTGATGTCGCTGGTGCCGGCGCAGCGAGTCGCCTGCTTGATCGTGGGAGTTGCGATTGGGACTTCACGGTTTTCCTCGTCGTCAGGTCTTCAGGAAGAAGCTGCGATCTGGACTGTTGGTGAAGTTGAAGTGAAAACAGGTGCAGAAGCGTGTCTGCATCAGGCCGCAGCAAGGCCGCACATCATGCGGGGCCAATATCTGCGGAAGGCGTAAAGGGAAGAAAAAGAAGCGGAAGCTAGAAAATGATCGACGTTTATCTCGTCAACGTTTCGATCATGGCGATTCTGCGGCAGTCAACACCAATGGCCGCCCGCGCGCCCAGCGATTGCTCGACAGCGAAAACGTCAGCGAACTGACCTGGTGGTACCAGCCTGCCGGGATGTAGAGCATCTCGCCCGGCTGCACTTCGCAGCACACCAGCGCCGCCTGACGCGCCAGCGGGAAGCGCTCCAGGTCCGGATGATCGGGGTCGAAGGGCGAACCGAACAGGATGGCGTTGGCCTCTTTCGGATACAGATACTGGTCATGATGCGGCGGCGCCAGCCAGACGCGTTTCTTTCCCCATACCTGGGCGAACACATTGTCGTCATAGTCGCAATGCAGCGGCGTGATGCAGCCGGCCGGTCCGATCCAGAAGCGCGGCGGCCCCATCTTCTCGAAGAAGTTGGGCCACTGGCACAGCGCATTCAAGGCCCGCAATTCCAGGTTGCCCAGATAGGGCGGAAGCCCGCTCTCATCGGCCATCGCCTGCGCCAGGTAATCGACCAGCGTCATGTCCTGCATGGCCCGGTCCGGCGCGAAGGCGGTGTTGATGTAGTCCCCCACCCGCGCGCGCACCGGCAACTGGCCGAAGTGCTTGCGCAGGTCTTCCATGGACATCGCCGACAGCGGCCAGCGGCTGGCCATGCCGGTCATGATGAAGGGCAAGCCGGCGCGCGCCCGTGCGCGGAAGGCGGCCGTCTTCTGCGCTCCGATGCGCTCGATCTCCTGCACTGCGGGCAGCACGGCGCTGGCTTCGCGGATGGCCTGGCGCATCTCGGCCACCGACGCCACGCCGCGTACCTGGGCATCGCGCTTGTCACGCGCCGCTTTGCGTGCGGCCACTTCCGCAGCGCTCAGCCCGGTGAAGTCGGGACGGGGCGGCAAGCGGCCTGCCCCGGAATGGGCGGTTTCAGGGCCATGTGAAGGAAAAGGCAGGGGCTGTTTCATCCCGGCTATTGTAGCGGCAGGGCCTAGCGCGCTCAGCGCATATGGATATGAATTCTTCTTCCTTGTTGGAGCGTGGCCGGGGGAGTGTAATAAGCCCTTTGGCAGGCAGCCGGGCGTGGCCCGGCCTGACCTCGGATACACAGGAGCCCCCATGTCGGTCGCCACACTGGAACGCGCGCAGCAGACCCGTCAACAATTCGAGATCCTTCCCTTCGACGCCCCGCTGGGTGCGGAAATCATCGGGCTGGACCTGAACCTGCCCGTCTCTGCCGACGAGCTGGCCCGCATCCGTGGCGCGCTGGTCGAGCATGGCGTGGTGGTATTCCGTGACCAGCGCATCACGCCGCAGCAGCACATCGATTTCAGCCGCCGCTTCGGTCCCTTGCAGGTGCACGTGCTCAACCGCTTCCACCTGGCCGGGCATCCGGAGATCCTGATCGTGTCCAACGTGGTCGAGAACGGCAAGCCCATCGGCCTGGTCGATGCCGGCGCGGACTGGCATTCGGACCTGTCCTACATGCCCAAGCCCAGCCTGGGTGCGCTGCTGCATTCAAAGGAACTGCCGGCCGAGCGCGGCGATACGCTCTATGCCAATACCGCCGCCGCCTGGGACAGCCTTCCCGCAGCGCTCAAGACCCAGCTCGAAGGCAAGCGCGCCGTGCATTCCTACGTCTATCGCTACGAGCGCCTGCGCAAGCTCTCGCCCTGGCGCCAGCCGCTGACGCAGCAGCAGATCGACGAGGTGCCGCCGGTGGAGCATCCGGTGGTCATCACCCATCCGGAAAGCGGCCGCAAGATCCTCTTCGTGAGCGAAGGGTTTACGTCGCACATCATCGGTATCCCGCGTGACGAAAGCGATGCGCTCTTGAAAGAACTGCACGCCCACATCACCCGCCCGGAGAATGTCTACACCCACCGCTGGCAGTCCAACGACCTGGTGTTCTGGGACAACCGCAGCACCCAGCATTACGCCGCGATCACCCCGCAACACCTGCGCCGCACGCTCTATCGCACTACGGTTGAAGGCGACGTGCCGCGCTGACCCCGGCGGGTGGTAACGCTACCGTGGCGGTATCAAGGCGAAACACGCTGACCGCCTCGGTCAATGAGGCTGCCTGATCCTGCATGGAACGGGCCGCCGCCGCGGCTTCTTCCACCAGTGCGGCATTCTGCTGGGTGGCTTCATCGATGTGGGTGATGGCCAGGTTGACCTGTTCGATGCCATCGCTCTGTTCCTGGCTGGCCAGCGTGATTTCGCGCACGATCTCGGTCACGCGGGCCACGCTGTGCACCACTTCCTGCATGGTGTTGCCGGCCTGGGTCACCAGGCGGCTGCCGTCGTCCACCTTTTCCACCGAATCCTCGATCAGCTGCTTGATCTCCTTGGCGGCCGATGCCGAACGCTGCGCCAGCGAACGCACTTCCGAGGCCACCACCGCAAAGCCGCGTCCCTGCTCGCCGGCACGTGCGGCTTCCACCGCCGCGTTGAGCGCCAGGATATTGGTCTGGAAGGCGATGCCATCGATCACGCTGGTGATGTCGGCAATCTTCTGCGACGAGGCATGGATCAGCCCCATCGTCGCCACCACCTGCTCTACCACCGCGCCGCCCTGGCTGGCCACTTGCGAGGCCGAGGCCGCCAGTTCGTTGGCCTGGCGCGCATTGTCGGCGTTCTGCTTGACGGTGGAGGTCAGCTGTTCCATCGCCGAGGCGGTCTCTTCCAGAGCGCCGGCCTGCTGCTCGGTGCGCGCCGACAGGTCCAGGTTGCCGGTGGCAATTTCGCGCGAGGCGACGTTGATGGTATCGGTGCCGGAACGCACCCGTCCCACGATGTCCAGCAGGCTGCCATTCATGGAGTTCAGCGCCGCCAGCAGCTGGCCGGTCTCATCGCGCCTGTCGGCCTGGATGCGTGAAGTGAGGTCGCCAGCGGCCACGGTCTCGGCAATGGCCACTGCCTGGTTCAGGGGACGCGTGATGCTGCGCGTGAGCAGCCAGGCCAGCGCCGCTCCCAGCACGATCTCGATGGCGCCCAGCAACAGCAGCATGGTGCGGCCTGAACGGTAATTGCGGTTGATCTCGGCGGCGGCCTCGTCGATTTGCTTCTTCTGGTAATCGGCGTAGCGCAACACGCTGTTGGCGTAGTCATCCATCATCTTGACCAGCACGGTATCGGTCATCTCGCGGGCGCGGGCATCGTCGCCGGCCGTCTTGATGTCGAAGATTTTCTGACGCATATCGCGATAGGCGGCGCGCAGCTTGCCGACTTCCTCGAAGAGGCGCTTTTCCTCCGAGTCGTTGATGGCCGCTTCGACATCCTTCTGCAACTGGCTGACCTTGGCCGACTGGGCATCGATCTGCTTCTGGAAGTAGGCCTGGAAGGCATCGTCATCGTTTTTCATGACGGCAAAGGTACGCACGCCGTTTTCCTTGATGGCCGCATGCCACTGCACGGCATCGCGTTCCTTCTTCAGCGCGATCTGGGTCATTTCGTGGGTGGCATCCCCAATGCTGCCCAGGCGCCACACGCCCAGGCCCACCATCACGGCCATCAACATCAGCAAGGCAATGAAGCCGATGGCCAGGCGCACGCCGATCTTGAGGTTTTTCATTCGGTTTCCCCTTGTGTGAAGTGCCCGGCAGCTGCTTTGTTGTTGTGATCGTGGCCGGGCTTGCTGCAATGATGAATGGCTCATCATTGCTGACTTGCAGGCTAACACAGGCCTGCGCCCGTGCAGCACCACTAGGGAATGTCCTGATACGCGCTGTTGTATTACGGCAAAGCGCCTGCCGGGCCGCGCTGGGCGGGACTTACCAGCCCATGGCCGCATCCAGGGGATAGATCGGCCGGCGCACCTTCTTGATGGGGAACAGCCGGAAACTGGCACTGGTCGGCCCGCCGCTGTCGGAGTCGCATTCCACCAGCGCCCGGCTGATGGGCACAAATACCGGACGGCAATACATGCGCGATTTCAGGATCAGGAATGCCTGCTGCGCCGGGTCCAGGCCCAGGCTGGTAAAGACGCCCAGGTCATAAGGCTCGACCCGCTCCTCGGTGATGACGATGCGCGCTGCGCCGATGTCGAAGAGCACACTGCGTCCCATCTGCAAGCGCGATCCGGTGTAGATCGGCCCGGTCACCGTAAAGCGGCCATCGGTGATGGCCACGACCTTGCCGGTATAGACCGGCGGCGTCTTGCGGATGCCCTGCGCGGCCAGCTCGACCTTGTTGCCCACGGCCAGGGTGACGGTGGCACCCACACCGGCTTCGACCAGCTGCGCGACCGCCTCGGGATCGCTCACCGGTCCCACGGCGATGCCTTCAAGACCCGCCTGCAGCGCCGCTTCCAGCACGTCCATGGTATTGCAGGTGCCGCCCGACATGACGTTATCGCTATGATCCAGCAGCAGTACCGGCCCCTGGCCCTGCCCCTGGCTCAATTTCCTGGCCTGCGCCAGCGACTCGGCCAGGGGCAGGCTGTCATAGACGAAATCGGCGCGCTCGGCCCAGATCTGCCGGGCGATGCGCTCGGCCACCGCCTCGGCCAGCGGTGCATCGTTCTCGGTCACGACCACCACCGACATCCCCGCATCGCGGAAATCCGACAGGGGAAAGCCCGCCAGCACCGACACCGCCAGCACGCCCGCTTCCTGCTCGGCCGCCTTGGCCGCTTCCACCGCGCGCTGCATGGCCGAGGCCGAGGTATTGCTGGTCAGCGTGGCCGACAGCACGGGCACCTGGCGCCACGCCATGCGCGGCTGCGACTTGCCCTGCAACCGCGCCAGCAGCAGACGGCCGGCATGCTCGCCGGTTTCATACATGTCGATGTGCGGATAGGTCTTGAAGCTGACGATCACATCGGCATGCGCGACCATCTTCTGCGTGACGTTGCCATGCAGGTCCAGCGCCACCGCCATGGGCGTATCGGGCGCGATGCGGCGGATGCGTTCGAGCAGCGTGCCTTCGCCATCCTCGGCGTTCTCGGCCACCATGGCGCCGTGCAGGTCGAGGAGGATGGCATCGCAGCCGCCCTCGACGGCGCGCACGATGGCATCGCACATCACCGTATAGGCATCGGCCGCCACCGCCGCGCTGGGATTGGCCCAGGCGGCCAGCGGGGTGACGATTTCGGCACCGATCTGTTCGGCCAGTGCAAGGAAAGCGCCCATGGCCGTGCGCGCACCCTTCTGGTCAAGGTAGGCGGCGTGGTCCCATTGGGGGGTGAACGCTGCAAGCGGTGTGGGAATCGGCGAGAAGGTATTGGTCTCGTGATTCATGCGTGCAATGACGATTTTCGGCTTCATGTTCAGTTTTTTGCATCAATCTGTTTTCATGCACCGCTCACGCGGCGACCACGCCCGCACTGGCCAGCATGGCCTGCAACAGCACGTTGCAGCCGGCTTCCAGGTGTTCGGGACGGGCGTCTTCGATCTCGTTGTGGGAGACCCCATCCTTGCAGGGCACGAAGATCATCCCGGCCGGTGCCAGTCGCGCGGCATAGATGGCGTCATGTCCGGCGCCGGAGACCACATCCATGGTCTTGTAGCCCAGCGCGGCAGAGGCGGCGCGCACATTGCCCACGCACTCCGGGTGGAAGGGGCAGGGCGGGAAGTACGACACCCGCTCCAGTTCGATGGACAGCCCGGTCTTCTTGCGCATCGCTTCCAGATAGGCCAGCAGGTCTTCATGCATGCGCGTGAGCGACTCCTCGCTGACGTTGCGCAGGTCGATGGAAAACTTCACCTGCCCCGGAATCACGTTGCGGCTGTTGGGCATCACCTGCACCTGGCCCACCGTGCCGCGTCCATAAGGCGGATAGCGATGGGCGATGGCCACCACCTCCTGCATGATGTAGGTCGAGACCTGCAGCGCATCCTTGCGGATTTCCATCGGGGTCGGCCCGGCATGCGATTCAAAACCGGTGACCGTACAGTCGTACCACGACAATCCCAGCACTGCCGGCACCACACCGATGACGGTATCGGCATTTTCCAGCACCGGTCCCTGTTCGATGTGCGCCTCGTAATACGCACCGATGGGATGATCGCCACAGACCTGCTCGCCGATATAGCCGATGCGTTCCAGTTCGTCGCGCACCTTCTTGCCGTCGATATCGGTGGCGTTGTAGGCATGCTCCAGCGTGAAGGCCCCGCAGAAGACACCCGAGCCCATCATCACCGGCACGAAGCGCGAGCCTTCTTCGTTGGTCCATACCGCCACCTCGATGGGGGCCTCGGTCTGGATGTTGTGCTGGTTCAGGGTGCGGATCACCTCGATGCCGGAGAGCACGCCATAGTTGCCGTCGAACTTGCCGCCGGTGGGTTGCGTGTCGATGTGCGAACCGGTCATCACCGGGGGCAGGGCATTGTTGCGGCCGGGGCGGCGCATGAAGATGTTGCCGATCTGGTCCACCGCCACGCTCATGCCTTCGGCACGCGCCCAGGATGTGACCAGATCACGGCCCTGTTTGTCGAGGTCGGTCAGGGCCAGGCGGCAGACGCCGCCCTTGGCGGTGCCGCCGATGCGGGCCAGTTCCATCAGTGAGTCCCACAGGCGCGTGCCGTCGATGCGCAGGGTGGAGGTGTCGGTTTTCATGTTCATCTTGATTCCTTGTTTGATTTGTTGTCGGTGCGCCTTCGATACGGCCTTCGGCCTACTCAGGACGAACGGGAGGTGGGTCATCCACTCACCGTTACGGGAGGTGAGGCATCCACTCGCCGTTATGGGAGGTGGGTCATCCACTCGCCGTTACGGGAGGTGGGTCATCCACTCCCCGTTACGAGAGGTGCGTCATCCACTCCCCGTTATGGGAGGTGAGTCATCCACTCCCCGTTCGTCCTGAGTAGCCGCGCAGCGGCGTATCGAAGGCGCGCCGTCCTCAGGCCGCCAGATTGACGCCCAGATAGCGATCCTTCACGCCCTCATCGGCCAGAAAGTCGGCATTGCTGCCGCTATACACGATGCGCCCCTGTTCGACGATATAGTGCCGGTCCGCCAGCTGCGTACACACTTCCAGATTCTGCTCCACCAGAATGATGGACATCCCGGTGCGCTTGATCTGCCTGATCTGCGCCACGATCTCGTCCACGATCACCGGCGCCAGTCCTTCCACCGGTTCATCCAGCATCAGCACACGCGGATGCGTCATCAGCGCGCGCGCAATGGCCAGCATCTGCTGCTCGCCGCCCGAGAGCTGGCCGCCGCCATTTTTGCGACGCTCCTTCAGGCGCGGGAAGATGGCATAGATCTCTGCCAGCCCCCAGGCGGACTCCTTGCGTGCGGCCATGGTCAGGTTCTCTTCCACCGTCAGCAGCTTGAAGATGCCGCGATGCTCGGGCACCAGGCACACGCCGCGTGCCGCGATCTTGTAGGAGGGCAGGCCGCTGATGACCTGGCCCTCGAAGAGCACGCGCCCCTGCGCCGGTGGCACCACGCCGACGATGCTCTTCAGGGTCGTGGTCTTGCCCGCGCCATTGCGGCCCAACAGCGTCACCACCTCGCCCGCATCGACCTGCAGCGACACGCCCTGCAGGATGTGGCTCTTGTCGTAGTAGCCGTGAACGTCTTCCACTTGCAGGATCATGCTTTGCCTCCCGTGATCATGCTGCCGAGATAGGCCCGGCGTACGCGCTCATCGCTGCGGATCTCGGCCGGCTTGCCCTGCGCCAGGATCTGGCCCAGCTGCATCACCGTGATGCGGTCCGAGATATCCATCACGATATCCATGTTGTGTTCGATCAGCACCACCGTGTAGTCGCGCCGCAGTCCGTGGATGAGCTGCTTCATCCCGGCGATGTCGTCGATGCCCATGCCCGAGGTCGGCTCATCCAGAAAAATCACCTTGGGTCGCCCGGCCATGGCCATGCCCACTTCCAGCCGGCGTTGCTGGCCATGTGAAAGTTCTGCACAGGCCCGTGCCGCCACCGCCTGCAGGGACAGGCGTTCCACCAGCGCATCGGCCAGCGCGCATGCGGCGGTGAATTGTTCGGCACGTTTCCAGGGATTCAATGCGGCCAGCGGTGCGCGGCCCTGCGCAGCCAGCCGCAGGTTCTCGCGCACGCTCAGGTTGGGGAACAGGCTGGTCACCTGGAAGGAGCGCGCCAATCCCTTCTGCACGCGGCGATTGCCCGGCAGATGCGCCACTTCCTCGCCTTCGACCAGGATGCTGCCCTCGGTGATGGGCGTGGTGCCGGTCAGCGTATGGAACAGCGTGGTCTTGCCCGCACCATTGGGACCGATCACCGAATGGACGGTGCCGGCCTCGATATCGAGCGTGATGTCGTTGACGGCGGTGAACTTGCCATAGCGCTTGGTCACGTTCACCGCCTGCAGGATGGGGCGGTTCATGAGTGCTTCTCCTTGGTCACGGTGGCGCCTTGTGCAGCGTCTTCCTTGTGGCCGCGCACGGCATCGATGATCTTCATCGCGAGGCCGAACAGGCCCTTCTGCATGTAGAGGCTCACTGCAATCAACAGCAGCCCCAGCAGCATCAGCCAGCGCGGCCACAGCGTGGAGAGCCAGTTACCCACCAGCACGTAGAAGCTCGCCCCCAGCACCGAGGCAAACAGGTTGCCGGTGCCGCCGATGACGGTCATCACGAGAATCGCTTCGCTGGTGTGGTATTCGATGTTGGAGAGTGGGGCCACGCCGGTCATCATCGCGTGCAGTCCACCGGCCAGACCCGTCACCGCGCCCGAGATCACGAAGGCCGCCAACTTCAGCAGCCGCACGTCATAGCCCAGCGCCGAGGCACGCGCTTCATTCTCGCGCACCGCCAGCAGGGTCTTGCCCAGCACCGAATCGACCACCCGCTGCAGCAGCCAGAACACCAGCACGAACAGGATCGCCACCACCGTGTAGTACTGCCACGAAGAAGTGGTCGGCAGCAGTGTCAGCCCGAACAGCGACAGGGGCGGACGCGGGATGTCCAGCAGGCCGTTGTCGCCACCGGTCACGTCCTTCATCGTATAGGCCAGGAAGTAAAACATCTGGGCGAAGGCCAGCGTGAGCATCACGAAGTAGGTGCCGCGCTGGCGGATCGAGAACCAGCCCACCAGCAGCGCCACCAGCGCGCCACCGAGGGCCGCCAGGGCCAGTGCCGGCAGCAGGGCGAGCTTGAACTGCAGCAGCACCACGCCGGCGGTATAGCTGCCCACGCCAAAGAAGATGCCCTGGCCGAAGGACATCAGGCCGGTATAGCCCAGCAGCAGGTTGCAGCCCAGCGCGGCCAATGCGAACACCAGCACTTCGGTGGCCAGCGTGCCGGAGGGCAGCAGCAGCGGCAGCAACAGCACCACGGCCGCGGCCAGCAGGGTGTAACGGAAATGCGCAATCTGTTTCATGAAAGCCTCTGTGCAGAAAACGTCAACGTGCGTCAAACCACATCAGGCCGCGCCGGGCCGGCCCAGCAAGCCGTTCGGACGCAACAGCATCACGGCCGCCATCGCGACATAGATCATCAGGTGCGCGCCCTCGGACCAGACCGTGCTCATCACGCTCTGCACGATGCCCACCAGGATGCCGCCAATGAGCGCGCCCCAGAAGCTGCCCAGCCCGCCCACCACCACCACCACGAAGGCGATGCCCAAGGCTTCCACGCCCATGAAGGGATCGGCGCCGCGTATCGGTGCGGCCAGCGCACCGGCCAGACCAGCCGTGGCCGCGCCCAGGGCGAAGACCAGGCTGAAGATGCGCTGGATGTTCAGGCCCAAGAGGCTGACCATTTCGGTCGATTCCGACCCGGCCCGCACGATCGAGCCCAGGCGCGTGCCTTCCAGCACCCACCACAAGAGCAGCGCCATGACGGCCGTCAGCCCGATGACGAAGAGGCGGTACTTGGGATAGACGAAGCCACCCCACATCACCACACCCTGCAGCAGATCAGGCGGAGCGACGTTGTTGCCCAGCGGTCCCCATGCGGAGATCACGGCTTCCTGTATCACCAGCGCCATGCCGACCGTAAAAAGGATGTGGAAGTGATGCGGCAGCGCATAGACGTGGCGCAGCACGAAGCGCTCCACCACCCACGCGAACAGGCCCACGACGACGGGGGCGATGAAGAGCGACCACCAGAAATCCAGGCCGCGACTGGTGGCCTCGTAACAGAGATAAGCACCCAGCAGGAAGAAGGCGCCATGCGAGAAATTGACGAAGCGCAGCAGGCCGAAGACGATCGACAGGCCCACCGCCAGCAGGAAGTAGAGCATGCCGATGCCCACGCCATTGGCGATCTGCAGCAGATAGATGTTCATGGAACCTCGTGAGGGAACAAAGAAGTTCAGTAATGGTTCGACTACCGTTCGGACTGAGTAGCCGCGCCAGCGGCGTATCGAAGGCGTGACTCCCTTTGCATGTCGGACGGCGCGCCTTCGATACGACCCTGCGGGTCTACTCAGTCCGAACGGGTGGGGCGTGCCCGACGTCAGCACAGCCCCATCAGCGCCATGTCAGCGCTCCATCAGCGCCACATCAGCACCACATCACAGCTTGCACTGCGTCTTCTCCAGCGGCAGGAAGGACTTGCCGGAAGAAACGATGTCCGCATAGTCGTTCTTGTTGGCCATCTTCGCCTTGGCCTTGCCCTTGAGCAGGTAGTAGTTCTTGATGACCTGATGGTCGCCCTTGCGGATTTCCTCGGTGCCGGTCAAGCCCTCGTACTTCATGCCTTCCATGGCCGCGATCACCGCCTTGGGGTCGGTGCTGTTGGCCTTGATGATGGCGTCCAGGATGATCTTGGTACAGATGTAGGAGCCGGCCAGGCTGTAGTTGGGATCGATCTTGAGGCTGTCGTTGACCAGCTTGACGAATTCCTTGTTGAAGGGCGAATCGATGGCGTGCCAGTACTGCGCGCCGAAGTAGACGCCCTCGCAGATGTCCGCGCCCAGGGTTTCGAACTGCTCCAGCCCCGAGGCCCAGGCCATGAGGATGGTGCAGTTGTTCTTCATGCCGAAGCTGACCGCCTGGCGCAGCGTGTCCGAAGATTGCGATCCGAAGTTCAGCAGCAGCAGCACGTCCGGCTTGGCCGCCATGGCATTGGTGAGATAGCCGGAGAATTCCTTTTCGGTCAGCGAGTGGTAGCTGTTGCCCACATGCTCGATGCCCTTTTCCTTGAAGATGTTCTTGGCCGCCGACAGCAGGCCTTCGCCGAACACGTATTGCGGCGTGATGGTGTACCAGCGCCTGGCGTTGGGCAGCTTCTCCAGCAGCGGACGCACGGTCTGCTCGATGGCCCCGAAGGTCGGCACCGACCAGCGGAAGGTGGCGCGGTTGCAGTCGCTGCCGGTGATTTCATCGGCCCCTGCGGTGGTGATGAAGACCGCGCCGGCCTTGTCGGCTTCCTTGCCCATGGCCAGCGCTTCGCCCGACAGGATGCCACCGGCGAAGAAGCGCGTGCCCTTCTCGATGGTCTCCTGCATCTTGCGCACGGCGGTGGCGGGTTTGCCTTCCGTGTCGAGGGTGATGTAGCTGGTGCTCTTGCCCAGCACCTTGCCGTATTTCTGCAAGGCCAGCTTCATGCCCATGTCGGCGAACTTGCCATTGGCGGCAAAGGGCCCGGACATCGGCACCGGACAGCCGAAGGCAATGCTCTCGGCCTGGGCAAAGACATCGTGGTAGCTCAACGCGCCGGGTGCGGCCAGTGCGGACAGTTTCAGGAAATTGCGACGGCTGATCATGCTTGTTTCTCCCTCGAAGCTAACGATTGACAGATGACATCCATGGAATTGCGCAACACTGCATTACCGCTCATCAACGCAAGTTCCATGCCCATGTCTTCTGAAAAACTTAAGAAACCACGGCATGGGAATATTGCGCGGACGCAGGAAATCCTCCGCCAGTCACCGGCGGAAAAGAGACGATCAATAGGGATACGCTGCCTGTTGCGCGTGACGCAAGGCAGTGCCGTGAGGGCGATAAAACGCTGCAGCAGCGCACATTTGCGCCGCGTGGCGTGAGCCGGCATGGGGCTCCTCCTGCCGCTCCGAAGAGCGTGTCTCCAAATGTGGTTTGCCGTTCTCCCGTGCTGCCGGTGTGTCTCCACCGGTCGTCCACGACGGTCTGGTTTTCTAAGGTTTGCTACTTTTTGTGCAAGCCCGCAGTTCACTTCCTGCGGGCTGGGGACAGTTGATCCTTTCTGCACCGTGCCTGACGTTTTCTGCACCAACACTGTCGAAGCAAGGCGGGGCAGGGCTTTCATCATACGCACCCGCCAAAGAAAAACGGCATGAAATTTTCATGCCGTTGATCCTGTTTATTTCATCTGCGGGAACGCGAATTCCGCACCGGCACTGGCCGTATTGGGCCAGCGCTGCATGACTGCCTTGGCCCGGGTATAGAAGCGCACACCCTCCGGCCCGTACATGTGATGGTCGCCGAAGAGACTGCGCTTCCAGCCGCCGAAGCTGCTGAAGGCCATCGGCACCGGCAGCGGCACGTTGACCCCGACCATGCCCACTTCGATCTGGCGCACGAACTCGCGCGCCACGCCGCCGTCTCGGGTGTAGACCGCCACGCCATTGCCGTACTCGTGCGCATTGATCAGTTCGACCGCGCTGGCGATGTCCGGGCAGCGCAGCACGCACAGCACCGGGCCGAAAATCTCTTCCTTGTACACCGTCATCTCCGGCGTCACGTGGTCGAGCAGGGTACCGCCGACGAAGAAGCCCTTCTCGAAGCCCGGCACCTGATAGCCACGGCCATCCACCACCAGCGTTGCGCCTTCTTCCACGCCACGGCCGATCAGACTTTCGATGCGCTCCTTGGCCGCCGCCGTCACCACCGGGCCCATCTCGGCACCGGCGGCCATGCCTTCGTTGATCTTCAGGCTGCGCGCACGTTCGGCCAGGGCCGCCACCAGTTCATCACCGGCGCTGCCCACGGCCACCGCCACCGAGATCGCCATGCAGCGTTCGCCAGCCGAGCCGTAGGCCGCGCCCATCAGGGCGTCCACCGCCAGCTGCATGTCGGCATCGGGCATCACCACCATGTGGTTCTTGGCACCGCCCAAAGCCTGCACGCGCTTGCCCTTGGCCGAGCCACGGGCATAGATGTATTCCGCAATCGGGGTCGAGCCGACGAAGCTGATGGCCTTGACCTGCGGATGATCCAGCAGGGCATCGACGGTCACCTTGTCACCCTGCACGACGTTGAAGACGCCATCGGGCAGGCCGGCTTCCTTCAAGAGATCGGCGATCAGCAGCGAAGCCGAGGGATCGCGCTCGGAGGGCTTCAACACGAAGCAGTTGCCACAGGCAATGGCGATGGGGAACATCCACATCGGCACCATCGCCGGGAAGTTGAACGGCGTGATGCCGGCCACCACGCCCAGCGCCTGGCGCATCGACCAGGCGTCGATGCCACGGGCGATCTGGTCGGTGTATTCCCCCTTGAGCATCTGCGGGATGCCGGCGGCGAACTCGACGATCTCGATGCCGCGCGCCACTTCGCCCTGGGCATCGGAGAAGGTCTTGCCGTGTTCGCGCACGATGATGCGGGCGAAGTCATCGGCCCGTTGCTGCATCAGCTGCAGGAAGCGGAACATCACCCGTGCGCGCGTCAGCGGCGGGGTGTTGGACCAGCCCGTGAAGGCGGCCATGCCGGCCTTCACCGCCGCATCGACCTCATCGGCCGTGCCCAGCGCCACCTGCGCCACCGGCACGCCCCGGGCCGGGTTGAAGACATCGGCGTAGCGCCCGCTCTTGGTATCGACGCGTTGGCCGCCGATGTAGTGTGCAATCTTTTCCATGAATCTTTCTTGCGTATTTTTTGCGTGAAGGGGGATCAGGCCAGGTTCTTGAGAATGGCCGCCAGCTTGCCGAACAGTTCGTCGATCTGCTGCTTGTTGATGATCAGCGGCGGCGACAGGGCGATGATGTCGCCGGTCACGCGGATCAGGATGCCGTCATTGAAGGCGCGCACGAAGGCGTCATAGGCGCGGGCACCGACACGACCGGGGATGGAAGACAGTTCGATGCCGGCGATGAGGCCAATGGTGCGCACGTCGATCACGTGCGGCAGGCCGCGCAGCGCATGGGCCGCTTCCTGGAAATAATCCGCCACCGCCTGCGCATTCTCCAGCACGCCTTCGGTCTGGAACACTTCCAGCGAGGCCAGGCCGGCCGCGCAGGCCAGCGGGTGGCCGGAGTAGGTGTAGCCGTGGAACAGCTCTATACCGTCCGGGCCGTTCATGAAGGCGTCGTGGATTTCCTTCTTCACGAACACCGCGCCCATCGGCACCACGCCATTGGTGAGGCCCTTGGCGGTGGTGAAGATGTCCGGTTCCACATCGAAGTAGTCGGACGCAAAGGGCGTCCCCAGGCGGCCGAAGCCGGTGATGACTTCATCGAAGATCAACAGGATGCCGTGCCTGGTGCAGATCTCGCGCAGGCGCTTCAGGTAGCCCTTGGGCGGGATCAGCACGCCCGTGGAGCCGGCCACCGGTTCCACGATCACGGCGGCGATGTTGGAGGCGTCGTGCAGGGTGACCAGGCGTTCCAGCTCATCGGCCAGGTGCGCGCCGTATTCCGGCTGGCCCTTGGTGAAGGCGTTCTTTTCCAGGTTGTGGGTGTGCGGCAGGTGGTCCACGCCCGGCAGCAGCGCCGTGCTGAAGGTCTTGCGGTTGCCGCCGATGCCGCCTACCGACATGCCGCCGAAGCCCACGCCGTGATAGCCGCGCTCGCGGCCGATCAGGCGGGTGCGGGTGGCATTGCCTTTGGCACGGTGATAGGCCAGGGCGATCTTGAGGGCGGTATCCACCGATTCCGAGCCGGAGCCGGTATAGAACACGTGCGCGAAGCGGTCGCCGGTATAGGCCTTCAGGCGCTCGGCCAGTTCGAAGGCGCTGGGATGGCCCAGCTGGAAGGAGGGCGCGTAATCCAGCGTGGCCACCGACTTTTGCACGGCCGACACGATCTTGGGATGGGCGTGGCCCAGCGGCACGCACCAGAGACCTGCGGTGCCGTCGAGGATGGCATTGCCGGCGTCGTCGCGATAATGCATGCCTTCGGCAGACACCAGCATGCGCGGCGCGGCCTTGAAATTGCGGTTGGCAGTGAAGGGCATCCAGTAGGCCGACAGGCTGGACGGATGCGTTTGGTCTTGGCTGGACATGGCAGGCACCGTGAAAAAAATGGAGAAATTGGAGAATCAGTCGAGGGTGCTTGATTATTGCCAGACAGTGGCCGTATTGTTAGCTACACTTTTGATTTTCGCTGGAAACTGTATTGGTCAGGAAGGCAAACTGTATTGCTACTTCCGCCGTGAAGCGGGTGCTTCCGCCGACCGCCGGGGATCTCGTGACACCCTCTATCCATCGGGAATCCGCCATGATCCGGATGTCTGGCGGTACCAATACAGTGACCAATACAGTTTGGAATTTACCCCTACACTTTGGCTCGCGGCAGCAATGCAGTGCTCCGCCGGCCCGACACTTTGCCCGAAAGGATGACATGGCCAAGCCTGCGCGCGCGCCGCTGCAACTGGACCTGAGACGCAAGACCGGCCGTCGCCTGCTGGAGCAGGTGACGGCCGGCCTGGCCGGCCTGATCGAGACGGGGGAATTGCGCTCCGGCGAGCGTCTGCCTTCGGTGCGCCAGTTCGCCCAGCATCACGACATCGGCTCTTCCACCGTGGTGGAAGCCTACGAGCAGCTGGTCGCCCGCGGCATGCTGCAGGCCCGGCGCGGCGCCGGCTTCTTCGTGGCGGCGCGGGCCGGGCAGGCGGGCGCGCGTGCGGTCTTCGTGCCGCCCGAGCCGGTCATCGATTCGGCCTGGCTGCTCTCGGAAATGTTTGCCGATGAGCGCGTGCCCATCAAGGCCGGCTGCGGCTGGCTGCCCGGCAAGTGGCTCAACGACGAGGGCCTGCACCAGGCCGAGCGCCGCATCATCCGTTCCCCCGGCGCGCAGCAGGTCGGCTATGGTCATCCATACGGCTATGCGCCGTTGCGCCAGCTCATCACGCAATTCCTCGGGCATTGGGCGCTGGAGCTGGGCATCGAACAGGTGCTGACCACCCACGGCGCCACGCAGGCGCTGGATCTGGTGATCCGTACCATGACCAAGCCGGGCGACACGGTGTTGATCGACGATCCCGGTTACTGCAATCTCATCGCCATGCTGCGCCTGGCCGGCCTGAACGTGATCGGCGTGGCGCGCACGCCGGGCGGGGTCGATACCGACATGCTCGATACGCTGGCGCGCACGCATCATCCCAAGATGTTCTTCACCACCAGCGTGTTGCAGAATCCGACCGGCACCTCCTATACCCCGGCCTGCGCGATGCGCGTGCTGCAGGCCGCTGAACGCTATGGTTTCTGGGTGGTGGAAGACGACATCTTCCGCGAACTCGGCCAGGCCACCGATCCCATGCTGGCCGCGCTGGATGGCTTGCAGCGGGTGATCTACGTGGGCAGCTATTCCAAGACCATCGCGCCCTCGCTGCGGGTGGGCTACATCGCCTGCCAGCGCGAACTGGCGCGGCAGATCGTGCATACCAAGATGGTGCTGACGCTCACCAATTCGGAGATCAATGAACGGCTGGTCCACAACGTCCTGACCGAAGGCCATCACCGCCGCCACGTGCAGACGCTCAATGCCACGCTGCTCAATGCCCAGTCCACCCTGAATGCCAAGCTCACCGAAGTCGGCCTGACGCCCTTTACGGCGGCGCGCGGCGGCATGTTCAGCTGGGCCACCATCGAGGGCTGCGAACTGTCGGCGCGCGAGATCGCGGACCGGGCACGGCAGAAGGGCATCTGGCTGGCGCCGGGGGATTTCTTCCATCTCTCGTCACCGCACAAGACCAGCTTCCGCTTCAATGTGGGGTATGCGGATGTGCCGGAGTTGTTTGATTTTTTGCGGGGGTTGTAGGATCTGGTAGCTGAGGATGCAAACAGTCCCCGAAGGGGAAATGTACTTGGCCACGGCTGGCGTGCCACACTCTGTGGCGCCGGGAAGTCATGGCACACTGACGACCCTTGATCCCGTCGGAACCTGAAAGAGTGAGCCCAACCATGACGTTTTCTGCACCAAGCCCCATCCGCGCCGTCGTCTTCGATTTCGGCGGCGTACTTCTGGACTGGAACCCGCAGCATCTGTATCGCAAGCTGATCGCTGACGAGCAGGAGCGCGACCATTTCCTCACACACATCTGTTCGCCCGAATGGAATGTGCAGCAAGACGGCGGCCGCACCCTGGCCGAAGGCACCGCGCAGCTGATCCGGCAGCATCCCCGGCACGAGGCGCTGATCCGCGCCTTCTATGACCGCTGGATCGAGATGCTGCCTGGTCCATTGCCCGAGGGCGTGGCCTTGCTGCGCGAATTGCATGCGCAGCAGGTGCCGGTGTTCGGTCTCACCAACTGGTCTGCCGAGACCTATCCGCATGCGCGGGACTATCACGATTTCCTGCAGCTGTTTCTCGATATCGTGGTCTCGGGCCACGAGCGTTGCATCAAGCCCGAGCCGCGCATCTTCGAGATCGCGCTGGAGCGCTATTCACGGCATCTGCCGGGTCTGAAGCCGGAAGAACTGGTCTTCATCGATGACCTGCAAAAGAACATCGACGGTTGCCGCGCGCTGGGCTGGCAGGGCATCCATCACGTCGATGCCGCAGCGACCCGGGCGCAATTGCGCGCATTGGGCCTGCCGGTCTGAACCGGCCCCAGGCTCAGTCGCAACGGCCGGTCTGCAGATCGCAGCGGACCGGCGCGCTCTCCGATGCGTCCACCGGCGCGGCCGCTGTCTCATCACGCAGATAGCGCGCCCACTCTTCCGGCTGCCCCAGCCAGCGCCCGGTATCGAGCACCTCCAGCGTGTCGCCCCGTTGCAGCACGAAGGTCGGGAAGCCCCGTCCTCCGACGTAGTTGAGCAATTCACGGCTGGCCTCGATATGGTCGGCCAGTTCTTCCGATTCCACACGCTGCATCTCGCTGGCGAAGGCGGCGGGTTCGATGCCCAGTGCCTGCGCCAGTTCGGTCAGCGTCGCCAGTTCCGAAATGCGTCGCCCATGATGGTAATGCGCACTCTGGATCGCGGCCAGCATGTCCAGACCGGCCGCTTCGCCCTTGATCGCCTGCACCGCCAGCACGGCAGCAATCGGCGGGGCCGAGTCGAAGACGGCTTCGTTATCCCGCAGCAAGCCGTTGAAGTAGCGTTCGCCAAAAGCCTGTCCGGTCATCTGCGCGATGCGCTGGTCATGCGGCATCACGTACTCGCGCAACTGCGCGTCGACGCGGCGGCGGTTGCGTCCGGCCATCATGCCGCCGCCGTGCGCCTGCACCGGCAGCACCGCGCGCGCCGCCGCCACCAGCGGCGCGGCGCCGTAGCACCAGCCGCACAGCGGATCGTGGATGTAGTGAAGCACGGTCTCGTGCGGGGTGGCCGAAGCGCTCATGATGCGATGTCCTTGAACTTGAATGATGTTGCACCGGGCCTGAGGTTTTCTGCACCATCAGGCCCGTGATGCGAATGGGCTCAGTAGCCCACGGTGAAGCGTGCGCGTACGTGCCTGGGTTGTTCCAGTTCGTCCAGCAGGGCGACGGCGTAATCCTCGTAGGAGATCCAGCTCTTGCCATCGGCATCGACCAGCAGTTCGTCCTTGCCCAGGCGGAACTGGCCGGTGCGCTCACCGGGGACGAACATGGCCGAAGGCGACAGGTAGGTCCATTGCAGCTCGGTTTCCTCACGCAGGGCATTGAGGAAATCACGGCCGCCGGAAGCCTCGGGCATGTATTCGGCAGGGAATTCCGGCGTATCGATGAGCGCCTTGCCCGGTGCGATTTCCAGGCTGCCAGCGCCACCCACGACAGCCAGGCGCTTGACGCCAGCGGCCTTCACGGCCGGCAGCAGGTCGGTGGCGCCGAAGGCGGTGAAGCGGCCGCTGGAGATCACCACGTCGGCCCCCTTGATGGCCACGGCCAGGGCGCTGGCGTCCTTGACGTCGGCCGAGACGGCGGTCACGCCGGTGCGCTGGGCGATCTTGCCGGCGTCGCGGGCGATGGCGATGAGGTTGTGGCCGCGGCGCAGGGCTTCGTCCACGATGCGGGTGCCGACGTTGCCGGAGGCGCCGATGAGTGCGATTTTCATGATGTTTCCTTTCTGAGGTGGAGGGGCTGCGAGCAGATTGGGAGCAAATCGAGCCGGGGTCAAGTCAGGTTAAAGTCAGGATCAACTCAGGCCGCGTCAGGGCCACTTCATTTCACCCTTGATGACCTTGGCCGACAGCTCCAGCGAGCCGGTGTCGCCCAGGTCAGGATAGCGCTGCTTCATGGCGGCGATCAGGGCATTGCCATCGGCGGCCTTGGCGGCTTCCTGGTCGAAGGCCTTCAGGTAGTCGCGGGTGAAACGCACCGAGGCGATGTCCAGCGGCGCACCGGCGGCATAGTGGCCGGGTACGACGATGGCCGGCTTCAGTTTTTCGATGCGGCCCAGCGTACCGAGCCAGTCCAGGCGCGACTTCATGCTTTGCGTATCGGCCATCCATACGTGGATGTTGCCGGCCACGACCACGCCGCCGACCACGGCCTTGAGCGAAGAAATCCAGACGAAGCTGCGATCCGGTTGCGGACCGTCCAGGCCGACGATCTCCAGCCTGCGGCCTTCCAGCGTCAGCGTCTTGCCCTTGAGCACTTCCGGCGTGATGGTCGCGCGGGGGGCATTGTCACCCAGCTTCGGACCCCAGTAAGCCAGCTTGCCGGCAGCCGTTTCCTTGATGTGTTGCACGGTCGGCGCGGAGGCCACGATCTTTGCTTCCGGATAGGCGGCGTGCAGGGCTTCCAGGCCGAAGTAGTAATCCGGGTCGCCGTGGCTGATGTAGATGGTGGTCAGCTTCTTGCCGCTGGCGCGGATCTTTTCCACGAGCTGCTGCGCTTCGCGCTGGCCGAATTGCGCATCGACCAGGATCGCTTCGCGCTCACCCGTGACCAGCACCGAGCTGACCGGGAAGAGGGCTTCCTTGCCGGGATTGTAAATATCGAGCTTGAGCGGGGCGGCGGCCTGGACGGCAGCGCCCGAGAAGGCCAGCAGGCCGGTGGCCGCGATGGCCAGCAGGGGACGCAGCAGGCGACGGGTGGAAAACATGGCGACTCCGAAAAGAGGTGTATGGGTGTCAGGAGTGGTCATCATAGGATCGCTTTTGATTTCGAAAAACAGCATAATCGATCACAGTTTGTTTCTGAAATCGTTCAAATGAAAAAGGAAGCGCAATGGATCGCCTGATGGCCATGCAGGTCTTCGTGACGGTGGTGGACAGCGGCAGCCTGTCGGCGGCGGCCGAACAGCTGGACTTGTCGCGCCCGGTGGTCTCGCGCTACGTGGCCGAGCTGGAAGACTGGGTGGGCGCGCGGCTGCTGCACCGGACTACGCGGCGCATCTCGCTGACCGCAGCCGGTAACGAACTGCTGCCGCGTTGCCGCCAGATGCTGGAGTATTCCGAGGACATGCGCCACGCCCTCGATGGCCCCGACGAAACACCGCGCGGGCTCTTGCGCATCACCGCCAGCACCTCCTTTGCGCAGACCCAGCTGATCCAGGCCGTGGTGGATTACGGTCGCCGCTATCCGGGCGTGGCGGTGGACCTGCTGGCGCTGGATCGCACCGTGAACCTGGTGGAAGAACGCATCGACCTGGCCATCCGCATGACCAACCGGCTGGAACCCAACCTGATTGCGCGTCCGCTGGGGGTCTGCCACTCGGTCATCTGCGCCACGCCGGATTACCTTGCGCGCCACGGCACGCCGCGCAAGGTGGAGGAGCTGGCCTTGCACAATTGCCTGACGCATTCCTATGTGGGACGCAGCCTGTGGCAATTCGATCCGAAGAAGAAAAAAACCAGGGGCGGCAAGGGGGCTGCCTCCGCGAAGACGCAGACGAAGACGCAGACGCAAAGCGTCGCGGTGGGCGGCACCATCAGCGCCAACGAGGTGACGGTGTTGCTGCAGGCGGTGCTCGCCGGTGTGGGGATCGGCCACATGCCGGCCTATATGGTGGCGCCGCTGGTGGCAAGCGGCCATCTGGTGCAATTGCTGCCCGATTACGAACCCTTGCAGCTGGGCATGTATGGCGTCTATGCCTCGCGCAAGCACATGCCGGCGACCTTGCGTACGATGCTGGATTTCCTGGCGCAGCGTTTTGCGGACCTGCCGTTCTGAGCGAGGGTGATCAGGGCGTGATGCTCAGCAGCTTGTGCACCAGTTCGGAGGAGGTGGACGCGGCGAACTTGCGCATCAATCGGGCGCGATGCATTTCCACCGTGCGCGGGCTCAGTTCCACCTGGCGTGCAATGAGCTTACTGGTTTTGCCTTCCACCAGCAGCGCGGCGATCTCGCGTTCGCGCGGGGTCAGGCCGGGGGCGATGGGGCGCTTGGCGCTGACGTCCTCGAAGGTCCAGATGCCGGCCGCGTGCGGGTTGTCGCGGTTCAGGGCATGGCCGGTGACGTGGCACCAGAACATCTCGTCGTTGGAGCGCTTCATGATGCGCTCGTCCGAATAAAATCCCTTCTCGTTGAGGAGGGGCACCAGGCGCAATCCGGTGCGTTCGAATTCGTCGGCGGTGGGATAGATTTCCTGGAAGGAAGTCTGCCGCAGCGCCTCCACCTCGTAGCCGAACATCGCCGCCATGGCCAGGTTGGCCTGCTGGATGATGCGATTGTGCGAGACGCACATGCCGATGGGCGCGTGCATGAAAACCTGTTCGAAATCGATGGGAAGTGGCTGGGTCATGGAGTTGCTGCAAATATTCGGCGGATCCCTCGCACCTGGCGGTACCATGCTGCATTGCGCCAGGTATTTTTACCGTATTGTATGGCCTATTTCAGCTGCCCTATGATATTTGGCGCTATCCGGAGCCGAACGGTGCCTGGCGACGTCCCCGCGCGTCGTGCAAGAGAAGCCCCTCTGCCCCTCCCTGTTGAAGCCGGCATGTCCGCCGGCCCGCTTGCAACCCTGCTCGCAAGACAAGAGCCGAAAGGAGACTCGTGAACAAAGTGTATCCAGACGCGGCCACCGCGTTGAAAGATATCGTCAAGGACGGCCAGACCATTGCGGTCGGCGGCTTTGGCCTGTGTGGCATCCCCGAGGCGTTGATCGCCGCCCTGCGTGATTCGGGCGTGCAGAACCTGACCGCCATTTCCAACAACGCCGGTGTCGATGGTTTCGGCCTGGGCCAGTTGCTCTCCACCCGCCAGATCAAGAAGATGATCGCTTCCTACGTGGGCGAGAACAAGGAATTCGAGCGCCAGTACCTGGCCGGCGAACTGGAACTGGAGTTCACCCCGCAAGGTACCCTGGCCGAGAAGCTGCGCGCCGGTGGCGCCGGCATCCCCGCCTTCTTCACCAAGACCGGTGTGGGCACGCTGGTGGCCGAGGGCAAGGAAGTGCGCGAGTTCGACGGTGAGCGCTACGTGATGGAACGTTCGCTGGTGGCCGATGTGTCGCTGGTGAAGGCGCAGAAGGCCGACAAGGCCGGCAACCTGGTCTTCAACAAGACCGCGCGCAACTTCAACCCCAACGTGGCCATGGCCGGCAAGGTCACCGTGGTGGAGGTGGAAGAACTGGTCGAAGTGGGCCAGCTCGACCCGGACCAGATCCACACCCCCGGCATCTTCGTGCATCGCATCGTGGTCAATGCCACGCCCGAGAAGCGCATCGAACAACGCACCGTGCGCGCATAAGGAGACACAGAAATGGCATGGACCAGAGATGAAATGGCTGCGCGCGCAGCCAAGGAACTGCAGGACGGCTTCTACGTAAACCTAGGCATCGGCTTGCCCACGCTGGTGGCCAATCACGTTCCCGCTGATATCGAAGTGTGGCTGCAATCCGAGAACGGCTTGCTGGGCATCGGCCCCTTCCCCACCGAAGACCAGGTGGACCCGGACCTGATCAACGCCGGCAAGCAGACCGTGACGACCATTCCCGGTTCGTCCTTCTTCAGCTCGGCGGATTCCTTCGGCATGATCCGCGGCGGCAAGATCAACATCGCCATCCTCGGTGCGATGCAGGTCTCGGCCAAGGGCGACCTGGCCAACTGGATGATCCCCGGCAAGATGGTCAAGGGCATGGGCGGCGCGATGGACCTGGTGGCTGGCGTGGGCCGCGTGGTGGTGCTGATGGAACACGTGGCCAAGGCCAAGGATGGCACGACCTCGAAGAAGATCCTGAACGACTGCAACCTGCCGCTGACCGGTGTGGGCGTGGTCAACCGCATCATCACCGACCTGGGCGTGATCGATGTCACGCCGGGCGGCCTGAAGCTGATCGAACTGGCGGCCGGCGTGACCAAGGAAGAAGTGATCGAAAAGACCGAGGCACCGCTGGATGTGAGCGAAGTCTGAGAGTGATCGTGGCCGATGCGTTGGCCGCGTCGTGATGAAACGAGGGGTGCCATGCAGATGGCGCCCCTTTGTCTTTGCAGCGGTCAACCGGCCTTGACGGTCAGTCCGCCCCGCTGACCCGCACCGCATTGCGCCCATCGCGCTTGGCCCGATAGAGCGCGGCATCGGCGGCATTGAGCACGTCTTCCACGCGGCGGTGGTGTTCGCGCTGGAGGGTGGCTACGCCCGCGCTGATGGTGACCACGCGCAGCGGGCTGGCGGCATGCACGATGAGGCGGCTGTAGACCGCCTCGCACAGGCGCTGGGCCATCAGGCGCGCGCCTTGTCCGTCGGTCAGCTCCAGCAGCACCACGAACTCCTCGCCACCGTAGCGACCGGCGCAGTCGGTATTGCGCGGCAGGTTTTCCGCAATGGCCTGCGCCACTTCCTGCAGCACCTCATCGCCCATCTTGTGACCGTAGGTATCGTTGTAGAGCTTGAAGTAGTCGACGTCGATGAACAGCACCGAGAAGGTCGAATTGAGATTGCGCCGGCAGCGTTCCCAGGCGGCCTGCAAGGCTTCGTCCAGGGCGCGGCGGTTGAGCAGGCCGGTGAGGCCATCGGTGAGGGCCAGTTCTTCCAGGCGCTTTTCGATGGCCACGCGGCGGCGCAGTTCCTGGCGGACGTGCCAGAGCAGATACGCCGAGAGCAGGGCAAAGACTGCCAGCGAGAGGACGACCACGTACAAGGTCTTGCGCCAGCTCTTGAAGATGGCTTCTTCCGCATAGCCGACAAAGACGATCAGCGGTGAATCAGGAATGCGGCGGAAGGTGTAGAGCC
The DNA here is from genome assembly GCF_037076565.1 of Herbaspirillum sp. DW155. NCBI lineage: Bacteria > Pseudomonadati > Pseudomonadota > Betaproteobacteria > Burkholderiales > Oxalobacteraceae > Herbaspirillum > Herbaspirillum sp. DW155. The sequence goes on along the minus strand of NZ_AP029028.1, from coordinate 5,277,344 downwards.
GTTCCACGCCATCGCTGATGGCGCGCGCGAAGAAGCTGCCTTCCTCATGTTGCAGGGCGCGCTGGATGCGCTGGAAATTGGGGCTGCTGCTGGCGTCGCGGCCGATCATGTCCTCGCGGTAGGGGATGCGCATGTAGGCGATGCCATCGTCCGAATACAGCGAGATGACGCCATCGTCCCCCAGCGAGAGACCTTCGAACAGATCGCGGAAATAGGCCAGGTCCAACGCCATCATGACGATGCCGCCAAAGCTGCCATCCTTATTGAAGAGGCGCTTGGACAACACCACCACGGGTAGCTCGTTGCCCAGGCTGGCACGAATCGGCCGCGACACGTACAGGCCCACCCTGGCGGAATCACGGTGCGCGATGAAGTAGGCCCGGTCGCCATAATTGGGGGCGGCCTCTCCCGGCGCGCGGCGCGAACTGGCGAGCACTTCGCCGCTGGCACCCACGACAGCCAGCCCGTTGATGTGAGCGACGCCGGCCATGCTGCCAAACAGATAGGCATAGCGCTGGGACTCATCGAGCCGCTGAACGCTCAGCGGATGCTGGTAACGGTAGGCCAGCGTGTCCAGCGACAGCGACAGCATCTCCAGGTTGCGGGAGATGGCGCGCTGGGAGATCAGGGTCACGTTGCCGGCATTGGTCACCGCCGAAAAACGCGTCTGCCGGTAACTCTGATAGAGCGTGCTGGCACACATGGCAATCACCATCAGCATTGCGATGCCCAATACCACCACCAGGTATTTCTTCAACTGCTTGATTTTGCTTCCCCCCGAAAACCCCAGGCGCAATTAACGCACAAAGCAAAACCAGCTTCCAGCTTGATCGCCGGCAACGTGATTGTCTTGCAACAAAATGCTGAACCCCGGCGTGCGCAGTCCTGTCAGATGATTCATCACCGGCGGCGCTTCGTGTTTAAATGCGAGCGCTGTCCTTGGACCGCGAGAACATCAAGAACACCCACAGCTGCGCCCGGCGCCGGAGGCCTCCTGAACATCAAGAACACCATCAAGCGCGATCTGCTGATCCTGTGGGCCTTCATTGCCCTGATCGCGCTGGTCCTGGCTTTCCTGCTGCTGCAACTGAGCCGCCAGGGCGCCTCATCGCAGATCAGCCTGGCCACCGGCCAGGCGGCGGTGAGCTGCGCCACCATGAGCGCGGGCCTGGCCCATGCGCTCTCGGGCAATGGCGTGGCGCCCGGCCGCAAGACGGATGCCGATGGCCTGCCCGGCAGTTCGGTGATGCAGGCGGTGATCGACCTCTCCCTGCGCGATCAGCCCGGTGTCGAGGGCGGCTTCTGGCATCCGCAGCGCGATGTGGTGGCCTATGCCTTCCCGACCTATGACGGCAGCGGGGTCAAGCGTGATCCGCCAGGCGCCGAGATGGAACGCATCGTCTCGACCGCGCAACGCGCACGCAATGCCGGCAGCACCGTCACGGATGTGCGTCCGGGACTGCGCGAGGCGGTCGTGTTCGCGGCCTGCCCGGTGCCGCTGGAGCATGTCTCCCTGGCGGCCTGGACCCTCAAGCGGGTACCGGTCATGAGTGCTGCCGTGCTCAACCAGTTGCTGGTGGCCAGCGCCTTGCTGCTGGCCTTCGTGATCATCAGCGGCATCTGGCTGGGCGCAACGCTCACGCGCTGGCGCCGCCAGTCCGAACGTCTGGCCAGCCAGCTCGCCCACGCCGAACGACTGGCCACGTTGGGCCGGGTAGCGGCGGGCATGGCCCATGAAATTCGCAATCCCATCGGCGCCATGCGCATGAAGGCCGAGAATGCCCTGGCCGCACCGGCGCAGGTGCGCCAGACGCGCGTGACCGGTGCGCTGGAAATGGTGGTCAGCCAGACCGAGCGGCTCGATGCCCTGGTGGCCAGTCTGCTGGCGCTGGCCCAACCCTTTCAGGTACAGCGCCAGAGCATCGACCTGTCGGCCTGGATCGAGGCGCGCTGCCAGGTGCACGCCGAACTGGCCGAGCAGCGGCAGGTCCGCCTGCACGCAGCCATCGACCTGCCCAGCTTTGCCGGCGGTCTCACCACCACTGCAATGGACCCGGTGCAGATGGCACGCGCCCTCGACAATCTGCTGCTCAATGCGCTGGCGCATTGCCATGCCGGTGGCCAGATCGAGATCGGCGCGAGGCTGCGCAATGAGCAACGGGAGGAGCGGGCCCTGCTGTTGTGGGTGGCCGATGATGGTCCGGGTGTCCCGCCCGAATTGCGTGACTGCCTGTTCGATCCCTTCGTCAGCCAGCGCAGCGGCGGCACCGGACTGGGCCTGGTGCTGGTGCGCGAGATCGTGCATGCGCATGGTGGTGTCATTACCCTGGCCGCCTCCGAGCGCGGCGCCCGTTTTGAGATGGAGTTGCCATGGCGCGCATCCTGATCGTCGATGACGATGCTGCCTTTCGCGGCAGTCTGGCCGAGACCGTCGGCGACCTCGGCCACGAGGTGCTGGAAGCCGGCAGTACCGCTGCCGGCCTGAGCCTGCTGGCCGCGCACGCGGTGGATGCGGCCATCGTCGACCTGCGCATGCCCGACGAAGATGGCCTGGTATTCCTGCAGCGCGCCCCGGCCATCGCGGCCATCCCTTGCATCATGCTGACCGCCTACGCCAGCGGTGACAACACCATCGAAGCCATCCGCCTGGGCGCCTTCGATCACCTGACCAAGCCGGTACCGCGCGCGGCCCTGGTGGAAACACTGGAGCGCGCCCTGCGCCAGAGTGCGCCCCGCACCGATACGGCCGACAGGGCAGATGCCCCCGCCAGCAGCGAACGCAATGCCCTGGTCGGCGACAGCGAGGCCATGCGCCAGGTGTTCAAGCAGATCGGGCGCGCCGCCACCAGCGACGCCACCGTCCTGATCCTGGGCGAGACCGGTACCGGCAAGGAACTGGTGGCGCGCGCCCTGCATCGCAACGGCCTGCGCGCTGCGCGTCCTTTCGTGGCCATCAATTGCGCGGCCATTCCGGCCGAACTGATCGAGAGCGAACTGTTCGGCCACGTCAAAGGTGCCTTCAGCGGCGCCACCGCAGCGCGCCTGGGCCGCTTCCAGGAAGCCCATGGCGGCACGCTGTTCCTGGACGAGATCGGTGACATGGCCCTGCCTACGCAGTCCAAGATCCTGCGCGTGCTGCAGGAACGCGAACTCACGCCGGTGGGCGGCCAGCAGCCGGTGAAGGTGGATGTGCGGGTGATCGCTGCCACCCATCGTGACCTGCCGCAGGAAATCAGCGAGGGGCGCTTCCGCGAGGATCTCTGGTATCGCCTGCAGGTCCTGTCGATCAAGGTACCGCCGCTGCGCGAGCGTCCCGGCGACATCCTCGCCATTGCCGAGCATTTCCTGCGCCAGCAGGGTGGCGATGCGCCCAAGCGCATCAGCCCGGCCGCAGCGCGGCGCCTGCTGCAACATGCCTGGCCGGGCAATGTGCGCGAACTGCGCAATACCATGGAGCGGGCGGCGGTGATGAGCCACGGCGCCTGCATCGAGGCTGAACATATTGAACTGGCCGACCGCACTGCCGTGGGCAGCGCCAGCGAAGTCGCCATCGACTGGGACGGCGAACTGGCCGTAGCGGTGGCGCAGGTCGAACGGGTGATGCTGCAGCGCGCGCTGGCGGCGGCCAACGGTAACCGCGCCGAAGCTGCGCGCCGGCTGGGCATCTCGCGCCAGCAGCTGTACCGCAAGCTGGCAGAGCCAGGGGCTGACGACCACTAGCCCGCCCGCGCTGGTGTCAGGTGCCGGGACTCAACGCTGCGTTGCATTGCGTCTTTCCAGCAGCAGGCCCAGCAGTGCGCAGCACCCTGCCAGCAGACCGATACCACCCACCCAGCCCAATGCCAGGATGCCTGCTCCCGCCGCGCTGCCCAGCGAGAAGCCCAGGTACATGGTCGAGGTATTGAGCGACAAGGCCACAGCGCGGCAAGAGAACCCGAAAAGGATTTCTGCTACAGCCGGTCGCGGTTGGAGGAGCGGTCCCGATCAGACCGGGATGGGATTGGCGATCAGCGCTTCGTTGAATCCGTTGACCAGCCCGTGTTCATTGGCGCCGGGGTTGTCGCGCAAGGGCTTGACGGCATCGACGATGATTTCTTCGGCGTCGCTCTCCAGCTTGGCCATGGTCTCGGCGATGAAGGCATCCAGCGGCATGGCGCGCGGGTCGCCGCTCTTCTTGACCAGATCGGTGTCGACCCAGGGCGGGGCGATCTCTTGCACCCGCACCGAAGTGTTGCGCAGCATGAAGCGCTGCGACATGGCATACGAATGCAGGGCCGCCTTGCTGGCCGAATACACCGCCGTGACCGCCAGCGGCACGTAGGCCAGCACCGAGGTGTTGTGGATGATGGTGGCGCGCGGCTGGGCCTTGAGCAGCTCGATCAGGGCGGAGGTCAAACGGATCGGGCCCAGCAGGTTGGTGTCGAGGATGCTGCGGCTCACCTGGTCATCGATGAGGCCGCCGGCGTCGTCGAAGGGCATGATGCCGGCATTGTTGATGAGCACGTTGAGCTTCGGGTAGCCTGCCTTCAGGGTGGCGGCGGCGGCATCGATGCTGGCGAGGCTGGAGACGTCGAATTCGATGGCGTCCATGCCGGGATTGGCGGCAGTCACTTCATCGAGCAGGGCCTTGCGGCGGCCGCCGATGATGACCTGGTTGCCCAGTTTGTGGAAGGCCTCGGCCAGGGCGCGGCCAATGCCGGAGGTGCCGCCGGTGATGAAGATGGTGTTGTCGGTCAGTTTCATGATTTTCCTTCACGTGGTCAGGGTTGGGGTGCCGCAAACGCCCGCCCGTAGCGGGCCATCGCGGCAAGGTTCATATCGGGACAAAAAAGGCCCGATCCGTGGTGCTTCGGGCCGCTCAGTGCAGATCGGTGCCGCTGTAGCGCGGCGCCGGGGTATTGGCGGAAAGCTGGGTGGCCATGTGCTGGCGTGCGCTCTCGAAACGGGTCCAGGCGTCTTCGTCATGCAGCGAGGGGATGGTGACCAGTTCGCCGCGCTGGAATCCCACCAGGGCGGCATCGACCATCTGCTCGGCCGACATCACGATGGCCGGGTCCAGGTGTTCCACCGGCAGGCCGCCGATGGCCCAGAAGTCGGTGGCGGTGGCGCCCGGCAGCACGGCCTGCACCTGCACGCCCTTGGCGCCCAGTTCATGGTGCAGCGATTGCGAGAAGGCCAGCACGAATGCCTTGCTGCCGCCGTAGACGCCATTGAGCACTTCCGGCGCCACGGCCACGATGGAGGAAATGTTGATCACCGCACCCCGGCCACGGGCCACGAAACCGGGCACGGCGGCATAGGTCAGGCGGGTGGGGGCGGTGACGTTGAGGGCGATCATGTCGCTCATGTGCTCGACCTTGCTTTGCAGCAGCGGCGTGTGCGTGCCGATGCCGGCGTTGTTGACCAGCAGGGTGATGCTGGCATCGCTGCGCAGCTTCTCTTCCACCCGGGCCAGCGCATCGGCCTGGCCGAGATCGGCTTCCAGCACTTCGACATTGCGGGCGGTCTCGTTGGTGATGCGCGCGGCCAGGGCATTGAGGCGCTCGCGGTTGCGGGCCACCAGGATCAGGTCGTAGCCCAGACGTGCCAGGCGGTCGGCGTAGATCGCGCCGATGCCGGAGGATGCGCCGGTGACGAGGGCAGTGCCACGGTGGACTTGGTTGTGCGGCTGGTTCATGCTGTTCTCCTTGGGTGTGGTGTGTCGATGGAGTGCATCTTAGGCCGCTTGCGGACTTCCGAAATGACGTATATGGTAGTGTTTTAGGACATTCGTTACGGAGTCAGGACATGCACCACATCGGCTATCTGCTCACGCAAGGATTCCAGGTCATGGGCCTGGCCACGCAGTCGGTCTTTGAATATGCCAACAAGGTCGTCGGCCACGAGTTCTACCGGATACACAACTATTCGGTGGACGGCGGTGATCTCACCTCGTCCCTGGGTATGCGCGTTACTACCGCCAGGGCAGCGGCCACGGCCACCATCGATACCTGGGTCGTCTGCGGTGTGGGCAATCCGCTGGAGTCGCCAGCGAGCCAGGAGGAGCGCGCCTTCCTGCAACGTGCAGCCAGGAAGGCCCGGCGCATCGCCGGCATCTGCACCGGCGGCTTCGTGCTGGCCGAGTCGGGATTGCTGGCGCGGCGCCGTGCCACCACGCACTGGGCGTATGCTGCGGCGATGCGTGCGCGCTTTCCGGACATCCAGGTGGAAGACGACCGCATCTACATCGTCGATGGCCCCCTGTGGACCTCGGCCGGCATGACCGCCGGGCTGGACCTGGCGCTGGCCATGGTCGGCAAGGACCTGGGCGAGGAAGTGGCGCGCAGCGTGGCGCACAAGCTGGTGATGCACCAGCATCGCGCCGGTGGACAGTCGCAGCATTCCGAAATGCTGGCGTTGGCGCCCAAGACCGACCGCATCCAGGATGCGCTGAACTATGCGCGCCGCCATCTCAAGCGCGCGCTGACCGTGGAAGAACTGGCCGAGCAGGCCAACCTGAGTGCGCGCCAGTTCACCCGCGTGTTCACGGCGGAGACCGGGCAATCCCCGGCCAAGGCCATCGAGGGCCTGCGACTGGAGGCGGCACGTTTGATGATCGAACAGAGCCGCCATCCGCTGGAAGTGGTGGCGCGCGAGACCGGTTTCCGTGACCGCCGCCACATGCGCGAAGTGTTCCTGCGCGGCTTTGGCGTACCGCCGCAATCGATGCGGCGCGAGGGGCGGGCCTGATTCGGCGCAGTCCGAAGGCCGGATCGGCCTGTGGACAATCCAATGCCGTGCCGGGCCGGCGAGGACAGCGTGTCCGGTAGCGGACGGTCAGGTGTCACGAAAACGGACACCCGACCAGTGATGGCGATGCGCAAGCTATTGATTTAAAAGGGATTCATGGCGGGCACGGGGTTTGCAGAAGACAGCGTACCCCTCTCACCCCAAAGGAGTTGCCATGAACCGTTCATCCTTTCTCCCCCGTTCGCTGGCCGCAGTGTCGGCCCTGATGCTGTCGGGTGCGCTGATGGCCGCGCAGGCCCAGGCATTGCCCCCGGCCCCGCCGCCGGGAGCTGGCCCGGTGGCAGCACCGGTGGCACCGATGGCGCCGCCCGCGCCACCTGCCACCTACGATGCCGCCATGACCGCGCAGGCCCCTATCACCGAAGGCCGCGTAAGCCGCTTCCTCATCAACCCCTACGGCGAAGTCGACGGCCTGATGGTGGGCAAGCGCACCGTGGTCAAGTTCCCGCCGCACCTGTCGCAGACGCTGCAGAACGCGGTCAAGCCGGGCCAGTCGGTGCGCGTCTTCGGTCAGGCTGAAGCGGCCGGCATGATCAGGGCCGACGCCATCGTCAATCTCGCCAACGGCCAGACCGTGATCGACCGGCCGCCCGCCTTCGATGCCAATCCGCCGCTGCCGCCGCACCTGCGCGCAGCGCAACTGCGCCCACTGTCCGTGCGCGGCAAGATCGCCCTGGTCCTGACCGGTCCGCGCGGCGAAGCCAATGGGGTCATCCTCGATGACGGCAGCATCGTGCGCTTCGCCCCCGACAGCCTGCGCACGCCCCTGGAACCCGGCGCGCCGTTTGCTGCCAATGGACTGGGGACCCGCAACAGTCTCGGCACGGCCATCGAGGCCATCGACGTCGGCGCCAGCGCGGATTCCCTGCAACCCTTGTACAGCCGCGTCCGGTAAGGGTTTGCGGCCGGGGCGGCGGATCGCTCCGGCCGATCTTTCGCGTTTCCCTTCATCCACCTGATAAAGAAAAAGAGCCATGTCGCCAAAAATCCTTCCCATCGTTTTCCTGATCGTCTCCAACGTCTTCATGACCTTTGCCTGGTACGGCCATTTGAAGTTCGAGAACCGGCCGCTGTACCTGGTGATCCTGGTCAGCTGGATGATCGCCCTGGCCGAATACTGCTTCGCCGTCCCCGCCAACCGCATCGGCCACACCGTCTACAACGCCGCCGAACTGAAGACCATGCAGGAGGTCATCACGCTGGTGGTGTTTTCGATCTTCTCGGTGTTCTACCTCGGTGAGCAGTTCACCATCAATCACCTGATCGGTTTCGGCTGCATCTGCCTGGGTGCCTTCTTCATCTTCAAGGGGCCGATCGGATGAACGCCAAGGCCGGCTCCATCGCCTGGCTGTCCAGGCTGAACTTCTTCCTGGCCGATGTGCGTGACGGGCTCGGTCCTTTTCTCGGTGTATTCCTGATGGGCCACGGCTGGGCCGCTGATGACATCGGCTACGTCATGACGCTGGGCGGCATCGCCGGCATGCTGGCCACCACCCCGGCCGGGGCGCTGACCGATGCGGTGCGCGCCAAGCGACTGGTGGTCGGAACCGGTTCGGTGCTGGTGGTGGCCGGCTCGCTGCTGTTGCTGGTCTCGCCCGGCTTCACCGTGACGGCCATCTCGCAGGTCGGTACCGGCATCGTCGGCGCCATCATCGGACCGGCCATTGCCGGCCTGACGCTGGGCATCGTCGGCCAGCGCGGCCTGCCTTCGCAACTGGGACGCAATGAGGCATGGAACCACGCCGGCAACGTCTTCTCGGCGGCGCTGGCCGGTGCGCTCGGCTACTTCTGGGGCCTGCCGGCGGTGTTCGTGCTGATGGCGGTGATGGCGGTGGCCTCGCTCGTATGCCTCTCGCGTATCCGGCCCGAGGACATCGATCACGATGTCGCCCGTGGCCTGGACCCCGAACGCGCCGCCGACCAGCCGCAGCTGTCCACCTGGCGCGTGCTGGCCGGTTCGCGCCCGCTGATGCTGCTGGCACTGGCGATGATGCTGTTCCACCTCGGCAATGCGGCCATGCTGCCCTTGCTGAGCCAGTCGGTGGTCGCGCGCGGCGGTGCTGATCCGGCGCTCTATACCGCGCTGACCGTGATCGTGGCGCAGCTGGTGATGATCCCGACGGCGCTCTTTGCAGGCCGCTTTGCCGACCGCAAGGGTTACTGGCTCCTGATCACGGTGGCGCTGCTGGCCTTGCCCTTGCGCGGCATGGTGGCCGGTGTGTGGGATTCGGCCTGGGCGCTGGTGCCGGTGCAGATGCTCGATGGTGTGGGCGCGGGTCTCTTGGGTGTGGCCTTGCCCGGTTCGGTGGCGCGCATCCTGCAGGGCAGCGGCCACATCAACATCGGCCTGGGCGCGGTGACCACCATCCAGTCTATCGGCGCGGCCATGAGTCCGGCGCTGGCGGGCGTGGTCGCCAAGCATTACGGCTATGGTGCGGCCTTCACGGCCTTGACCGGTATTGCGCTGCTGGCACTGGTGGTGTGGAGTGTGCTGGCGCAGCGGCGCGATCATGCCCCGACACAGGTGGCGGTTCAGCGCTAGAATCCTCCGCACGCCCGTCAGGGTAGAACTTGTTAGAGCCGATCATGCGTTCCCATCTGTTGTTTGCCCTTGTTCTTGCCAGCCTGCCGTGGGTGGTCCACGCAGCCGGCGACCCCGTGGCCGGCCGTGCAGCCTTTGCCAAGTGCGCCAGCTGCCATGCGGTCGGCCCGTCGGCGCGCGGCGGCTTTGGTCCGCAGCTGACCAACGTGATCGGACGCAAGGCCGGCTCCACCAGCGATTTCAAATACTCCCCGGCGATGGCCTCGGCCGGTTTCATCTGGACCGAAGACAAGCTGCGTGCCTTCCTCAAGGCGCCCAGCGATGTCGTGCCGGGCAACAAGATGCGCTTCTGGGGGATCGGCAGCGACAAGCAGATCGATGACATCCTGGCTTATCTTCGCAGCGTCGAGCAACGCTGAGCGTCAGCCAAGTCAGTGAGTCAGCCAAACGGCGGCAATCCCATGCGTCGCCGCGCCAGGTGGATGGAGCCATTGCGCATGGCCCAGCGGATCGGCTGCGCGGCCACCAGCACTGAGCGCCGCAGCAGTGCGCGCCGCACCGGACCACGCGGGGTGACGCCCAGCATCTCCTGCGCCCAGGTGGGCAGCAGGTCCACGCCACCACGCATCATCAGTCGTGTCCACGGCTGCGCTACCACGTTGGGAGCGGGTGCATTCAAGACCAACTGCAAGGTCGCGCGGGTGCGTTCGTCACAGCGCAATTGCGGCCGCATGCGCTCGATGTAGTCGGCGATGGCCACACGGGAACGGGGTACGTCGCGCGCACCCAGTGCCTCGCCAACGCGGGCGATTTCATCGAAATACCGGTCTTGCCGCGCCTGCGGAAAATCCGGATGGCGATAACGCAGATAGCCCTGCAGGAAGCAATGCACCTCGGCCACGTGCACCCAGGTGAGCAGGTCCGGGTCGCTGGCCGCATAAGGCCGCCCGTCCGGCGCCACGCCGTTGACCCCCAGATGGATCTGCCTGACCCGCGCGATCAGTCGCTCGGCATCGGCGCGTCCGCCAAAGGTGGTGCCGGCGATGAACTGCGCGGTGCGGCGCAACCGACCCAGCATGTCGGCCTGGAAGTTGGAGTGATCCCACACACCGGCCAGCGGCAAGGGATGCAGCATCTGCAGCAGCAGCGCGGCCACGCCGCCGGTCAGCATGGCGGTGAAATCGCTGTGGACCTGCCAGGCGGCGGAGTCCGGACCGAACAGGCCAGGGTCGCCCGGGGGCCTCAGGAAATCGGCACTGCCGGGGCCACGGCTGACGGACAGGACACTGGCTTCGATGCGCTGGCGCAGGAATTCCATGATGTGTAGAACCCATTTCATCAACAGGCGCACTCACGCCTGTTGATGAAATGGGTTCTGGAAGACGAAAGGGAAGGGCAGTGTGCCATAGCGCCTGCATTCCTGCCGGGGCCGTCATGTGGAGTTTTTTCCGGATGTGCTTGCAGCCGGCGAGAAGCGTCTCGCTGACATTTCTGTCAGAAACCGATACCGCGAAAAAGCCTTCTGCACGGCCCCCGCGAGGCCGCTACAATAGCCACGCCGCACGGTCTTCGAGAGCAAGCCGGACCGCACGACAGCAGCAACAGGACATCACAACTCAGGGAACGCGGCCGGGCCACCGGGGCAGCATGCCGGGCCGCGCAAGACAGAACAATGCATCGCGGGAGGGGATGGCAGGCGCCGCACGGGCAGCCTGCCTGGTCCTGCCCGTTTCACAGGGATAGCAGTTCATGAACATGGTCGCGCTGGCCTTGCGCCGCCCGTACACCTTCATCGTGATGGCCTTGCTCATCGTGCTGGCCACGCCATTGACGCTGAAGAACATGGCCACCGACATCTTCCCCGAAATCAATATCCCGGTGGTCTCCATCATCTGGAACTACAACGGCCTGTCGGCCCAGGAGATGGGCCAGCGCATCGCCGCCCAGAACGAGCGCGGGCTGACCACGGTGGTCAGCGACATCGAACACATCGAGTCGCAATCGCTGGCCGGGGTGGCGGTGATCAAGGTGTTCTTCCAGCCCAAGGCCAACATCCAGCAGGCCATCGCGCAGGTGGTGGCGTCGGTGCAGTCGCAGATTCGCCAGCTGCCGCCGGGCATCACGCCGCCGCTGGTGATCAAGTATTCGGCCTCCAGCATTCCGGTGATGCAACTGGCGCTCTCTTCGCCCTCGTTGCCGGAGCAGGCCGTCTTCGATACCGCCGTGCAGACTCTGCGCCCGCAGCTCATCACCATCCCCGGCGTGGCCGTGCCCTTTCCCTATGGCGGCAAGACGCGCCTGATCTCGGTCGACCTGGATACCCCGGCGCTGCAGTCGCGCGGACTCGCGCCCATCGATGTGGTCAATGCCATCAACACCCAGAACCTGATCCTGCCCTCGGGCACGGCCAAGTTCGGAGGCACCGAATATTCGGTCAAGATCAACGGATCGCCGGAAGCGGTGGCGGGTCTGAACGAACTGCCGGTGCGCACCAGCAATGGGGCGACCATCTATCTCAAGGACGTGGCCAACGTGCGCGACGGCTTTTCGCCCCAGACCAACGTGGTGCGCCAGGATGGCGCGCGCGGCGTGCTGCTGTCCATTCTCAAGAACGGCGGCGCCTCCACGCTGGACATCGTGGACAACCTGCGCAAGCTGCTGCCCACGGCCGCCCAGACCCTGCCGGAAGACATCAAGATCACGCCGCTGTTCGACCAGTCGCTGTTCGTCAAGGCCGCCGTGACCGGCGTCATCAGCGAGGCGCTCATCGCCGCTGGCCTCACGGCGGCCATGGTGCTGCTGTTCCTGGGCAACTGGCGCAGCACGCTCATCATCGGGCTGACCATTCCGCTGTCCATCATGGCGGCCATCCTGATGCTGGCGGCGCTGGGCGAGACGCTCAACCTCATGACCCTGGGCGGCCTGGCGCTGTCGGTGGGTATCCTGGTGGACCAGGCCATCGTCACCATCGAAAACATCGAACGTCACCTGCACCTGGGCAAACCGCTGCACGATGCCATCATCGTCGGCGCCGGGGAGATCGGCGTGCCGGCTTTCGTGGCCACGCTGTGCATCTGTATCGTGTTCGTGCCGATGTTCTTCCTGTCGGGCGTGGCGCGTTTCCTGTTCGTGCCGCTGGCCGAGGCGGTGGTGTTTGCCATGGCCGCTTCCTATCTGCTCTCGCGCACGTTGGTCCCTACGCTGGTGATGCTGCTCATGGGCAGCCACGGCCAGGTCGACAGCGCCAAACAGAGCCTGTTGCAGCGTCTCTATCGTGCCTTCGACAACCGTTTCGAGCGCGTGCGCCATGGCTATACGCTGGTGCTGTCCTCGCTGCTGGCACACCGGCGCCGCTTCGCGTTGGGCTTTTTGGGCTTCTGCCTGTTGTCCTGCCTGCTCTATCCTTTCCTCGGGCGCGACTTCTTCCCCAATGTGGATGGCGGCCAGATCCGCCTGCACATGCGCATGCCCACCGGCACCCGCATCGAGGAAACCGCACGCGCGGCCGATGAGGTCGAACGCGTCATCCGCACCCTGATTCCGGCCTCCGAACTGGAGACCATCCTCGACAACCTGGGCGTGCCCAATTCCGGCATCAATCTCTCCTACAGCAATGCCGGCACCATCGGCACCCTCGATGGTGAAATCCTGATGGCCCTGAAGGAAGGCCACCGGCCCACCGAAGCGCTGGTGGCGATGTTGCGCGAGCAGTTGCCGCGCCGTTTCCCCGGCATCGAATTCTTCTTCCAGCCGGCCGACATCGTGACGCAGATCCTCAACTTCGGCCTGCCGGCGGCCATCGACGTGCAGTTCACCGGGCCCAACATGGAAGCCAATGCGCGCCTGGCCGCCGAACTGACCAAGCAGATCCGCCTGATTCCGGGTGCGGTCGATGCCCACGTCCACCAGCGCCTGGATGGCCCCTCGCTGGACCTGCGCATGGATCGCACGCGCCTGCAGCAGTTCGGCCTGTCGGCCTCCAACGTCGGGCAGAACCTGTTGATTGCGCTGTCCGGCAGCTCGCAGACGCAACCGGCCTTCTGGCTCAATCCCAACAATGGCGTGGTCTACAGCATCGCGGTGCAGTCGCCGCAATATCAGGTCGATTCGCTCGATGCCCTGCTCAACATCCCGGTGGGCGCGGGGGCCAATGCCACCACGCCGCCGCAACTGCTGGGCAATCTGGTCGATGTGCACGCAGGACGCCAGATGGCGGTCGCCTCGCGCTACAACATCTCACCGGCCATCGATGTCTATGTCAGCGTGCAGGGCACCGACCTGGCCAGCGTGGCCGGCAAGGTCGCCAGGCTGGTGGAGGAGATCAAGCCCAGACTCGCGCGCGGCAGCCAGGTGGTCATTCGCGGCCAGGTGGAAACCATGCAGTCTTCCTTCATCGGCCTGGGCGTGGGTCTGGCCATGGCCATCGTGCTGGTCTACCTGCTGGTGGTGGTGAACTTCCAGTCGTGGATCGATGCGGCCATCATCATCGCCGCCTTGCCGGCGGCACTGGCGGGGATTGCGTGGATGCTCTTCATCACCGGCACTACGCTGTCGGTGCCGGCCCTGACCGGGGCCATCATGACCATGGGTGTGGCCACGGCCAACAGTATCCTGATCGTCGCCTTCGCCCGGCAGCGCCGCGAGGATGGGGCCACGCCGCTGGCGGCCGCTCTGGAAGCGGGCTCCACCCGTATCCGCCCGGTGCTGATGACGGCGCTGGCGATGATCATCGGCATGATCCCCATGGCCCTGGGCCTGGGCGAGGGGGCCGAGCAGAACGCGCCGCTGGGGCGCGCCGTGATCGGGGGGCTGCTGCTGGCCACCGTATCGACCTTGTTCTTCGTGCCGGTGGTGTTCGCCGGCGTGCATCAGAGACTGGCCCGCCGCGCCGACAGGCGCCGCGCAGTGGCGGGCGGGCCCGCGCATCAGGAGTCTTGAATCATGTCGCATGACCGTCATTCCGAACTCGGCATCCATCCTCTTTCCGAGGGCGAGCCGCAACAGCGCCAGCAGATGATGAAGCGCGCCAAAGTCGTGCTGGTGGTGGTGCTGGTGCTGCTGGCCGCCGTTGCCGCGCGCACCCTCATCAGCCGCGCCGCCAATGCCCGCGCACTGGAGGCCGGCACCGCTGAACGCGCCCGGGTCTTCGTGCGGGTGGCACCGGCCCGCAGCAGTACCGATGGCCAGACGCTGGCCTTGCCGGGCAGCCTGCAGGGCTTCGTGCAATCACCCATCTCGGCGCGTTCCGGTGGCTACCTCAAGCGCTGGACCAAGGACATCGGCGCGCAAGTGCAGAAGGGCGAGCTGCTGGCTGAACTCGATACACCCGAGATCGACCAGCAGCTCTCGCAAGCCCTGGCGGCGCGCCAGCAGGCCGCTTCCAGCCTCGAGCTTGCGAGGAGTTCGATGGCGCGCTGGGAAGCCCTGCGCAAGAAGGATGCGGTCTCGCAGCAGGAACTCGATGAACGCCGCAGCGCCTTTGCCCAGGCCAGTTCCAACCTGGCGGCGGCTGATGCCAACGTGGAGAGGTTGCGGCAGGTGGAAGGATTCAAGCGCATCGTGGCGCCGTTCTCGGGCATCATCACGCGCCGCAATGTGGATGTGGGTGACCTGATCGATCCGGGTGCCGGCCGCGCGCTGTTCGTGCTGTCGCAGACCGATCCGCTGCGCGTGTACGTGAACGTGCCGCAGGCTTATGCCAATCTGGTCAAGCCGGGCCAGCAGGTCACGGTGACCCAGGCCGAACTGCGCGGGCGCAAGTTCGAAGGCAAGGTGGCGCGCACTGCCGGCTCCATTGATCCGGCCACGCGCTCGATGCAGATCGAGGTGACGCTCTCCAATGCCGACCATGCGCTGCTGCCCGGCGCTTTCGTGCAGGTGGAGTTGCCGTTGAAGCCCAGCGGCACGCTGCTGGTGGCGGCCGATACGCTCATGTTCCGGCGCGATGGTTCGCTGGTGGCGGCAGTGGATGAACAGAACAAGGTGCGTCTGAAGAAGGTCAGGCTGGGCCGCAACTTCGGACTCACCGTGGAGGTGCTGGAAGGTCTGAGCGGCAATGAGAAACTGATCCTCAATCCCTCCGACTCGCTGGCCGAAGGCGACCAGGTGGAGCCGACCCTGGAGCAGCCCCAGGACAAGTCCGCCCGCCCCGCGGACAAGAAGGCCGCCTCATGAGCCTGCACCGTCCGCACAGCATGGCGCTTGCGCTGGCCGGCGCCTTGCTGCTGGCCGCGTGCGCCAGCGGTCCCGATTACGTGCGGCCCCAGCTCGACATGCCCGCCGCCTGGACGCCGGAAGCACCGTGGCGCGCCATGCAGCCGCAGGATGCCGCACCGCGCGGCCCCTGGTGGGAGCGCTTCAACGATGCCCAACTCAATGCCCTGCAACAGCAGGCCCTGGCCGGCAACCAGACCCTGGCCATCGCCACTGCGCGGCTGGCCCAGGCGCGCGCGCAGCTGGAGGTGGCGGGAGCGGCGCAATCCCCGCAGGTCGGCATCAATACGCGTGCGGCACGTGGACGTATTTCGGCCAACCGCCCACTGACCAACTACAACTCGCCCAATTACGCCACCGTACAAAACGATTTCGCGCTGGGTTTGAATGTCAGTTACGAACTGGATTTCTTCGGGCGCGTGCGGCGTTCGGTGGAAGCGGCCAATGCCTCGGCCCAGCAATCGGCCGCCGACCTGGAAAACACCCGCCTGCTGCTGAGCGCGGAACTGGCCAGCAATTACTTCAACCTGCGCGAGCTGGACGTCGAGCTGGATGTGGTGCAGCGGGCCATCGCCCTGCAACGCAAGGCCCTGGAACTGGCCAGCGCGCGTCACGACCTGGGCGCCACCTCCGGGCTGGACGTGGCCCAGCAGCAAGCGCTGCTGGACAACACCCTGACCCAGGTCGATATCCTGGGCCGCCAGCGTGCGCAGTATGAGCACGCCATCGCCACGCTGACCGGCACCCCCGCGCCCGTGTTTCGCCTGCCGCCTTCGCTGGCGCCCGTCGCGCTGCCGGAAATTCCGCTGGGCGTGCCCTCCGACGTGCTGGAACGTCGCCCCGACGTGGCCGCTGCCGAGCGCGCCATGGCCGCCGCCAATGCGCAGATCGGCGTGGCCAGCGCGGCCTTTTATCCCAGCTTCATGCTGCAGCCCGGCTACGGCGTCGACAGCCGCAACTGGGCGTCGCTCTTCAATGCCCCCAGCGTGCTCTGGTCGCTGGGCGTGTCGGCCTCGCAAAGTCTGTTCGATGGTGGTCGTCTGCGCGCTGGTGTGGATTTCAGCCAGGCCGGTTATAACGCCACCGTGGCCAGCTATCGCCGCACCGTACTGACGGCGATGCAGGAAGTGGAAGATGGCATCACCGGTATCGCCTCACTGGACCGGGCCTACCGCCAGGCGCAATCGGCCATCGCCAGTGCACGCCGGGTGCTGGAGATCGCCAACAGCCGCTACGAAGGCGGCGCGACGCCCTATCTGGATGTGATCAACGCACAACAGTCCCTGCTCAACAGCGAGCGCCAGGCGGCGCAATTGATGGGCCAGCGCTTGCTGGTATCGGTCTTCCTCATCAAGGCCCTGGGCGGTGACTGGCATGCGCGCCGACAGGCCGAGGCGGGTGAGCAGGCAGCGGTCGGTGCAATGATTGTGCAGTCACCAAGTTTATCGCCACAAGGGAATGACTGATGTGGTGGCCTGACCAGTTGACCGGCCCAGCCTGACGGCGTTGTCAGACTCGCGCCACCGCAGGGCAATTACCCCGTAAACGCCCGTGTAATCAGCGTTATGGCCGCTTCGCGACTTGCCTAGAATGACTTGTGAAATCCACCACAGCAATAATTCGGGGCAGACATGAACTGGTTCAACAATCTTAAGATCGCCAAGAAGCTCATTCTTTCCTTCGCCGCCGTGATCATCCTCACGGTCTTCCTTGGCATCTTCGCCATCCGCCAGTTGAGCGCGGTGAACCAGGCGTCCACCGACATGGCCACCAACTGGCTGCCCACCATCAAGGCGGCGCAGTCGATCCAGGCATCGCTACCGCGCATGCGTATTTCCGAATTGCAGATGATCACGGCGGTTACGCCCGCCGAGCGCGAAGACGCCATCAAGGCCATCAAGACGCGCCTGGACATCCTGGCCAAGCAGCGCGCCGCTTACGAGGCCCAGATCTCGGAGCCGGAAGAGAAGGCCGCCTACGACAAGTTCTCCAAGAACTTCGCCACTTACCTCGAGATCGACAAGAAGATCGCCGAGATCTCCGGCGCCGGCAAGGAAGAAGAAGCCCGCGCCGTCTTCAAGGGCGAGTCCAACAAGACCTTCCGCAGCATGCTGGAAAACATGGACGAGATCGTCAAGATCAACGACGTCGGCACCCAGCGTTCGGATCAGACCGCCACCGAAGTCTTCAATGCAGCACGCGCCTGGATCATCGGCTTGCTGGCGGCCATCGTGGTGATTGCCTTTGCACTGGCGCTGGCGGTGGCGCGCGCAGTCTCGCGTCCGCTCAACGAAGCCGTGAACGTGGCTGAGCGCGTGGCTCAGGGCGATCTGACGGTCGACATCCGTTCCGACAGCAAGGATGAAACCGGCATGCTGATGCACTCCTTGCGTGCCATGAACGAGAGCCTGAACAAGATCGTCAGCGAGGTGCGTTATGGCACTGATGCCATCACCACGGCCTCGCAGGAAATCGCCACCGGCAACCTCGACCTGTCTTCGCGTACCGAACAGCAGGCCGGTTCGCTCGAAGAGACCGCTTCCGCCATGGAAGAACTGACGGCGACCGTCAAGCAGAATGCCGACAATGCGCGCCAGGCCAACCAGCTGGCCGCGTCGGCCTCGGACGTCGCCAGTCAGGGTGGCCAGGTAGTCAGCCAGGTGGTACGGACCATGGAAGGCATTACCGAAAGCTCCAATCGTATTGCCGACATCATCACGGTGATCGACGGCATCGCCTTCCAGACCAACATCCTTGCGTTGAATGCCGCGGTGGAAGCGGCGCGCGCCGGCGAGCAGGGACGCGGTTTTGCCGTGGTGGCCTCCGAAGTGCGTTCGCTGGCGCAGCGCTCGGCGTCCGCTGCCAAGGAGATCAAGCAACTCATCGATGACTCCGTGGAAAAGGTCGGCGCCGGCAGTCAGCTGGTCGAACGCGCCGGCACCACCATGAATGAGGTGGTGGCCAGCGTGAAGCGGGTGACCGACGTGGTGGCCGAAATCAGCGCGGCCAGCAGCGAACAGAGCACCGGTATCGAGGAAATCAATCGTGCCATCACGCAGATGGATGAAGTGACCCAGCAGAACGCGGCCCTGGTGGAAGAGGCCGCCGCTGCGGCGCAGTCCCTGCAGGATCAGGCCGGTCGCCTCTCGCAGGTGGTCAGCGTGTTCAAGATCCGGCGCTGAACGGCGCCGGCACCGCAGCCCGCAAGCGCTTACGCCGGCGGTAGCTCGAAGCAGTAACCCACGCCATACACCGCCTGGATCGCATTGTGGCCCGGGAAAAAAGGCTCCAGCTTGCGCCGCAGGTTTTTGATGTGGGTGTCGATGGCGCGGTCGGTGACGAAGCGGTCCGCGTTGTGCAGGTGATTGAGCAACTGATCGCGCGAAAAGACCTGGCCCGGCGCGGCGGCGAAGGTCTTGAGCAGGCGCAGTTCCAGCGGGGTCAGATTGAGCGGTTCGCCGCGCACGGTGGCCTGGTGGCGCGCTTCATCGATGACCAGCGGCGAGGCCGTCTGCACCGCCTGCTGGGTCTGCGCGGCGCGCTGTACCAGCGCATTGCGGCGAAGCATGGATTTCACCCGGGCCACGATTTCGCGCGGTGAAAAGGGCGTCTTGCCGATGTAGTCGTCGGCCCCCAGTTCCAGTCCGCGCAAGCGGTCTTCTTCTTCGGCGCGTGCCGTCAGCATCAGCACCGGAACGTCCGAGAAGGTGCGCAGCTGGCGGCAGATTTCCCAGCCATCCATTCCCGGCAACATGATGTCGAGCAGGATCAGGTCCGGCCGCTGCGCGCGTACCGCGTCCAGTGCCGCATCGCCGCGCGCGACATGGCGCGAGGTGTAGCCGGCCACCGCCAGATATTTTTGCAGCAGTTCAGCCAGCTTGGGTTCATCTTCCACGATGAGGATATCGGCCGTGGCCGGTGGGCTGAACTGGAAGTCGTCGGGCGTGCTGTTCATGTGCTTTCTCCCTCGCCATCCAGGCGTGCCGGCAAGACCACGGATACGCGCAGGCCACCCAAGGGTGAAGCGCTGGCGCCGATGGTTCCCCGGTGTGCATCGACAATACGGCGGCAGATCGCCAGACCCAGCCCGGCGCCGCCGCTGGCGCGGTTGCGCGAGGACTCGACCCGGAAGAAGCGCTCGAACAGGCGGGCCATCACCTCAGGTGGCACGCCAGGTTCGCTGTCATCGAAGATCAGGTGCCAGTGTTGCTGCAGCAGGTGGGCATGTACCTCCAGGCGGCCGCCGCTGTCGGTATAGCGCAGGCTGTTCTCGAAAATATTGTTGAACAGCTGCTGCAGGCGCGCGCCATCGGCATGGAGCGGCATGGCGGCGGGCAGCGCGGTGCTCAGGCGCATGCCGCGCTGGCTGAAGCGTTCGGCGTAGATAGCCGCGCTGTCGCGCAGCAGCGGTGCCAGGTCGATGTCGGCGTGGCGATAGGTGAGTGCGCCGGCATCGGCCAGCGAGAGATCGTAGAGGTCACCCACCAGCTTGTTAAGATGTTCCACCTCGCTCTTGAGCGAGCGCAGCGTCTGCGCATCGGGCTGCAGCACGCCATCTTCCAGCGCCTCCAGCTGACCGTTGAGGATGCCCAGCGGTGTACGCAGTTCATGCGAGACATCGGCCATGAATTCGCGCCGCAGCTTCTCGTTGCGTTCCAGCGTCATGGCCAGCTGGTTGAAGTCCTGCGCCAGCATGCCCACTTCATCGCCCGATTCCACTTCCACCCGGATCGCGTAATCGCCCCCGGCCAGGCGATGCGTGGCGCGTGCGACGCGGGTCAGCGGCCGCGTCAGCACGCCCGAGATGCGCACCACCAGGAAGGCGGCCAGCATCACCGCGACCACCGCGATGACGAGCTGGGCCAGGAACTGGCTTTGCTGGAAGCGCAGGTCGATGGCACCGATCACGCTCTCAAAGGGGGTCTGCGCTACCCAGCCGACGATCACATCATCCTGCATCAGCGGCCGCAGGCGCGCGTCGGGACCGACGTTGGGATAGCCGATCACCAGCTGCCGATGGGCATCCAGCAGGGAAAAACGCAGGGTCGCACCGGTCAGGTCGGAGGGCGTCATGGGGGGCAGCGGGGTGGCCGCCATGCCATTGTGTTCGACGATGGCCGGCCTCATCAGCTCGAACCAGACGCGCGGCTTGCCCCGGATGAAGTCCCAGTTGCCATGCTCGCGATAGGCCAGCTCCAGGCGCGGCACCATGTCTTCCATGCGCTGCTGGGCCTGTTCGTTGAGGTAGCCGAGGAAGTCGCGGTTGAAGATGTAATGGCCGGCACCATTGATGGCCGCGATCACCGCCACGATCAGCGCCAGCATCGCATAGAAGAGTTTGAGGCGAATGTTGGCGCGATAGAAGAAGCGGTCAGACAGCTCCGCGATGGTGTGGGCGATGGACATGGTGGTGCTGCAGGCAGTGGGTGGAATCAGGCAAAGCTTAACAAGAACATGGCCACCGGTGGGGCCACATCAGGCCGGACCGGCCAGCCTGTTGCAGGGCTGACATACGGCCGCGTTTGCTCAAATTTCCCTCACATTTGCTGTACATCATCGTAGGTCCGATAGCTCATTGCGCCCGGAACCCTTGCCCATGGCGGCTTGCGGACGGGCAGAAAGCCACCCGATCATGTTCCATACTGCAAGCACTGCGCGCCACGCCGGGCGCCGTTCCTCCACCGCAGCGCGCCTGGCGCTGTCCCTGATGCTGGTTGCCGTCCTGGGCGCCTGCTCCAGATCGGGCGACCAGCCCAAACCGGCGGCCCAGTCCGAAGTCGGCTACGTGGTCCTCAAGACGCAGCGCCAGTCGCTCACCACCGAGCTGCCCGGCCGTACCACGGCCTACCTGGCGGCCGACATCCGTCCCCAGGTGGGCGGCATCATCCAGAAGCGCCTGTTCAAGGAAGGCAGCCTGGTCAAGGCCGGCCAGCCGCTGTACCAGATCGACCCGGCCAGCTATCAGGCGGCCTATGACAGCGCCAAGGCTTCGCTCCTGAAGGCGCAGGCCACGCTGGCTTCCTCCAGGCTGAAGGCCGACCGTTATGCCGAGCTGAACAAGATCGATGCCGTCGCCAGGCAGGACAACGATGACGCCCAAAGCACCCTGCGCCAGAACCAGGCCGATGTGGAAGTGCAGAAGGCCGCCGTGCAGACCGCCGCCATCAACCTGCAATACACCAGGATCCTTTCGCCGATCTCGGGCCGCATCGAAAAATCCAGCGTCACGCCCGGCGCGCTGGTGACGGCCAGCCAGACCACGGCACTGACCACGGTACAACAGATCGATCCGATTTACGTCGACGTCACCCAGTCCACCGTGGACCTGCTGCGCCTGCGCCGCGAACTGGCCAGCGGCCAGATCAGCAAGAGCGGCGCCAACGCGGCCCAGGTCAAGATCCTGCTGGAAGACGGCTCCACCTATGATCATCCCGGCAAGCTGGAATTCACCGGTCTGTCGGTCGATACCGGCACCGGCATGATCACGCTGCGCGCGGTCGTGCCCAATCCGGATGGCGTGTTGCTGCCGGGCGCCTACGTGCGTGCGGTGCTGGAGGAGGGGGTGGATGAACACGCCCTGCTGGTACCGCAGAAGGCCATCAGCCGCGACCAGACCGGTGCTGCCACCGCCCTGGTGGTGGGCAGTGACGGCAAGGTGCAGCAGCGCGTGGTGACCGTGGCGCGTGCGGTGGGTAACAACTGGTGGATCAGCAAGGGCTTGCAGGAAGGTGACAAGCTCATCGTCGACGGATTGCAGAAGGTGCGCGCCGGCGATACCCCGCGTGCCATCGACATCACCGACAGCCTGCAGAAGGATCTGGCGCGCGAAGCCGCAGCGGCCGCCGCTGATCCGTCGCTGGGCGGGGATGCCGGCCGGGCTGCCGGCGCAGGAACGGCGGCTGCTTCCGGCGCCCGGTCGAAGTAAGCGAGGCGCACATGGCACGTTTCTTCATCGACCGGCCCATCTTCGCGTGGGTCATGGCCATCATCATCATGCTGGGCGGCATGATGTCGATCCGTTCTCTTTCCCTGGAGCAGTATCCCAACATCGCCCCGCCGCAGGTCAACATCAAGGCCACCTATACCGGTGCCTCGGCCAAGACCCTGGAAGACTCGGTGACGCAGATCATCGAGCAGCAGATGAAGGGTCTGGACAACCTGCAATACATGTCAGCCAGTTCCAGTTCGGCTGGCTCCTCCACGGTGACGCTGACCTTTACGGCCGGTACCAATCCTGACGTGGCGCAGATGCAGGTGCAGAACAAGCTGCAGCAGGTCACGGCCCGTCTGCCGCAGGCGGTGCAGAACAATGGCGTGACGGTCACCAAGGCCTCGACCGACATCCTGATGGTGCTCTCGCTGAGTTCGGACGATCCGCGCATCACCAGCATCGACATCGGCGACTTCATCAGCAGCAGCCTGACCGACCAGATCAGCCGCGTGCCGGGTGTGGGCGATGTGACCGCGTTCGGTACCAACTACGCGATGCGTATCTGGCTCGATCCGGCCAAGTTGCAGAAGTATGCGCTCATGCCGTCGGACATCACCAGCGCGCTCGAGGCGCAGAACACCGAAGTCTCGGCCGGCGAAATCGGCGCGCTGCCAGCCCGGCCGGGGCAGCAGATCAACGCCACCATTACCGCGCGCAGCAAGCTGACCACGGCTGAGGAATTCCGCAACATCGTCGTCAAGTCGTCTGCCGACGGTTCGGTGGTGAAGATGTCGGACGTAGCCCGGGTGGAACTGGGTGGCGAAAGCTACCAGACGGCCTCGCGCCAGGACGGCAAGCCGTCCTCGGCCCTGGCGATCCAGCTGGCTACGGGCGCCAATGCGCTCTCCACGGCCGATGCGGTCAAGAAGAAGATGGCCGAGCTGGAGCCCTACTTCCCGGCCTCCATGAAGTTGAAGACCCATATCGCCTATGACACCACGCCCTTCGTGCGCGTGTCGCTGGAAGAAGTGGTCAAGACCCTCATCGAAGCCATCGTGCTGGTCGTGCTGATCATGTACCTGTTCCTGCAGAACATCCGCGCCACCTTCATTCCGGCCATCACGGTGCCGGTGGTGCTGCTGGGGACCTTCGGCATCCTGGCCATGTTCGGTTACTCGATCAATACCCTGACCATGTTCGGCATGGTGCTGGCCATCGGGCTTCTGGTGGACGATGCCATCGTGGTGGTGGAAAACGTCGAGCGCCTCATGAGCGAGGAAAAGCTCAGTCCCAAGGAGGCCACACGCAAGTCCATGCAGGAAATCACCGGCGCGCTGGTCGGCATTGCCATGGTGCTGTCGGCGGTGTTCATTCCGATGGCCTTCTTCGGCGGCTCCACCGGGGTGATCTATCGCCAGTTCTCCATCACCATCGTCTCGGCCATGGCCTTGTCGGTGATGGTGGCGCTGACCCTGACCCCGGCCCTGTGCGCCAGCCTGCTCAAGCCGCATGCGCACGGGCAGGTACAGCAGGGCAGGTTCTTCAGCTGGTTCAACCGTACTTTCGACCGCAACGCCACCCGCTACCGGGGCGGCGTGGGCGGCCTGCTCAAGCGTGGCAGGCGTGGTCTGCTGATGTATGCGCTCATTGCCGTGGCGATGGCGGTGCTGTTCATGCGCCTGCCCACCTCCTTCCTGCCGGAAGAAGACCAGGGCGTGCTGATGGCGCAAATCCAGCTGCCCACGGGCGCGACTGCCGAACAGACGGCCACCGTGGTCAAGACGGTGCAGGACTACTTCCTCAACAAGCCCGAATCGGTCGAGTCGGTGCTCGCCATCGTCGGCTCGGGCGTGGGGGGCAACAGCCAGAACAGCGCACGCGCCTTCATTCGCCTGAAGCAGTGGGATGAGCGCACCGCCGCCGACCAGTCGGCTTCCGCACTGGTGCGTCGCGCCAACATGGATCTGTCCAAGATCCGCGGCGCCCGCGTGTTCCTGATGAATCCGCCGGTGGTGCGCGGCCTGGGCCAGAGTTCGGGCTTTGACTTCGAACTCAAGGACGTGGGTGGCGTGGGTCATGATGCCCTGCTCAAGGCGCGCGATCAGTTCCTGCGGGCGGCACGCTCCAGTCCGATGCTGGCCAACGTGCGCACGACCGGCCTGGATGACACGCCGCAGCTGCGCGTGGCCATCGATGACCGCAAGGCCGATGCCCTCTCGGTGGCGACCTCGGACATCAACTCCGCACTGGCCACGGCCATGGGCGGCACCTACGTCAACGACTTCCTCAGCAATGGCCGCGTCAAGAAGGTCTATGTGCAGGGCGATGCGCCCTTCCGCATGCAGGCGGACGACCTGAACCGCTGGTTCGTGCGCAATTCGGCCAGCCAGATGGTGCCCTTCTCGGCCTTCATGACCAGCAAGTGGACCTATGGTCCTTCGCTGCTGGAGCGTTACAACGGCGTATCGTCCTTCGAGATCGTCGGTGAGCCTGCGGCAGGCGTAAGCTCCGGCACCGCCATGGCCGAAGTGCAAAAGCTGGCCGCGCAACTGCCAGCCGGCATCGGTTTCGAGTGGACCGGATCGTCCTACCAGGAACGGCTCTCGGGCAACCAGGCGCCGATGCTGTATGCGATCTCCATCCTGTTCGTGTTCCTGTGCCTGGCCGCGCTCTATGAGAGCTGGTCGGTGCCCTTCGCGGTGATCCTGGCGGTGCCGCTGGGCATCATCGGGACCGTGCTGCTGACGGGGATCTTCGGGATGTCCAACGACGTGTATTTCCAGGTGGGCCTGTTGACCACCGTGGGTCTGTCGGCCAAGAACGCGATCCTGATCGTCGAATTCGCCAAGCAGTTGCACGAATCCGGCAAGAGCCTGTGGGATGCCACGCTGGAGGCGGTGCAACTGCGCCTGCGCCCGATCCTGATGACCTCGCTGGCCTTCATGTTCGGCGTGCTGCCGCTGGCCGTGGCCACCGGCGCCGGCTCGGCCAGCCGCCGCGCCATCGGTACCGGCGTGCTGGGCGGCATGCTCTCGGCCACCATGCTGGGCATCTTCTTCGTGCCCTTGTTCTACTACCTGATCGGCACCTGGCTGGACCGCCGTGCGGCCAAGAAGCCTCGCCCGGATGACGATCACGCGATACAAAAGGAGGGCGTGTGATGAACCGTCCCGCACAACATCCATCCACCCTGTGGCCGCGCACGGCCATGATTCTGGCGCTGGCGGCGGCCCTGGCGGGTTGCGCCAGTCTCGAACCCGATTACGCCCGCCCGGCCGCACCGGTGCCGTCCGGCTGGACGCAGCAGGTCGATGGCAAGACGGTGGTCGGCACCACCGGCAAGGTGGGCCAGGCCGCCAGCGAGGTCGAGGCGGACCAGCTGGGCTGGCGCCAGTTCTTCCTCGATCCGCGTCTGCAGAAGGTGATTGCCGCCGCGCTGGAGAACAACCGCGACCTGCGCGTGGCGGCATTGAACATCGAGAAGGCGCGCGCGCAATATCGCATCACCGATGCCGATCGCTATCCGTCCATCTCCGCCACCGGCAGCGGCACCGCCAGCCGCACGCCGGCCGAGTTGTCGAGCACGGGCCGGGCCACGGTATCGCACCAGCAGAGCGTGACGGTGGGCATGAGCGCCTATGAGCTGGATTTCTTCGGGCGCTTGAAAAATCTCTCCGATGCCGCCCTCGAAACCTATCAATACCAGGTCGAGACCCGTCGCAGCACCCACATCAGCCTGGTCGCCGAAGTGGCGACGGCCTGGCTCACGCTGGCCTCCGACCGCGACCTGCTCAGACTGGCACAGGACACCTATGCCAGCCAGTCGCGGACCTATGAGTTGAACCGGCGCAGCCACGACATCGGCACCGTCTCCGGGGTCGACCTGGCCAGTCTGGAAGCCACCGTGGAATCGGCGCGCGCCGATGTGGCCAGCTACACCAGCCAGGTCGCGCAGGACATCAACGCACTGCGCCTGCTGGTGGGCGCCGACGTCGATGCGGCGCTGTTGCCCACGGGCTTGCCTGAGACGGCCAGCGTCTTGCCGGCCACCCCGGCCGGGCTGCCCTCGCAGGTGCTGCTGCGCCGTCCCGACGTGCTGGCGGCCGAGCACACCTTGAAGTCTGCCAATGCCGACATCGGCGCGGCGCGCGCGGCCTTCTTCCCCAGCATCACGCTGACCGCCGATGGCGGCACCGCCAGCCGCACGCTGGGTGGCCTGTTCAAGCCCGGCAGCGGCAGCTGGAGTTTCGTGCCGTCGATCAACCTGCCCATTTTCAACGCCGGCAGCCTGCGCGCCAGTCTGGATTCGGCCAAGATCACGCGCGACATCGACGTGGCCAATTACGAGAAGGCCATCCAGACCGCCTTCAGCGAAGTGGCCGATGCCCTGGCCGTGCGCGCCACGCTGGATCAGCGGCTGGATGCGCAGGGCAAGGCCACGGCCGCCAGCGAGAAGGCGTTCCGCCTGTCCGAGGCGCGCTACAAGAATGGCATCGACAGCTATCTCACCACCCTGGTGGCGCAGCGCACGCTGTACTCGGCCCAGCAGACCCTGATCTCGCTGCGCCTGACCGAGCAGAGCAACCGCATCACGCTCTACAAGGTACTCGGCGGGGGCTGGAACGAGCAGACGGCGCAGCCTGTTGCGGCCACGCAGAAATCGCCCTCTTGATGGCATCGAAAGAGATGGCGGCCTGGGATGGTCGAACGTTGAACCGGTCGCACGAACGGCATATTCCTGAAAATTGCCCGTGATTCGTTGGCTCGCCTGCGTGCGAGCCAGCGAGACTTTCCTGCACGGAACTTCATTTGCCAACCGACAAGCTGTCTTCATTTCGAGTTGACAAGCCGCACCCCGGCGGGAATAATCCGGCAAGTGATACGACAACGTACAAGCTCGACCGGCTACATTCGACCGTAAGCGCCGTTGCCGACATGATCGCCCTTGAACGCAGCACCCGATTCGACAACAACAACGATGAGCAACCATCAGGAGACAGCCCGCATGAGCGCAGATACCGACCGCGATGCGTGGCAAACCGCCCGCTTTTCCCGTCTGCTGCTGACCGGCGCGGCCGGCGGCGTGGGCCGGCAATTGCGGCCACGCCTGGCGTCTTTCGCCGAGCGCGTGCGGGTGGCCGATCTGGCGTCCGCGATGCAGACCGTCGATGCGGCGGCCGCGCATGAAGAACTGCTGGGCTGCGACCTGGCCGACCGTGCTGCGGTCGATGCCATGGTGGCAGGCTGCGAAGCCATCATCCACCTGGGTGGCGTGTCGGTGGAGCGTCCCTTCGAAGAGATCCTGGAAGCCAACATCAAGGGCGTCTTCCATATCTACGAGGCGGCGCGCCGTCATGGCGTCAGGCGCGTCATCTTCGCCAGCTCCAACCACGTCACCGGTTTCTATCGCCAGGATGAGCGCATCGATGCCCATGACATCAAGCGTCCCGATGGTTACTACGGCTTGTCCAAGTCCTACGGCGAAGACATGGCGCAGTTCTATTTCGACCGCTATGGCGTGGAGACGGTGAGCATCCGCATCGGATCGATCTTCCCGGAAGCCACCAACCGCCGCATGCTGGCCAGCTGGATGAGCATGGACGATTTCGAGCAACTGCTGCGCCGTGCGTTGTTCATCCCGGGCGTGGGCCACACGGTGGTCTATGGCATGTCGGCCAACGCCAAGACCTGGTGGGACAACCGCTACGCCGCGCACCTGGGCTATGCGCCCAAGGACAGTTCGGAAATCTTCCGCGCCAAGGTGGAGGCACAGCCGCAACCGGCGGCCGATGATCCGGTCATGACCCTGCAAGGCGGCGCCTTCACGGCCGCCGGGCCCTTCGATCCCCTGGCCAGTTAATTTATCCACAGCAGTTTTCGCTTCACCCTCGGCAGTACCGTCGTATTCCCGTCGCGGCCTGAAGTTCCGGCCGCGCGGCATGGCAGCACAGCACGCAACCGCTTGACCTGAATCGCAGCAAGGCAGCACCCGGCACACCGGGCCGCTCGCACGCAGCAGGATCGCGCCCGCGCCGCACCGATGTCCGGTTTCCTGAAACCTTGATGGACCGGCAGCCCATGAACTTCTCTCTCGACTTCAGTCCGCTCGCGCCGTACTGGCCCGTGTTCCTGCACGGCGCCTGGCTGACGCTGAAGATGACCACGCTGGCGGTCATCGTCGGTGTGGCCGTCGGCATCTTCGTCGCCTTCGCCAAGAACAGTCCCAATCGCCTTGTGGCCCGCACCTGCAGCGGCTATATCGAGGTGGTGCGCAATACGCCATTCCTGGTGCAGATTTTCCTGCTGTATTTCGGTCTGGCCAGTCTGGGCATCCGCATGCCGACTTTCGCGGCGGCGGTACTGGCGATGATCATCAACATCGCCGCGTATGCCGCCGAGATCATCCGCGCCGGTATCGATTCGGTGCCGCGCGGGCAGATCGAGGCCGCCGAATGTCTGGGCCTGCCGGTCTGGCGCATCCGCTGGCACGTGATGTTGCAACCGGCCATCGAGCGCGTCTATCCGGCGCTGACCAGCCAGTTCCTGCTGATGATGCAGGCCTCGGCGATGGCCTCGCAGATCTCGGCCGAGGAGCTGACCGCCATCGCCAACACCGTGCAATCCGATACCTTCCGTTCGCTGGAAACCTACATCGTGGTCGCCGCCCTGTACCTGGTGCTGGCAGTGCTGGTCAAGCTGGTGGCCTATGCCATCGGCGAGACCCTCTTCAAGCGCCGCCGCACGCTGCGTCGCACTGCCGCGCAGGGCAGGCGCAGTCCGGTCTCGCGCCTGCCGGCGACCGATCCGGCCGGGATGGCACCGCTGGCGCATGTGCCCTATGTCCATCCCGCATCACGACCGGTGGCGGTCCATACGGCAGCGTCGCTGCGCATCGAAGGGAGCACATCATGATGGGCGGCTTCAGCTGGACTTACTTTTTCTTCATGGTGCAGTCGATAGGCTGGACCCTGGTGCTCTCGGCGCTGGCCTTTGTGCTCGGTGGTGCGGGCGGCTTCCTGGTGATGCTGGCGCGCATCTCGCCGCGCGCCTGGCTGCGGCGGCCGGCCATCCTCTTCATCGAATGCGTGCAGGGCATTCCCTTGCTGATCCTGCTGTTCATCGTCTACTTCGGCCTGTCGGTATATGGGTTGGTGCTGCCGGCGCTGGTGGCAGCCGGGCTGGCGATGATGATCTATACCAGCGCCTACCTGGGTGACATCTGGCGCGGCTGCGTGCAAGCCATGCCGCGTCCGCAGTGGGAGGCATCCGAATGCCTGTCGCTGACGCGCTGGCAGACGCTGCGCCTGGTCATCATCCCGCAGGCCATGCGGCTGTCGCTGCCGCCGACCATCGGCTTTCTGGTGCAGCTGATCAAGCTGACGTCGCTGGCCTCGGTGATCGGCTTTGTCGAGCTGACCCGGGCCGGGCAGATCATCAACAACTCCATCTTCCAGCCCTTCCTGGTGTTCCTGCTGGTGGGCACTTTCTATTTCCTGCTCTGCTATCCCTTGTCGCGCTGGAGCGCATCCATGGAGAGAAAACTCAATGTCAGCCATCGCTAAAACCGAAGCCCTGCCACATCTGCGCCCGGTCGCGCCCGCCCAGGAGGCGCAGCCCATCATCGTCAGGCTCGATCAGGTCTACAAGAGCTTCGGCGACAACCAGGTCTTGAAGGGGGTGTCCTTCGAGGTGGCGCGCGGCGAGATGATCGCCATCATCGGCGCTTCCGGCTCGGGCAAGTCCACCGCGCTGCGCTGTATCGACCGGCTCGAGACCATCGATTCGGGCAGCATCGAGGTGGCCGGCATCCGCGTCGATGATCCGCAGGTGGATCTGCACCGACTGCGGCGCGAGGTCGGTATCGTGTTCCAGAGCTACAACCTGTTCCCGCATCTGAACGTGCTGGAAAACGTCATGCTGGCGCTGCGCCACGTCAAGCAGCAGGACAAGGCCGAGGCCCGCCGCGTGGCCCTGGCGGCGCTGGCACAGGTGGGGCTGGACGAGAAGGCCAGCGCCTATCCGGAGCAGCTCTCGGGTGGCCAGCAGCAGCGCGTGGCGATTGCCCGTTCGCTGGCGATGGCGCCCAAGGTGATGCTGTTCGATGAAGTGACCTCGGCGCTGGACCCGCAGCTGACCGGCGAAGTGCTGCGCGTGATGGAAGACCTGGCCGCCAATGGCATGACCATGCTGCTGGTGACGCATGAGATGAACTTCGCCAAGCGGGTGGCCGATCGCATCATCTACATGCATCAGGGCCGGGTCTGGGAAGTCGGCCCCGGCGACATGCTGGACCACCCGCACACCCCCGAACTACAAGCCTTTCTGGCCGCCGACCTGTAGCGCAAACGCTGTTCCCTGTACGACCTGTTCATAAAATAACGGAGACAAAAGATGCAAAAAACCAAATCGCGCCTCCTCGCGCGCACGGCCCTCGCCGCCCTGATCCTGGGCCTGAGCGCCCACGCTGCCCTGGCCGATCAGCTGGACGATATCAGGAAGGCCGGCAAGATCCGCATCGCCACCACCTCCAGCACGCCGCTGTTCGGCTACAGCGACGAGAAGCTGCAAGCGGCCGGTTCCGACGTCGAGGCTGCGCGCCTGCTGGCACAAGACCTGGGCGTGCAGCTTGACCTGATGCCGGTGGCCAATTCCGCGCGCGTGCCGACCTTGCAGGCCAACCGCGCCGATATCGTCGTGGGTTCGCTGTCGATCACGCCGGAGCGCCTGAAGGTCATCGATTTCTCCACACCCTATGCGGTCATCAGCCTCATCATCGGTGCACCCAAGAGCATGGCCATCAAGGATTACGCCGACCTCAACGGCAAGCGCATCGGCGTCACCCGTGCCACGCCCAACGATACGCTGACCACGCAGAACGCCAAGGGCGCCGAGATCATGCGTTATGAAGATGATGCGACCCTGATCACCTCGATGGTGACGGGCCAGGTGGAAGTCTTCTCCAGCACGCCTTCCAACCTGCAGGAGATGCAGAAGAAAGCGCCGGGCAAGAACCTGGAAATGAAATTCGAACAGAAGGCCTTTGATCTCGGTATCGCCATCAACAAGAACCAGCCGCGCCTGAAGGAATGGATCGATGGCTGGGTCAAGACCAACATGAAGAATGGCAAGCTCAATGCCATCTACAAGAAGTATCACGGCCGCGATCTGCCGGCCTCGGTGCAGAACCCCGCATAAGCGACTGTCGGCCGGACAAGGACGCCGGGCCCGGCATGGCCCGGCGTTGTTGTTTCATGCGTCGCCGTCGTTGTTAGCCGCCCTCGAAGATGCGCTGCCGCGCATGGCCGATGTGCGCCCGCATGGCCGCCTCGGCGCGCGGGGCCGATCCTGCCGCGATGGCATCGATGATGGCCTGGTGTTCATCGTCGATGATCTGGATGCGCTCGGCCTCCTGGGGCGAGCCAAGGTTCTGCGCCAGTTCCATGCACTGGCGGATCGGACCCAGGGCATGTTCGATGGTGGAGATGAAGAAGGGATTGCGGGTGGCCCGCGCAATGGCCATGTGCAGGGCCAGGTCTTCGTCCACGCCGGTCTGGCCGTTCAGTTGCGCCCGCCGCAAGGCTTGCAGGCAATTGCGCATCAGGGCCAGGTCATCGTCCTCGCGCGCGCTGGCGGCGATGCCGGCGGCGCCCACTTCCACGCATTCGCGGAAGGCGTAATAGCGCTCCACGTCATGGATGCTGGCAATCTGCGCCGGCGCGCTGCTCTGCAGGACCGGCAGGCGCTGCACGTAGTTGCCCGAGCCCCGGCGCGACACCACTATCCCTTCCGAACGCAGGCGCGAGAGCGCTTCGCGCACCGTCGTGCGCGACGCTTCGTAGCGCTGCGCCAGCTCGACCTCGGTGGGCAGCTTGCGGTTCTCGCCCCATTCCCCGCGCAGGATCGCTGCGATGATCTGCTTGCAGATGTGTTCGGAACGGCTGAGGTTGCCGCGGCGCGGAAGTTCGGGAGAATGGAGTGCTGACATGTACGATGACTGCTGCCGATGAGTTCGTCTGCGGACACTATGAAGGAGTCGACGCTGCGGTGCAAGTCTTGTCGCCCGGTGTGCGTGATCCTTCACCTGATGTCAATAAAATAGCCAGCTAATGCGCTTTCCAGGAAGGAATCTGCATCAAATTCGGTTGACTTCCTTCGCGCTGATCATTAGAGTTGTCCACCTGCATGAAGAATTAGTCCGACTAATT
Source organism: Herbaspirillum sp. DW155 (assembly GCF_037076565.1). Lineage (NCBI taxonomy): Bacteria > Pseudomonadati > Pseudomonadota > Betaproteobacteria > Burkholderiales > Oxalobacteraceae > Herbaspirillum > Herbaspirillum sp. DW155. Next base: position 5,244,664 of record NZ_AP029028.1, on the reverse strand, counting down.
GCACCTTAACTTATACGACATCGTATAAATAAAATGATAAAAAAGACAATAAAAATTCATCCGGAGACAGGTATGCATTTCCCACCTGCCTGAACCCGGACGGCTCCCGCGCCGTCCTGGCCTGTCGTTGCGCGCCATCCACCGCGAGAGCGGGCGCGCACTCAGGGCCGCAGAGGCGAGGGGGCCGTGCAACGCCTGCCCTTTGAAGAACAATCCTTTTGGAGACGCCATGAAGTACGTAAGAGGAATCCGCTGGTACATGGTGACGCTGGTCACCCTGGCCCTGATCGTCAATTACCTGGCCCGCAACACCTTGTCGGTGGCCGCCCCCACCATGATGAAAGAGCTGGACATGAGTACCCAGCAGTACTCCTACATCGTGGTGGCATGGCAGATCTGCTATGCGGTCATGCAGCCGGTGGCCGGCTACATTCTCGATGCCGTCGGCACCAAGATCGGCTTCGGCATCTTCGCCCTGGCCTGGTCGCTGGTCTGTGCAGCGGCCGCACTGGCGACCGGCTGGCAGAGCCTGGCGTTCTTCCGCGCCTTGCTGGGCATGACCGAAGCGGCGGGTATTCCCGGCGGCGTGAAGGCCTCCACCGAATGGTTCCCGGCCAAGGAACGGTCGGTGGCCATTGGCTGGTTCAACATCGGCTCGTCCATCGGCGCGCTGTGCGCACCGCCGCTGGTGGTATGGACCATCCTGCATGGCGGCTGGAAGATGTCCTTCGTGGTGGTGGGCGTGCTGGGCGTGTTGTGGTTCTTCCTGTGGATGTTTTTCTACAAGAGCCCGCGCGACCAGAAGCTGCTTTCGCCGGAAGAGCGCGCCTACATCCTGGGCGGTCAGGAAAAGACGCCTGAAAAAGTCGTGCGCGAAAGCTGGACCAAGATCGTGCGCAGCCAGAACTTCTGGTCGATCGCCATCCCGCGCTTCCTGTCGGAACCGGCGTGGCAGACCTTCAATGCCTGGATTCCGCTGTACATGGCCACCGAGCGCCACATGAACATCAAGGAAATCGCCATGTTCGCCTGGCTGCCTTTCCTGGCGGCGGACATCGGTTGCGTGCTGGGCGGCTACCTGAGCCCGTTCTTCCACAAGCACCTGAACGTGTCGCTGTTCACCTCGCGCAAGCTGGTGATGCTGGTGGGCAGTCTTGCCATGATCGGGCCGGCCTGCGTGGGCTTCGTCGATAGTCCGTATGTGGCCATCGCCTTGCTCTCCATCGGTGGCTTTGCGCACCAAACTTTGTCGGGCGCGCTGTATTCGATTACCTCTGATGTCTTCACCAAGAATCAGGTGGCCACCGCCACGGGCCTGACCGGCATGAGCGGTTATCTGGGCGCGACGCTGTTCACGCTGCTCTTCGGCATCCTCGTTACACAGATTGGCTATGGCCCCTTGTTCGTGCTGCTGGCCGCGTTTGACCTGGTGGCAGTGGCGGTGGTGTTCGCGATTGCGCGTCCGCGTCCGGATGCGATTGCCTGAGTGACGTAACGGTCTTGAGGTGAAGGGGCGGCGTCGTCAGACGCCGCCCTTTTTTCATTGCCTCATTGCCTCATTGCTTCAGCGCAGCGGTGGACGCTGCATTCCCACCCACTCCTGCACCGAGGGCCGCTGCCATTGTGCCCTGGCATAAGCAGCCAGACGCGGCGGCACAGGGTCGCCGTGCAGGGCCAGGCGATTGATCATCAGCGCCAGGTCGGTATCGGCGATGCTCCACTGGCCGAAGAGGTGGTCCGCTCCTTGCGGCAGCAGCGCTTCGGCGAAGCGGAACAGTCGTTGCGCTGCGGCCTCAGCCTGTGCGGACAGGGGCGGCTTGCGCACGCCATAAAACAGCACTTGCGTATTGCGCTCTTCGCGAATGGGCAGCAGGTCGCTGCGCAACCAGGCCTGCACCTGGCGCGCGCGTGCGCGTGAGGGGAGATGGGCGGGATAGGCCGGCGGCCCGCCGAAGACCTCTTCCAGATATTCGGTAATGGCCGAGGATTCGGACAGCGCCAGGTCGCCATGCTGCAAGGTCGGCACGCGCGCCGTCAGGGACAGCGCGGCATAGGCGGGATCGTGATGGGCGGCGGCGTCCAGATCGACCGTGTGCAGCGCGAAGGGCAAGCCCTTCTCGCGCAGGGTGACGAAGACCGACATCGCGTAGGGGCTGGCGTATTGGGCGTCGACGTGGAGTTGCAGGGGCAGGGCGGATGACATGGAGTTTCTCCTTGAGAGCAGTGTTCAGAAAGCATGCGACAGCAGCGCCTGCCGCTGCGTCATCAGACGCGCGTGCAAGCCCGCGCTGACCGGCAGGAAGGGCAGGCGGACCTCTGGCGCGCACCAGCCATCGGCGTGCAGCAGGGCCTTCAGCGGTGCCGGGCTGGGTTCGGCAAACAGATCGCGGATCACCGGTTGCAACACGTCGGCGATGTACCTGGCCTGCAGCCATTGGTTGTTGCCGATCAGCGCCTGCATCAGCACATGCCAGCGCGGCATCACGTGCGCCGAGGCGGCGATGACGCCGTGTGCACCCAGGCACAGGGCCATGAAATTCTGCGCGTCATCGCCCGAGAGGATGCGCAGCGGGGTCTCGTTGACCAGGCGCTGCATCCGCTCCTGGCTGCCGCCGCATTCCTTGAGACCGACCACGCGCGCATCCTGCGCCAGTTGTTGCAGCGTCTCCAGCTCGACCTGGCAGCCGGTGCGATAGGGGATGTTGTAGACCAGCACCGGCAGGTCCGCACTCTCCGTGACCGCTTCCACATGGCGACGGATACCTTCTTGGGATGGCCGTACGTAAAGCGGTGGCGTCACCAACAGCCCATCAGGCTGCAGCGATGACAGCGCGCGTGCGCGCAGTACCGCTTCGTGCGTGGATGCGCTCGACAAGCCCATCACCAGCGGCAGCTGCGGGACCACAGCGCGCAGGGTCGCCAGCAAGGCTTCCTGTTCACCTGGCTGCAGCAGGATGCCCTCGCCCGTGGTGGCGCCGACGACCAGTCCGCTGATGCCTTGTCCGGCCAGATGTTGCGCCAGCCGCGCCAGTGCAGGGTGGTCGATGCTGGCCGCGTCGCCCGCCAGGAACGGCGTGACGATGGGGATCCAGACTCCGGTAAAACGTGTGTGCATGTGTACCTCATGAAGAACGGTTAAAAAAATCGTTCCACCGGCAGTGCGCCGGGCGAGGTCTGAAAGGAGAACGTTGTTGCGATCCAGTCCCGCCAGGCGATCCGCCGGACGGGACGTGACATCCCCGTCAGCGGAGATGCCGTTTTTTGTTGCTCAGCCCACGCATGCAGACGCCAGCGGCCGGGAGGGCAGCGGGTGACTGGATGACGGATCGCTTCTGGTGCATGGTGGGGGAAGTGATGGGCTGAGCGACGATAGTAAACGAGATCGGTGCAGAAATTCAAATGCCGTGTGGTGATTCAGCACTGTGCGATTCAAAATCGCTCCTTTCATTCCCGGCGGAAAGGGTGGCACATGAAAGGCACGCAATCGCATGGTGATGTCTCATTTGGAAATGCAATAATGGGACCTCTCTCGTGCTTGGATGAAGACATCATGAATGATGGCAGCGAGCAAGCCATCCCGGCTTTCGGTTCCGATTTCCAGGCTTTACTGCATTTTCTGCTTGAAGACGGCACGTCTACCACGTTCTCACCAGGCCGTTTCGGCTTGTTGCTGGGTACGGATCCTTCTGCGCTGACCTCCGCATGCCTGGAGCAAAACGGGGTGTCGCCCACGGTTGAATCAAAATATCTGCAGGCCCATCTGCGCGAAGCCGTGCGCGTCATCCAGCTAGCTACCGATCTTGTCGGCAGCGTGGACAAATCCCTCGCCTGGTTCAAGGATTCCCCGCTACAGGTCTTTGGCTGCAAGACACCGCACATGCTGGTCTCGGAGGGGCGCACCGATGATCTTGTGCGTTATCTGTCCTCGCTAGAGGACGGATTCGCAGGATGATCCTGACCCGTCTTGAGACGGTTGCTTATCGGGTCCATGTTCCTCGCTGGTCATTTGAGCCCACCTCGGGTGCAGGGGCAGCGCGTTTCGGCGGCAGGCTCAATCGGCCCGGCGTGCCGGCCTTATACCTCTCACTTGATACTGCCACGGCTTTGGCCGAATACCAGCAACTGGACGTGCTCCTGCCGCCCGGCGTGATCGTTGCCTATCGCATCAGCCTGGATAAGGTAGTGGATTTCCGCGATGGCGATTCATCCAACTGGAGCTCGATTTGGCAGAGCTTTTACTGTGACTGGCGACGCATGCATTTTAACGATGCCATCGAACCACCCTCCTGGCAGATCGGTGATACAGCAAGGACAGCAGGCGCCAAAGGAATCCTGTATCGCTCTGCATTGGCCAACGCGGGCTGCAATCTGGTGATCTTCACCGGAATGCTAGGCGAAGCCGATCAAGTTGAAGTCCATGATCCGCTGCGAACACTGCCGCTCGATCAGGCTTCCTGGCGATGATTGAGCCGAGATCGAACCTCTGGCCTGCTCAGCGAATCTCCGCGCTATACCTGAACTTGCTCCCCGCCCCGCGTGATTGCCGCCATTCCAGCGGCGTGCCATCCGAGCCGAAGGCGATGCGTTCGATCACCACCACCGGCGTTTTTTCGGACAAGCCCAGCAGCCTTGCCTGCGCGGCCGTCACCGTTTCCACCGTCAGGGTCTCGCGCGCCGAGGCGACGATGAGCCCGCATTCCCGCTCATACAGCGGATACAGCAGATCGCCGAAATCCTCCGGCGCCTTGTTGGCCAGGGCCTTGAAGCGCTGGGCGCACAGGTAGATGTTCTCGGCCAGGACCGGCTGGCCATCCACCTTGCGCAGGCGCAGCAGCTCGATCACCCTGGCATGGGCCTTCAGATGCAGAGCCTCGGCCGCCTGGCGCGGGGCCTCGATGATCTTGCGGCTGACGATCACGCTCTTGGGCGCCAGCGGGCGGCCGTCGGCGGATTCGAAACGGAAGAAGCGGAACAGCGAATTGTCGAAACGCGCCTTGCGCACGAAGGTGCCGCGTCCGTGCGTGCGCTCCACCAGGCCTTCGCTCATCAGCGTTTCAATCGCCCGCCGCACCGTTCCTATCGCCACCTGGAAGGTCTGGCTCAGTTCAGCCTCGGAAGGGATGGCCTGGCCCGGCTGCCACTTCTGGGCGCGGATCTGGGCCGCGAGCTGGTCGCGCAACTGGAGATACAGCGGCAGGCGGGTATCGGCACCGGTCTGGTCAAGCATGGTCACACTGGCCTTGCAGAAGGGAAAGTACGCAGTCTACCCGGGGCCGGGCTTGCCCACAACGAGGCAGTGCACCGCGCGCAACCCAAGCGGAGACGGCCACGCAGCAGATGGACGGCCACACCGCCGATGGGTGAGGATTGTTGACTCGCCATAGCTGTGTTATCGTGCGACAACTCATATAGATGTCTATATGAGCAGTCAACTACATAATTCAATCAGCTCCGCGTCACCACCCGTATCATTTCGTGCCGTCATTGCATGGAGGCGCGATCCGGGTTCTACAAGGTTGCGCGCCTTCAGCTTAGAGGACGAGACAATGTTTTCATGGTATCGGCAGGTTACTGCCAAGGAACGCAAGACTTTCTGGGCCTGCTTCAGCGGATGGGCACTGGATGCGCTGGACGTGCAGATGTTCAGCCTGGCCATTCCCGCACTGATCGCGGCCTTCTCCCTGTCCAAGGCCGACGCCGGCATGATCAGCGGTGCCACCCTGGTGGCCTCGGCCATCGGCGGCTGGTTCGCCGGTACCCTGTCGGACCGCTACGGACGTGTGAAAACCCTGCAGATCACCATCATCTGGTTTTCACTGTTCACCTTCCTGAGCGCCTTCGCCCAGAGCTACCCGCAACTGCTGGTGCTGAAGGCCTTGCAGGGCTTCGGCTTCGGCGGCGAATGGGCAGCCGGCGCCGTGCTCATGGCCGAGACCATCCGTGCCGAACATCGCGGCAAAGCCATGGGCACCGTGCAGAGCGCCTGGGCCGTGGGCTGGGGCGGCGCGGTGCTGCTGTTCTCGGTATTGTTCACGATGCTGCCGCAAGAGATGGCCTGGCGCGTGATGTTCGTCATCGGCCTGCTGCCGGCGCTGCTGGTGGTCTACGTGCGCCGCTCGGTGTCCGAGACCGATGCCTTCCTGGCCGGCCGCAAGGCAGCCGCCGCCAAGCCTGCGGCCAGCACCCTGCTGGGCATCTTCCGTCCTGACGTGCTGCGCCTGACTCTCATCGGTAGCCTCTTGGGCGTCGGTGCGCATGGCGGCTACTACGCCCTGATGACCTGGCTGCCGACCTACCTCAAGACCGAGAAGCATCTGTCGGTCCTTTCCACCGGCGGTTACCTGGCCGTCATCATCATCGCCTTCTGGTGCGGCTGCATTGCCAGTGCGCAATTGCTGGACCGTATCGGCCGCCGTCGTACCGTCGCCTGCTTCGCGCTGTGCTGCGTGGCTACCGTGCTGTGCTACATCTTCCTGCCGCTGTCCGATACCCCGATGCTGGTCTGCGGTTTTCCGCTGGGCTTCTTCGCTGCGGGTATTCCGGCCAGCCTCGGTGCGCTCTTCAATGAGCTGTATCCGAGCGGCATCCGTGGCACCGGCGTGGGCTTCTGCTACAACTTCGGCCGCGTGGCCTCGGCCGGTTTCCCGGTGCTGGTGGGCCACATGAGCGACTCGATGCCCCTGGGCCAGGCCATCGGCATCGATGCCGCCATCGCCTATTCGCTGGTGGTGATCGCCGTGCTGATGCTGCCCGAAACCAAGGGCCGCCAGATGGAAACCGGCGCATGAGTCGTACTGCAGCCCCGGCAGCCACGGTGACGCAGGCACTGCGCATCGACACGCACGCGCACGTGTTTGCGCGTGACCTGCCGATGACCGACGGCCGCCGTTACACACCCGCCTACGACGTCACGGTCGGGCAATATCTGGCGCAGCTGGATGCGCATGGCATGAGCCACGGCGTGCTGGTGCAGCCCAGTTTCCTCGGCAGCGACAATGACTACCTGCTGCAGGCCATCGCCCGCGCACCGGAGCGCCTGCGCGGCATCGCCATGATCGATGCGGGGATTGACGACCAACAGTTACAGGCATTGCGTCAGGGTGGCGTGGTCGGCATCCGCTTCAACCTGGTCGGCGGTGCGCCGCTGCCGGATTTCCGGGGCGTCTGGCACGACACGCTGATGCGCATTGCCGCACTGGGCTGGCAGGTCGAGATCCATCGCGAGGCCGCCGATCTGCCACGGGTGCTGGAACCCCTGCTGGCGCTGGGCGTAAAGATCGTGGTGGATCACTTCGGCCGGGTCGATCCGGCCCTGGGCGTCGATGATCCCGGATTCCGCTATCTGCTCTCGACCGGTGCCACACGGCAGGTGTGGGTGAAACTGTCGGCGCAGTATCGCAATGGCGGCAGCGAGGGCGGCGCACAGTTCGCGCGTCAGGCCTGGCCGCTGTTGCGCGAACACTTTGGAACGGACCGTCTCCTGTGGGGCAGCGACTGGCCGCACACCCAGCATGAAAGCGAGACCGGTTATGCCGATAGCTGGCGGCGTTTCGAAACCCTGGTGAGCAACGAGGAAGACCGTGACCGCATCACCGGCGCGACGGCGGCGCAGTTGTTCCAACTCGCCTGAGGCTTCGCCATACAGCAGAGCGGCCGTGGATGGCCAAAGCCAGTCTTCCCGCTCGTGAAAAAGCCGCCCTGCGCGGCCCACGGAGTTCTGTAAAAAAAGGGGTATCGCAATGAAATGGTTCATGGACAGGAAGATCGCCACCAAGCTGCTGCTGTCATTCGTGACCGTGCTGGCACTGATGAGTGCGCTGGGCATCTTCTCGGTCTATCAGATGGATAAGGTCAACGATGCGGCCACCGACATCGCCCACAAATGGGAGCCCGGCATCCGCATCAGCCTGATGCTGGAACGCACCCTGGTGCGCGTGCGCTCGACCGAATTCCAGCACATCCTGGGCAACGCCGAGACCATGACCACGCTGGAGAAGGCGCTCACCGAGCGCTATGCCGAATTCACACGGCTGCAACAGGAGTATCGCCAGCTCGATCTGAGCAGCGAGGAAAACGCCGCCTTCGACCAGCTCAGCCAGACCCTGGCGGCCTATCTGGTCGAGCACCGGAAGATCATTGCGCTCTCCCATGAAAACCGCAAGGATGAGGCCCTGGCCCTGACCAAGGGCGATTCGCTCAAAGCCTATCGCGCCATCGAGAAGCAGTTCGCCGCCCTGCGCCAGGCCAACATTGATCACAAGGAAGCGGCCAACACCCATGCCGATGAAGTCTTCGCCCGTTCGCAGCACTGGATCATCGGCTTGCTGGTGGTCGGCATTCTGGTTGGTCTGGCACTGGCCATCGCCATTGCCCGCGTGGTCTCGCGTCCGCTGGCCGAAGCGTTGCAGCTGGCGCGCCGCGTGGCCGCCAATGATCTGAGCGGGCAGGTCAGCGTGCACGGCCGCGATGAAACCGGCCAGCTCATGGAAGCCCTGAACCAGATGACGCAAAGCCTGGGCAACATGGTCGGCGAAATCCATCGCAGCATCGCCGTCATCAATACGGCTTCCGGCGAAATTGCCAGCGGCAACGCCGATCTTTCCTCGCGTACCGAAGCGCAAGCCTCCAGTCTGGAAGAGACCGCCTCGGCCATGGAACAGCTCACCTCCACCGTGCGCCAGAATGCCGACCATGCCCACCAGGCCAACGAACTGGTCAATACCTCCGCGCGCCTGGCGCGCGAAGGCGGCGCCGTGGTCGACCGTGTGGTACGGACCATGGGCGAGATCCGGTCCGGCTCCTCGCGCATCGCCGACATCACCGGCGTGATCGACGGCATCGCCTTCCAGACCAACATCCTGGCCTTGAACGCCGCCGTGGAAGCCGCCCGTGCCGGCGAACAGGGGCGCGGCTTTGCCGTGGTCGCCACCGAAGTGCGCAGCCTGGCGCAACGCTCGGCCGCCGCCGCCCGCGAAATCAAGGGCCTCATCGAAGGATCGGTGCAGCAGGTCGCCACCGGTGCGGGCCTGGTGGATCAGGCCGGTCAGACCATGCATGAGATCGTCGATTCGGTGGCCCGCGTGACCACGCTGATGAGCGAGATCGCCGTGGCCAGCCGCGAACAGAGCCGTGGCATCGACGAAATCAGCCACGCCGTCACGCAGATGGATGAAGGCACCCAGCAAAATGCGGCGCTGGTCGAACAGGCCGCGGCGGCGTCGCATTCATTGCGCGACCAGACGCATCAACTGGCAGCCCTGGTGGCGCGCTTCCAGTTGCGCGAGGCCTGACCTGCGCCTTGCGGCACGCAAAAAAACACAACGGGGATTGATGCGGAGTCTGCATCAAATCCCCGTATTGATGCATCCGCTGCATCGGTCCTGCAGCGGATCAGCTTGTCGTCTTCCTCATTCGATCCAGCTCAACTGCGTCAGCTTGACCCGCTCACCCAGGCGCGGCGCATTGATCAGGTGCCAGGCCGTGTACTGTTCGGCGTAGGCGGTGTCGGAGGCCATCAGGTCCACCGGCACCACCACGTCAAAACCCCGGAAGGCCGCGCTGGCCGCCGTATGCAGCACCGCACCGTGGGCTGCGGCACCGATGCAGACGACCGTTTTGATGCCCTTGTCGCGCAACATCTTTTCCAGATCGGTATTGACGAACTTGTCCGGACCGGACTTGAACAGAGGCTCGCCGCCCTGCATGGCGGCCTCGGGCCAGATATCGGCGGGCGTGCTGTTGCCGCCCAGGGTGTAAATCACCGGCACCTTCTTCTCGCGCGCCATGGCCAGCAGCCTGGCCACCCGCGGCAACATCGCCACGCAGCGCGGACGGGTCTCGGGATTGCAGGTCTGGCGCGCGATATCGAGCACCAGCACGGCCGTGGTGGCCGGGTCGATGTTCACCCGTGAGAGCGCCGGAGCGGCCGGCGCCTTCACGGCCGACCAGTCGTCATAGACCCCCTGCGCCGCAGCGGGAGCGGTGGCCAGACAGGCCGACAGACCGATCAGGGCGGTCAGGATGGCTTGGGAGAACATGCGCATGGTAGTCCTTTCAGAACGGAAGCTGAGGTGGTCGAGGGGCAGCGGGTTTGTTGATCGTATTCCTGCACGGTGCAATACGTCGCACAGCGCAGGGAAACAGATTATCGCTGAGCTTGTCCGGTCGCGCAGGACGCTTGCGTGCGCTGCTGCGCCGATGCTGTCATGCGCGCCCATATCGGCCTCACACCCCGGTGCGACTTCTCGTATCATGCTGCTTTGCATCGCACAGGCTGCCATGTCCACTTCTCCCGAAATCATCTTTCCCCGTCACGCCGTGATCATCGGCTGCGGCGCCGTCGGCCTCATGAGCGCCATCCACGCACTGGACCAGGGCTTGCAGGTCACCCTGCTGGACTTCAATGCGGTCGCCAGCGAGGAAGCGGCCAGCTATGGCAATGCCGGCTGGCTGTCTTCGCATTCGGTGATACCGCCGGTGGAACCGGGCATGTGGAAGAAGGTGCCGGGTTATCTGATGGACCCGCTGGGACCGCTCTCGATCCGCTGGCGCTATCTGCCGCGCCTGACGCCCTGGCTGCTGCGCAATCTGGCCAGCGCCCGCCGCGATCGTATCCGCAGCACCGCGCGTGCGCTGCGCACGCTGGTGGCCGATGCCCGCAGCCTGCATCTGGATGTGGCGCGGCGGGCTGGCGTGGCGCACCTGATCGATACCTCCGGCGTGCTGCACGTCTATCGGTCGCGCCGGCATTTCGACAACGATGCTTTTGGTTGGGGGGTGCGCCGCGAACTGGGCATCCGCTGGCAGGAACTGGAAGGCGACGCCCTGCGTGAGCGTGAGCCGGACCTCGACCCGGCCTTCGGTTTCGCGGTGCAGGTCGATGAGGCCGGTCATTGCAAGAATCCCGCTGCCTACCTGCAGGCCTTGCAGGCCTATGCACTGGCGCGCGGCGCCACCCGTATCGATGGCCGTGCCACCGGCTTCCGGGTGGAACAGGGGCGGCTCAAGGCCGTGTTGACCGAGGCTGGCGAGATCGTCTGCGACGCTGCCGTGATCTGTGCGGGGGCGCGCTCCAGGGCACTGGCGGCGGCCGCGGGCGACCGCGTACCACTGGAGAGCGAGCGCGGCTATCACGCCGTCATACGCGGACATGAGCATCAGGCACGCGCGCGCACGCCGATGATGGTGTCCGAATTCAAGGTCATTGCCACGCAGATGGAAACCGGCCTGCGCATCGCCGGCCAGGTCGAGTTCGCCTCCTTCGAGGCGGCGCCGGACTGGCGGCGCGGCGAGATCATGCGCGATATCGCCTGCAAACTCTTCCCCGGCCTGCCGCGTACGCTGCCGGTGGAGGACGTGAAATACTGGCTGGGCCGCCGTCCCAGCACGCCCGACGGGATGCCCTGCATCGGTCACTCCCGCCTCAGCGGCGACATCATCCATGCCTATGGCCACGGCCACATCGGCCTGGGCTGCTCGGCCCGCACCGGCCGCATCGCGGCCCAACTGCTGGCCGGTCAGGCGCCGGAAATCGACCTGACTCCCTTCAGCCCACAACGTTTCTGACTGCTCAGAAGCGGATATCGCTGGCTGCCGTGATAGTGGTACGTACCCCATAAGCGCCCAGGTTGGCCAGGGTGGTCTGGTGATGCGCGATCACATCGGTCACCGACAGTACCCCGTTGGGTGCGGTGGTATGGGCGCCGGCTGCCAGCGTCACCGGGAAACCCAATGCCAGCGCGCGCCGGACGGTGGACTCCACGCAGAACTCGGTCTGCATGCCGCAGACGACCAGTTGCGTCACGCCGTGGGACTTGAGCAGGGCTTCCAGTCCGGTCTGGTGGAAGGCATCCGAACCGCGCTTGCGCACATACAGGTCAGCGGCAGTGTGATGCAAGCCTTGCGCCAGTTGCCACCCGGCGCTGTCGTGGACCAGCGTGCCCTGGTCTTCGTGCTGCACGAAGATCACCGGCACACCGGCTGCGCGCGCCTTCCCGGAAAGCAGGTTGATGGCGGCGATGGTGCTGTCGCCGTTGGCAACGGCCTCGGGGCCGATGCACAGGGCTTGTTGAACATCGATGATGAGCAGGGCAGTGGTCATGGCAGCGTGGCCGGGTTCAATGAATCGGCCATGGTAACCCATGCCCCGCAAGCATGGCATCAGAACGAATGGCGGATACCCAGCATCGCCACGAACTGGCCGCGACCGTTGGAAGGGGTGCCGTTCTGCGAGTCGCCCACGGCGGCCACGGCATCGACGATGCTGGTGCCGGAGTTGCCCACGCGCAGCGTCTGACCATTGGCGCGCTGGTAAGCCTGGATCGCATACAAGGCGGTGCGCTTGGAGAGCGCATAGACCTGCTCCAGCGAGAGCTGGTTGTACTTGGCCGGCGAGCTGATGCCATTGCGCGCCTTCTCGGCCGTGTAGCTGTAGCCGGCAGCCAGCGTCAGGGCCGCATTGAGGTTGTAGCTGGCGATCAGGCCCACGGTGTTGAAGGTGGCCGTCTGCGTGAAGGCCGACAGTGCGCCGGGTTTGTACTGCACGTTGGAATAGTTCAGACCCATCATCAGGTCGCCCCAGGTATAGCGGGCCGCCGTGGCCAGCAACTGGGTGCTGTCGGCCGAGGCATAGCCGGCGTTGATGGGCGAATTGTTGGCGAAGCTGCCCACGTTGCCGAAGCTGCCGGCGCTGTTGCCATTGGCCAGGTTCTTCAGGCGCGTATAGCCGGCGCTCCAGGAGAAGGCCTGGTAGTCATAGCGCAGCGCGGCACTGACGCTGCTGCCGCTGGCGGCGCTACCGGCCTGTTCGCCCATGCCGTACTGGATGCCCGCCTGCAGGCCGCCCAGCGTGGGCAGCGTGTAGAGTACCGAATTGTTCATGCGCAGCGTGGTATCGAGCGCGTCGATATCACCCGGATGCGCGCCCGTGGCGCCGGTCAGCACACCGGTCGGGCCCAGTCCGCCCACGTACTGGAAGTAAGGCGTGTACTGGCGGCCCACCGTGATCTGGCCCCAATCCCTGCTGGCCAGACCGACGTAGGACTGGCGGTTGAACAGTACGCCGCTGCTGGACATGGCGCCGGTATCGGCACTGAAACCGTTTTCCAGACGGAACAGCGCGCTGGTGCCACCGCCCAGGTCTTCGCTGCCGGCAAAGCCCAGCTTGCTGGCGTTGAGCGCACCGGAGTTCATGTAGGTGTTGGAAGCGCCCCCCTGGTTGCTGCTATAGGCCAGGCCCAGGTCGACGGTGCCATAGAGCGTCACCGAGGATTGTGCCCAGGCCGGCATCGTGGCGCCTGCGCTCAGCAGGGCCGCGCACAGGTACAGGGGGCGCAGCGACAGGCTGGCGGCGGGGATGGGGAAATTTTTCGTTTTCATTCACGTCTCCTTTTTTGGCGTGGTTGTTGTGCTTGTTGTGACTGGGTGCGTTGTTCAGACCTTCATGTCGAGCCGCAGACAGCGCCAGCCATGACGGCTGACCTCGCTGGCGATGCGGGCCGCGGGCGTATGCAAGGTGCGCGTGTCGTCAGCCGGCAGCCAGATGTCCACCGTGTTGGTGGCCACCGGCATCTGGCCTTCCTGCGTCACGTGCAGCGTGATGCTGTGGGCATCGCTGCGGGCACGCACCTGCCAGCGTCCCTGCTGGCCTTCGCGCCAGGCCTGGCTGTGGCCGTCGTCCTCGATGCAGCCGCCGCTGGCTTCGCCTGCGCCGGCCACCGGGGCCACCAGGAAAGCGCGCGCATCGGCGGGCTGGCCGAAGTGCTGCTCGGCCACATTCATGGCGATGACCCCGCCCTTGCGGATGAGCATCACCGGCTGGTCCCAGGGCGCGGGCAAACGAATGCGCTGGCCGCCGGCGAAGCTCTCGCCGCTCCAGTACGACACCCAATCGGCACCTGCCGGCAGATAGACTTCGCGTTCGGTCTGCCCGGCCTCGACCACGGGGGCCACCAGCAGGTCGGTGCCCAGCATCATGTCGTCACATTCCTCATAGCAGCGGCGGTCCTGCGGGAACTGCGCGAAGGTCGGGCGCAGCACCGGCTGGTAGTCCCGGGTGGACTGCCACAGCAATTCGTAGAGGTAAGGAATGAAGCGGTAGCGCAGCTTGATGAGCGCGGCGATCTGCGCGGTCGCCTCGGGATACATCCACGGTTCGTTGACGGTCTTGTCGTCGTTCCACGAATGGATGGAGAAGCGCGGCATGAACACGCCGAAGGCGACCCAGCGCACCAGCAGTTCCGGTTCCGGCGCCGGACCTGCGAAGCCGCCGATGTCGTGGCCGATGTTGGACACGCCCGACAGCGCCAGGCCCAGGCCCATCTTGAGGTTGTAGCGCAGGGTTTCCCACGAGGTGTAGTTGTCGCCCGACCAGGTTTGCACGTAGCGCTGCATGCCGGCGCCCCCCGAGCGCGACACCAGGAAGGGACGCTGCTGCGGTGCCGCCTCGGATTGCGCCTGATGCGAGGTACGCATCATCAGCATGGTCTGCAGCACCTTGGCCTGCTGCACCGGATAGGGCGCGCCGAAGCCGTGGGCCAGGGCATCCGGGGTCCAGACCTCGAATTCGTTGTTGTCGTTCCAGGTGGCGCTGATGCCGTAGTCCAGCAGGGCCGACCTGACGTTGGCTTTCCACCATTGCTGGGTGGCGGGATTGGTGAAATCGAGATAGGCCCCGACCTCATCCCAGAACTGCACCCAGGCCGGCTGGCCCTGGCTGTCGCTGATCAAGAGCCCCGCCTCGCGCGCCTGTTCGAACTGCGGATGATCGCGCAACAGGCAGGGCTTGATGTTGGCGCACAGGTGCACGCCGGCGTCGTGATAGCTCTGCACGAAGCCTCTGGCGTCGGGGAATTTGTCGGTGTTCCAGTGGAATACGTAACGCTTGGGACCAATCGAGGTATAGCCCGAGGACAGGTGGAAGGAGTCGCACAGGATGTCGTGCTCGCGGCACTTGTCGATGAACTGCCCCATCTGCGCCTGGGCATCGGGTGCGTCGGTATAGCTCATGGTGGAGCCGGAGTAGCCCAGTCCCCACCTGGGCATCCAGGCGGGCCGGCCGGTGAGCCAGGTGAAGCGGCGGGTGGCGGCCACGGGGGTATCGGGCGAGGCGATGAAGTAGTAATCCAGATCGCCATGCGGCGCCACGAAGTAGCGATACGGACCGTGGTAGTTGTCCAGCTCGCGGCCCATGTCGAAGCGGCAGTCGGAAAGCGTGTCGTAGAACAGTCCGAAGCCGCTGGCCGCCTGTGCATTCCAGGTGATGTAGAACGGGATGTGCTTGTAGAGCGGATCGGTGTTGCGCGCGCTGTAGCCCATCGCATCGATGTTGCGCATCTCGTAGGACTGGCCGGCGCGGTTCATCTCACCGGCACGCTCGCCCAGGCCGAAGTACATCTCATCGGGCTGGCGCTTGAGGTAGTGATAGACCTGCTGATCCCAGTAACCGAAGTTGTAGGCTTGCGTGGGCCGGTCCGCCAGCACCGTCTGCCACTGGCCCTGGCGCTGCATTTCCCATTGGCAGAAGCCACCTTCCAGCATCACCGTCAGACGGATCTGCGCTGTCTCGATCTGCACACGGGTGGCTTCTTCGCGCAGCGTGAATGCGGGCAGCGTGAAGCCGCTCATGTCGCGGCGGTCACGGCCTTGCGGCGGCGTGTCTTCGGCACCGGGCGCAACGGCCCAGGAGGCCGGACCGCGCAGCTCGCCCTCGGGCAGCACCAGCACGCGCAGGATGTCTTCTTCCAGGACGAACAGTTCGATGGCCGCACCCGATTCGGCCGTCAGGCGCAGATGATTGCCGTTGCGGGACTGCAGCGCGAAGCGCGGAGGATGGAGCATGGACATGATGAAACCCTTGCGTTGCGTTTAGACAGTACGAGGCGGCGTGCGCGCGGCGCGCTCCTCATTGGATTGACCACGGATCAGGATGATGAGCAGCACGGCACCGATCAGGTCGAAGGCGCCCAGCATGCCGAACAGCGGCCCATAGCCTACCGTATCGGCCAGCGCGCCCACCAGCAGCGAGAAGCCGAGGCCGCCGATCCAGGCCGACATGCCGGCAAAGCCGCTGGCGGTACCCACCTCTTCGGGATCGAACACGTCAGCCGAGAGCGTATTGACCAGGCCGGAAATCATCTGATGCGCAAAGCCGCCCACGCAGAACAGCGCGATGGCCGTATAGGGAGAGGCCACCAGGCCGACGCAGGCCGGTCCGATCATCATCACCGCGCCCAGCACCACGCCATAGACGCGCGACCAGATCAGCGGCACGCGGAAGCGATTGATCAGCAAGGGCGACAGGTAGCCACCCACCAGCCCGCCCAGATCGGCCGCCAGGAAGGGCAGCCAGGCGAACATGGCGATGGATTTGAGATCGAGGTGACGCTCGTTGACGAAGTACAGCGGAATCCAGAAGCTGAACGTCTGCCAGGCCGGTTCAGCAAAAAAGCGCGCCAGCGCGATGGCCCAGAAGCGGCGCGACGTCACCACGTCCTTGACCGGACGCTTGCCGCGCACCGCGCTCACCGGGCGCTGCTGGCCGCTGATGATGGTGTTGCGTTCGGTGTCGGACAGCGCCGCATGGTCGCGCGGGGAGCGATAGAAGGCGAACCACAGCGCAGCCCAGACAAAACCGAGCAGGCCGGTCACCACGAAGGCCGACTGCCAGCCGTAGCGCAGTTGCAGGAAGATCACCAGCGGCGGCGCCAGCATGGCACCCAGCGAGGTACCCGAATTGAACCAGCCCACGGCCACCGATTTTTCCTTGTCCGGGAACCACTCGGCCACCGCCTTCATGCCGGAAGGAATGGCGGCCGCCTCGGTCAGACCCATCAGCGCGCGCAAGCCGGCCAGCGAGAGCCAGCCGGTCGCGCCCGCATGCAGCACGCCGGCAATCGACCACAGCACGCCGAACAGGGCAAAGCCGATGCGCAGCCCGATCAGGTCCACCACGAATCCGCAGACCGGCTGCATGATCGTATAGCCGACCTGGAAGGCGGCCACCACGTAGGAATATTGCTGGGTGCTCATCCCCAGTTCGTCCTTGAGCGTGGGCGCCAGTACGCCCAGTGAATTGCGTGCCAGATAGTTGGTGATCGTGCCCAGACAAACCAGCACGATGATCCACCAGCGCAAGCCTTTGATCGTCTTCAAGCGATGTCTCCTGAGAGGAAGTAATTGCCGCCCGGCAAAAGCCTTGGGGGAGAGCAGGCTGAACCGGGCAGATTGGTAGCGGTACCAAATTTATTTTGGTGTGATGGTAGCGGTACCAGATACGGGATGTCAACGATAGTTTCCTGACAGCAGATGCGAAAAATGATGCGAAAAATGTCCCGTCATCATTGCCACACTGACACTGCGGCGATTTGTCCCATGTTCTTGCGGCGGCCGTCTGGCTAAAATAGGTGCCTCTCATTGTTCCCATTGCCCCGTTTCTCCATGACCGCCCTGTTTGACCGCGTTGAAGGTTTCCTGCGCAAGGCATCCGGACTGCACATCGTGCTGGCCCTGCTGCTGGTGTGCAGCCTGCTGTGCTGGGCGGTATGGGTGTGGGCGACCGGTGAGGGCCGTACGCCCTTCGGCATGCTGGATTTCTGCATCACCCCGCCGGCCAGGTAAGTCCGTCGCTGCGCCGCTTGCCCATGCGCGCCACGCATGACCGTACCGCGCACAAGCTGCTGCCCTGATCCTGCACGCCCTGCGCGAAGCGCCCTACAATGGCCGCTTCCACGTTTTCTCCCGCCCGCATGCCTGATTCGCCTTCCCCCAGCGCATTCCATCCCCGCCTGACCTTGCAGACGCTCACCCGTGGCGACGGCTTGCTGGGCATGCGTGCGCATGGCCTGTTCGGGCCGCGCGGCGGCATGGTGACGGTGGCGCAGATCGAGTGGGTGTATGGCCAGGGCGCGCAGCGCTGGAGCATGCCGGCGCCCACCGGCCATGCCGATGACGAGGGCGGCTACACCCCCGCGCACATCGCGCGCGACCTGGCCGCCGAGGCCGCGGCGCTGGAGACCATCCGCGAGATGGGCCTGTTGCCGCTGCGCGAAGATGCCCTGCAATGGCGCGCCGAAAACCCCTTGCACGATGCCGGCCCGCTCTGGACCCTGATGCTGGAAGACGCCTTCGCTGACTTCTGGGCCGACCAGGCGCCGCGCCTGCAGCAACTGGGCTGGACGCTGCGGGTGCGTCCCGGGTTTGCGCACGAGAGCGTGCCGGTCACCGCCTGGCGCTTCATCGTCAGCAGCCAGACCGGCGAGGTCAGTGCGCGCGAAGTCGCCGCGCCCCTGCAACCCCGCGCCTTCTCCAGCGAGATCTTCGATGGCCTCGATCCCGCCGGCCGCTGGCTGCTCTCCATCGGTATCGAGGTCGAGGGCCAGATCATGGATGTGGCGCCGATGGTGGCCGACCTGTTGCGGCGTGATCCACGCTGGGCCGATGCACAGCAGGTCGAGCGCATGGACCCGCATGCGGTGATCTCGCTGCGTGCACCCGGTGGCCGGCGCATCGATGCCATGGCCGGTCCGCTCAAGGCGGTGGTGCTGGCGCTTTTGGATTTGCTGGTCGACCTCAAACGCAAGGAAGGCCCGCTGCAACTCTCGCCCTGGGATGCGCATCGCCTGGACAGCCTGCAAGCCGATCTGCAGGCCCTGGAAGGCGGCACTCCCTGGCGCATGAGCGGAGCCGCCGGCGTGCTGCAACTGGCGCAGCGCCTGCGTGTGGCCGGCAGCGTGCAGCCGGTGCCAGCGCCCGAGGGTTTGGGATTGACCCTGCGCGGCTACCAGCTGCAAGGCGTGGCGTGGATGCAGTACCTGCGCCAGCAGGGTCTGGCCGGTATCCTCGCCGACGACATGGGCCTGGGCAAGACCGCCCAGGTGCTGGCCCATCTGCTCATCGAACAACAGGCCGGCCGGCTCGACCTGCCGGCGCTGGTGGTGGTGCCGACCTCGCTGCTGTTCAACTGGCAGCAAGAAGCGCAGCGCATTGCACCGGCCTTGCGCGTGACGGTGCTGCATGGACCGGACCGTAGCCGCCATGTCGCCGCGATTGCCGAAGGACAGGCCGATCTGGTACTGACCACTTATCCGCTGCTCTGGCGCGACCTCGACCTGCTGCGGTCGCTGCGCTTTCATCTGCTGGTGCTCGACGAGGCGCAGACCATCAAGAACGCCTCCGCCCGCAGCACCGCAGCAGCACGCCGCCTGCACGCACGTCATCGTCTGTGCATGACCGGCACGCCGCTGGAAAATCACCTCGGTGAATTGTGGAGCCAGTTCCATTTCCTCATGCCCGGCTTTCTCGGCGATGCGCGCAGCTTTGCGCGGCTCTGGCGCAAGCCCATCGAGCAGCAGGGTGAGACGGTGCGTGCGCGCCTGCTGGCGCAACGCGTGCGCCCCTTCATCCTGCGTCGGCGCAAGGAGGATGTATTGCAGGAGCTGCCGGCCCGCATCGAGATCATCGAACGCCTGCAATTGCAGGGCCGCCAGCGCGAACTCTACGAAAGCGTACGCATCGCCGCCGACAAGCAGGTCCGGCGGGCACTCGAACGGCGCGGCCTCGGCAGCAGTCAGGTGAGCGTCATGGATGCCTTGCTCAAGCTGCGGCAGGTCTGCTGCGATCCCTATCTGTTGAAGCAGGGCCGCATGCCGCCCGGCCTGGAACGCGCCAAGACCGAGTGGCTGCGCGACACCTTGCCGGCGCTGGTGGAGGAGGGAAGGCGCATCCTGCTGTTCTCGCAATTCACCAGCATGCTCAGCCTGATCGAGGCAGAACTGCAGGCGCTGAAACTGCCCTGCCTGATGCTCACCGGTGACACCGAACCGGCCGCCCGCAGCAGTGTGATCGCGCGCTTCCAGCAAGGTGAAGTGCCGCTGATGCTGGTGAGTCTGAAGGTGGGTGGCGTCGGCCTGAACCTGACTGCCGCCGATACCGTGATCCTGGCCGATCCCTGGTGGAACCCCGCCGTGGAAGAACAGGCCATCGCCCGCGCACACCGGCTGGGACAGACACGTCAGGTGTTCGTCTA
This sequence comes from Herbaspirillum sp. DW155, assembly GCF_037076565.1. Classification (NCBI taxonomy): domain Bacteria; kingdom Pseudomonadati; phylum Pseudomonadota; class Betaproteobacteria; order Burkholderiales; family Oxalobacteraceae; genus Herbaspirillum; species Herbaspirillum sp. DW155. The sequence goes on along the minus strand of NZ_AP029028.1, from coordinate 5,224,641 downwards.
CAAGCTGGTCATCGAAGGCAGCATCGAAGAGCGGCTGCTGGAACTGCAGACGCGCAAGTCAGCCCTGGCCGAAGGCATGCTGGGCCGCGACGACACGGCCACCATCAAGTTTGATGAAGAGGAATTGCAGGCCTTGCTGGCGCCGCTGGGAGCGGGCATTGCGGAGAAAATCCTGTCATAAGCCCGGCTGATGACAGAGGCCCCCGGTCATCACGTCATTCAGGATCGCCACTCCGCCACCTCTTCCAGCGTACGTCGTTCCGCATCCACTGCAAAGCGCAGCGCGCACGCCCCCGCCAACAGCGCCAGGCATGCGCCCAGCGCATAGCCGGCAGCCACCGCATGGCGGTCCCCGCTGGCGATGAGCCAGCCCAGCAGCACCGGCGCGACGAATCCACCCACCCCCGTCCCGATGGCGTAGAAAATCGAAATCGCCATGGCACGCATGCGCAGCGGGAATACCTCGCTGGCCGTCAGGTAGGCCGAACTGGCTGCCGCCGAGGCCACGAAGAACACCGCGCTCCAGCACAGCGCCAGCGAGCGCGCATCCAGCCACCCGGCATTGAAGGCCCAGGCCGTGCCCGCCAGCCCCGCACCGGAGAGCAGGTAAGTGGCCGCGATCATGCGACGGCGGCCGATGCTGTCGAACAGGTGACCCAGCAACACCGGCCCGAGCACATTGCCCAGCGCAAAGGGAAAGATGTAGAGCGCCACGCGATGGTCCGGCACCTGGAAGAAACGCGTGAGCACCAGCGAATACGTAAAGAAGATGGCGTTGTACACGAAGGCCTGCGCCACCATCATCAGCGCCACCATCACGCTGCGCTGGCGGTAGCGATGCAGCAGCACCTGAGCGATCTCGCGCCAGGGCAGCATGCCGCTGCCTGCCTGGCCCGGGGCTGCGGCCACGTCGGCCGGGGCCGGCAGGGGACCGTGCTGCTGCGCGACCTCGGCCTCGATCTTGCGCACCACCTGTTCGGCCTCCTCATCGCGGCCATGCATGAGCAGCCAGCGCGGACTCTCCGGCACATGGCGGCGCACCAGCAGCACCGCCACCGCCAGCACCGCTCCCAGCAGGAAGCAGGCGCGCCAGCCCAGCGCGGCGCCCATCACCTGCGGATCCAGGATCACCAGCGACAGGCCTGCGCCCAATGCCGCACCGATCCAGAAGCTGGCGTTGATGATGAGGTTGACCTGCCCCCGCACGCGTGCGGGTATCAACTCATCGATGGCCGAATTGATGGCGGCATATTCGCCGCCGATGCCCAGCCCGGTCACGAAACGGCACAGCGCCAGGAACAGGAAATCCTGCGCAAAGGCAGTGGCCAGGGTGGCCGCCATGTACAGCATCAGCGTGAGCATGAAGAGCCGCTTGCGGCCCAGCCGGTCGGTCAGGCGCCCGAATACCAGTGCCCCCAGCACGGTCCCGGCGATGTAGAGCGAGCCGGTCCAGCCGACCTGTGCGGCATTCAGAGCAAGGGTGTCGCTGCGTTCGAGCACGCTGCCCAGCGAACCGACCAGCGTGACTTCCAGCCCGTCCAGCACCCAGGCCACGCCCAGTGCGATGACCACGCGCCAGTGCCAACGCGACCACGGCAGGCGGTCGAGGCGGGCAGGAATGTTGGAGCAGGCATGTGCAGTCATCGAGGGCTTCCGTAACAGGGAGATCGCGGCGATTCGCAGGCGGTGCGCGCCTGAACGGCAGACCGTCTGCATGCAGCGCGGGTTCCTGTGGATGAGCTTGGCCGCCCGTGCCGGCGGCGCCTCAGTCATTTCCTGATGGGCGGGTACGGGACAGGGGAATATCATCGCCGCATTGTGATGAAACGATGAGGACGGGAAGGACATGGGCTGGTTCGATGCCATCATGCAGTACGCCATCTACGCCGCGCTGGTGCTGTGTTCGTTCGGACTGGTGGCCGCCATTGCACTGTTCATCGCACTGGAGCACCGCTGGCAGGATGAGATGGGCCACGATGCGGAAGACTTCGCGCTGCGCTGGCGGCATGCCCGCCACGACGAGACCCTCCCTACGCATCCCTGGGAAGAATTGCGCAACCGCATCGGCGAGATGCAGATCGTCGCCGAGGAGGCCGACCGGCCCAGTCCCTACAAGAACGTCGCCTGAGGGTTGTCGATTGTCTTGTTCTTGCGCGATGTCGCAGGCTTACTACTGCTCTCTCTTCTGCTGCCGGTAAGCCAGCTGCGCCCGCGTGATACCCAGCAGGCGCGCTGCCGCCGACAGGTTGCCACCGGCACGGGCGATGGCCTCGCTGATCAGGGTCTGCTCCAACGCAGGCAAGGACAGCGCGGCGTCTTCCTTCTGCTGCGCGCTGCGCCATTGCTGCACTACCTCCAGGAGGCTCCCGGCCTCGCTGCTGGCCTCGCCATGCCCATGCCCGTGCCGTCCTGCCAGCGTGCCGGTCTCGCCCTGCAGGGACAGCACCTCGTCATTGAGCCTCTCCCCGCTGATGAACATGTGCGGCAAGTCCAGCGGATGGCCTTGCGCCAGGATCACGCCGCGTTCGATGAGGTTCTGCAATTCACGGATGTTGCCCGGGAAGCTGTAGTTGAGCAGGGCCTGTACCGCCCGCTGGGTGAAACCGCGCACCGCGATCCCGTGGCGCTGACCATAGAACTTGAGGAAGTGATTCATCAGCAGCGGAATGTCGTCGCGCCGCTCGCGCAAGGGAGGCAGGTGAATCGGGAATACGTTGAGCCGGAAGAACAGGTCCTGACGGAAGCGGCCCTCGCGTACCGCCACGGCCAGGTCTTCATTGGTGGCCGCAACCACCCGCACATTGACCTTGACCGGACGGGTCGAACCCACCCGCTCGAATTCGCCCTCCTGCAGCACCCGCAGCAACTTGCCTTGCGCGACCAGGCTCAAGGTTCCCACCTCGTCGAGGAACAGGGTGCCGCCATCGGCCAGTTCAAAGCGGCCGGCGCGTGATTGCGTGGCCCCGGTATAGGCGCCGCGTTCCACACCGAACAGTTCAGTTTCGATGAGCGTCTCGGGAATGGCGGCGCAATTGATGGCGATGAAGGCTTGTCGTTCACGGCGACCGATCTGGTGCAGCATGCGCGCAAAGCGCTCCTTGCCCACCCCCGATTCGCCCGTGAAGAGCACCGTGGCATCGGTGGCCGCCACCCGGTTGAGCAGGTGGCAGGCGGCGTTGAAGGCGGCGGAGGTGCCCACCAGGGCGCGGGTCAGATCGGCCTCCATCGCCTCCACCGCCTCGGCACTGAGTCCGCCTGGGCTCTCGGCCGCGACCTCGCCATCGGTGGCCAGCATGCCGCTGCCCACGAAGTCCTGCGCATTGAGGTAGCGCAGGTCCTCTTCGGCGTCGCTCCACAGTTCGGCCGATTTGCCGATGACCCGGCAATGCGGCGTGCCCATCGCGCGACACTCCGCTTCGCGGAAGATCACCAGATGACCCAGCAGCGTACTCACATAGCCGATCGCATAGCCGATCTGCTGCCAGCATGAGGGGGCCGTGGCGATGCCGTAGGCGGCCAGATGTTCATCGGCTTCGCTGGAGTTGTGCCAGAGGAATTCGCCCTCGTAGCGCCCGCTTTGCGGGTCATAGCTGAAGCTGACCGGGATCACCTTGACCACGCCTTCCAGCGTATGCAGCCGGGTGCCGGCCATGAGGATGGTGGAGGGATCGGCATCGGGCCAGCGTTCGCGCACCAGTTGCGCATCGCGCGCGCCGGAGATGTAGCCGGCGCGGGTCAGCAGGCCGCGTGCCTTGTCGATGCCGAGATTGTCGATCAGCTCGCGCCGCAGTGTGCCCATGCTGCGGCTGTGGATGAGCAGCATGCGTTGGTCATTGAGCCAGATGCGGCCATCGCCGGGCGAAAAGAACAGGCATTCGCTCAGGTCCGCCAGGGTCGGATGGGCGTCCACGCTCCAGCGGTCGGTGCTGGCCGAACTGAGCTGCATAGGCGCTGCCGCACCCCCCTGGCTGCGCACCATCTCGGCAAGGGAAATACGCGGGGATGGCGGCATGGGCAGGCTCCTGGCTGGGATTGGGCGAGCGGGCGGTGGTGCGCGCGTTTCATTAGATGATGAAATTCAGTGCGCTGATGGTTGGCGACTTTGCGCAAATGCGCAAGCTGCAGTGCATCAAGAATTCTGCTCCGGCGCAGCAAATTCCTGGCGCCAAAAATTCGTCCGACCGCTGGTGGCGCGAGCTGATGAGCTTGCTGCAAAGCCGCATGCAATGGCGCTTTGCGCCGTGGCACAGGCTTTGCAATATGGCCGCTGATCCGGACTTACCGGCCATTACCAAGGAGACCTCGCATGCCATCCACCACCTTTCTCGATCCTTCCCGCTGGCAACGCCATCTGTTCCGCGGACGCTGGGAAGAAACCGCACACGGCACCACCGTCATCGAACCCGCCACCGGCCAGCCGCTGACCGAAGTCGGTCTGGCCGGTGCCGACGATGTGGCCATCTCGGTCCAGTCGGCCGTGGCGGCCCAGGCCGACTGGGTGGCGGTGCCGCCGCGTGAGCGGGCCGATATCTTCCGTCGTGCCGCCGCGCTGTTCCAGCAGCACTTCGACGAACTGGCGCGCATGGTTGCACGCGAGACCGGCGGCGTGCTCTTCAAGGGCGAACACGAGGTGCGCGAAGCCATCACCCTGTGCCATCTGGCCGCTGGCATGCCGCTGCAAGCCCAGGGTCAGCTGCTGCCCAGCAGCCCCGGGCGCCTGAGCATCGCCAGGCGCGCGCCGCTGGGGGTGATCGGCGTGATCTCGCCCTTCAATTTCCCGCTGATCCTGACCCTGCGCACGGTCGCGCCGGCGCTGGCCGCGGGCAATGCGGTGGTGGTCAAGCCGGATGTGCGCACGCCCGTTTCGGGCGGCTTCATGCTGGCGCGTGTCTTCGAGGAAGCGGGCTTGCCGCGCGGCCTCTTGCACGTCCTGCCGGGCGGCGCAGAAGCAGGTGAGGCGCTGGTCACGGCGCCGCAGGTGCCGATGATCGCTTTCACCGGCTCGCCCGCCGTGGGCCGCCGCATCGGTGAGCTGGCCGGACGCCATCTCAAGAAGGTCTCGCTGGAACTGGGCGGGGCCAATGCGCTGGTGATCCTTGATGATGCCGACCTCGACATCGCCGCCAGCAACGCCGCCTGGGGCGCCTGGCTGCATCAGGGCCAGATCTGCATGGCGGCCAATCGCATCCTGGTGCATGCCTCGCAGGCGCCGGGCCTGCTGGAGCGGCTGGTGGAAAAGGCGCGCCACCTGCCCGTGGGCGACGGTGCCAGCGGCCAGGTGGCACTGGGCCCGCTGATCGATGCGCGCCAGTTGCAGCGCGTGCACGGGCTGGTGCAGGACAGCGTGGCGGCAGGCGCCCGCCTGCTCGCTGGCGGCAGCTATGAAGGTTTGTTCTATCAACCGACCGTATTGAGCGGCGTGCGGCCGGGCATGCGCGTTTTTGATGAAGAAATCTTTGGTCCGGTGGCCAGTGTCATCAGCGTCGATTCCGAGGAAGAAGCCATCGCCCTGGCCAACCAGAATCAAGGCGGGCTGGCGGCCGGAGTGATCTCAGGCTCCCTCGGACGTGCCATGCGGGTGGCCGCGCGGCTGCGTCAGGGCATGGTTCACGTCAACGACCAGACCGTCAACGATGAATGCGTCAATCCCTTCGGCGGCCCCGGCATCGCCGGCAACGGCACCAGCGTGGGCGGCCCGGCCGACTGGGAAGAGTACACGCAATGGAAGTGGATCACGGTCAAGGAACAGGCCAGTGCCTATCCCTTCTGAATCCACTGCGTCGCTGAAGCAGCAAACGATATAAATCGTATAAACGATATAAACAATACCAATCATTATTCAAGGAGACCAGCATGACACTGCAAGACAAAACCATCGTCGTCACCGGAGTTGCTTCCGGCATTGGTGCCGAGACTGCCCGGCTGTTGCGGGTACAGGGTGCGCGCGTGATCGGGGTGGACCGCAACCCGCCCGCCATCAGCCTGGAGGGCTTCGTGCAGGCCGATCTTTCCAGCGCCGATGCCATCCATGACGCCGCTGCGCAGTTGCCCGAGAAGATCGATGGCCTGTGCAACGTGGCCGGGGTGCCCGGCACGGCACCGGTTGATCTGGTGGCGCGCGTCAATTATCTCGGCCTGCGCCATCTCACCGAAGTGCTGATCCGTCGCATGCCGCCGGGCAGCGCCATCGTCAATGTGGCCTCCATCCTCGGCGCCGAATGGCCCAGGCGGCTGGAACAGCACAAGGCGCTGGCACAGACCGTGGGCTTTGCGGCGGGCGCCGACTGGCTGGCGCAGCATCCGGTCCCGCAGGAAAGCTGCTACCAGTATTTCAAGGAAGCGCTGATCGTCTGGAGCATGGCGCAGGCCCAGCCGTGGTTCCTGCAGCACTCGGTACGCATGAACAGCGTGGCCCCCGGTCCGGTGATCACGCCCATCCTGGGCGACTTCGTGACCATGCTGGGTCAGGACCGCGTGCAGAAGGATGCCCACCGCATGAAGCGTCCGGCCTATCCCGACGAGATCGCTGCGGCCATTGTCTGGCTCTGCAGTGACGGCAGTCGCTGGGTCAATGGCGTGAACCTGCCGGTCGATGGCGGCCTGGCGTCCACCTACCTCTGAAGGGCCGCGACAGGCCCGATCCGATAAGAACACAAGGAGACAACATGAGAGAGAACCGACAATCTGCCCGCCTGCGCGCCGCGCGTCTGGCCCTGGCGCTGGCTTTTATGCCGGCGCTGGCCAGCGCTTTTGACCAGCCCGCCGTCAACCTGGGCAGCACCAGCTTCTTCGATGGCGCACCGCTGCCCGGCGGCCCCGGCTTTTATTTCGTCGAATACCTCACCTACAGCAAGGCCACCAAGCTGGTGGACAACAACGGCAACCGGCTCGGCTTTCCTGCTACCCAGGACATCAGCGTCTTCGCGCCCGTCACGCAGTTCATCTACGTGCCGCCCGGCGCCAAGTTCGGCAACAAGCAACTGGGCTTCCAGGTGCTGGTGCCGTGGGTGGCCAGTGCCAAGGTCGACGATGGCGCGGGCAACGCCATCCTTCGCGGCAATACCGGTATCGGCGACATCACCGCCGGCGTGTCTGTGCAGTACGATCCCGTCATGGGGACGCAAGGGCCGCTTTATTCGCAGCGCTTCGAAATGCAATTCATCCTCCCCACGGGCGCCTACGACCGCAACGCCACCGTCAATCCGGGCAGCAATACCTGGTCCTTCGATCCTTATTGGGCCGGCACGCTCTGGGCCACACCGAAGCTGAGCTTCAGCTGGCGCCTGCACTACCTCTGGAATGCCCGCAACAACTCCCCCAGTGCAGCCTTCGGCAACAACGTCAGTTCCACCCAGGCGGGACAGGCGGTGCATGCCAACTTCGCGGCCGAGTACGAGCTCAGTCCTGATCTGACCGTCGGCGCGGCCGGCTACTGGCTGCAGCAGGTCACCGATACCAAGGTCAACGGCAGCGACGTCGGCGGGCGCCGCGAACGGGTGGTCGGGCTGGGGCCGGCAGCGATGGTACGACTGTCGGAACGCGATCTGCTGTTCTTCAACGTCTATCAGGAATTCGCGGTGCGCAACCGCGCCGAGAACAGCAAATTCCAGATCCGCTACGACCATCACTTCTGAGCGCCGCCACAGGCGCACCGGCAGCGCTGCGGCTCTGCCTGCTTTCCCACAGCAGGCAGAGCCGTTGTCCGCTTATCGCGGCAGTGCGCCAAGCGGATACTCCCCTGCAAGACGGCACCTCCGTATGCCGCGTCGAGATGGGAGAACCGCATCGTGCAAGCCAACCGCCAATCCAATTCCGAACATTCCGCCAACGAACGTGTGGGTGAACACCCTGACGATCCGGCGCGCCAGCGCCTGCGCAAGTCACTGGGAGGCGGACGCACTCCGCCGGTGGAACGGCCGCCCCGTCAGATGAGGCCAGCCGCGCAGGCGCCTTCCGCATCGACTGGCGCGCGGCACGGCAACATCCAGCCCGTAGTGAAACAAGCCCAGCATGAGGAATACACCCAGCCGCTGCGCGTGAGCCAGCGCCAGTGGACCTGACATCAGGAGAGCCCCCATGAATTCGCACCGCATCCCGCCCATCGGCCTGACAGGCTGAGGCGATTGTTCCAGAACCTGGAACACTCAATTCTTTACAGCATGGTTTTTCTCCTCTGCGCTCTTCCGTAGACTTCAGTCCATCGATGAACGACATCGCAACCCAAGAAGCGATGCGGTTCTAGAGAGTGGCTTGAGCCGACCGACATCCCGGCCACATGCATCACTGAACTGTAAGCAACCCTACTGAAGTCCCCTCAACGCATTCAAGGAGAAACATCATGTCCGCAAAGACTCTCATCGCCGCCGTCCTGGCCCTGTCCGCTTCATCCGTCGCTTTCGCCGAAGCCCCCTATCCGGTCGATCAGCCCTTCGTGTCGCACACCACCCGCGCCGCCGTGAAGGCCGACCTGGCCCGCGCGCAGGCTCAAGGCATCGCCAACCAGCCTGACTCGGTGTTCCCGGTCATCAGCAATGGCCCCGCCAGAAGCGCCGTACAAACCGCCGGTGGCGCCGCCGACTCCACTTACACAGGTGCCTGATGCAGGGGCATGCGATGCGTGCGCCGATCCTGTTGGTCACGCATCGCGGTTCGCTGCACCATCACCGGTGTGAGGCAGGAACCCCAAGCACGTAAAACAAGAAAGAGGAATTCATCATGCTGCATCAACTGTTCTCGCGTAGCCTGTCCGTCTATCCACGGATTTACCTGCAATTTACCGCTCTGGTCGGTTTGCTCATTGCCGCCGAGTTCAGCTTGAGCACCCTGTCCATGATGCTGACCCAGCGCGCCGTCTATCGCGTCTCGCAACGCGTGCGCCATCGCCGTGACGTGCTGCGCCGTGCGCGCGGCGCCGAACCTGGCGGTAATTGCTGTGCCTGAGCTTTGCTCGAGAATCTGAGCCATGAAAAAAGCGGCGCATCCAATCGGGTGCGCCGTTTTTTTCGCGGCTGTTGATGCGCCGCTGCCGTCCAACGGAGCAGCGGTTGGATCGGGTCTGTCCGTCGCGCTCGGATCAGGTGGTCTACACTGGCATCACCGCAATCCGATCCACCGGAATATGGACACCATGAAACGCTCCCTGCATCTCCTCGTGATCGATCCGCAAAACGATTTTTGCGACCTGCCAGCGTCCTGGCTCCCGGCTGATCCGGCCACGGGTGGCGTATTGCGACCGGCATTGCCGGTGGCCGGCAGCCATGCCGACCTGCAACGCGTTGCAGGCCTGATCGATCAGGGTGGAGCGGGACTGTCGGCCATCAGCATCACCCTCGATGCGCACCACCGGCTGGACATCGCTCATCCCACCTTCTGGCGCCAGCGTGATGGCGCGGCCGTTGCGCCGTTCACCCAGATCGAGGCGGCGCAAGTGCGCGCCGGTGACTACCTGCCGCGTGATCCGCAGTCGCTGCCGCGCGCCCTGGCCTATCTCGATGCGCTGGAAGCCGCCGGACGCTATCGCCTGATGGTCTGGCCGGTGCACTGCGAGATCGGCAGCTGGGGCGCAGCGGTCCATGCCGACGTGCGTGCGGCCTATAACCGCTGGGAAGAAAACACGCTGGGCGTGGTCACCAAGCTGGGCAAGGGCAGCAACCCCTGGACCGAACACTATTCGGCCGTGATGGCCGAAGTGCCGGACGAGGATGATCCGGCCACCCAGCTTAATCGCGACTTCATCGCCACCCTGGCCCGGGCCGATACGGTCTACATCACCGGCGAAGCCGGCAGTCACTGCGTGCGGGCCACCACCGAGCACATCGCCGCCCAGCTCGATGCCCCCGGCCGCGCCCGCCTGGTGCTGGTGACCGATTGCATGAGCCCGGTGGCCGGCTTCGAGACGCAGTACCAGGATTTCCTCGCAGCCATGTCCAAGGCCGGCGTGCGTCTGGCCACCTCGGCTGAGGTACTGCAGGAACTGCAAGCCAACGCCTGAACCTGTTCAGCGGACAATGATGCGCTGAGGAAACGCGCCGTTGCTGCTGAACTGAGGAGGGTTTCCCTGTCTCTTCTCCACGTCCCCTGCACAGGCCCCATGCCAAAATGGCATAGGGCGCTGTCCATGCCGTTCGGTATATTGGCTGGCGTTTCAGGGAAGGGTTGCCGCCAGGTACAACGTGGCCGGTACCTTGGGGCCGCCGGACCAGTGCGGCAAGCCAAACGGGGTAGGGAAGATGGAAATCAAATGGGTGGAGGACTTCCTCTCGGTCGTCGACACGCTGAACTTCAGCCGCTCGGCCAAGTTGCGCAACGTCACGCAACCGGCCTTCGGCCGCCGCATCCGCTCGCTGGAAACCTGGCTGGGCGCTGAACTGTTCGATCGTTCCTCCTATCCCTGCACGCTCACGCCGGCCGGTGAATCCTTCGTGCCGATCGCCAAGGAAATGCTCAACCAGTCCATGCAGGCCAGGCTGGTGCTACGCGGCCAGCTGGCCGGGGCGCAGTCCTCGGTGCGCTTTGCCATGCCGCATACGCTGCTGCTGACGGTGTTCCCCAAGCTGCTGTCGGAAATCGAAAAGACCATCGGCGCCATCGTCACCACGGTCATGGCCGGCAACGTGCACGATGCGGTCATGGCCCTGGTGGAGCGCAACTGCGATCTGCTGCTGTGCTATGACCACCGCCAGCAGGGCATCGCCCTCGATACCGAACGTTATGCCGTGCTCTCGCTGGGCAAGGAACCCCTGCGCCCTTACGTGAAGACCTTGCCCGGTGGCCGGCCCAAGTACGTGCTCCCGGGCACGCCCAATGATCCGCAACCCTTCCTCAGTTATTCGCCGTATTCCTCGCTCTCGCGCATCGTCGAGAAGGCCTTGCACTCCAGCCCGCGCCGCGTGCACCTGTTCCGTCGCTTCGAGACCGACCTGGCCGAAGGCTTGAAGAGCATGGCCGTGGAAGGTCATGGCATCGCCTGGCTGCCGGCCAGCGCGGTCTCGCGTGAGATTGCCGAAGGCAAGCTGACCCTGGCCATCGCGCCCAACGACAGCGAAGCACTGGAGCAGGGGCTGTGGTGCGACGAGATGGATATCCGCGTCTACCGCCGCCTGGATGGCGCCACGCCCGACATCGACCGCATCTGGAACTACCTCAAGGCCGAGCACGGCGCGCAGTAAGCGTCTCTTGTTTTGTCGTGGCCGCCCGTGTGCGGGGCTGGTTCAGGCGGTCACTTTCTTGTCCTTGACCGCCCCCGCCGGCTTGGCCCGCAGGGCCGTGGCGGTCGCCACCAGCACGATGGCGATGCCGGTCACGGTTCCCAGGGTCACCGGTTCATCCAGCAACAGCCAGGCCCACAGCGATGCCGTCATCGGCACCAGGAAGGTCACCGTGATGGCCTTGGTGGCCCCTTCGGCGGCAATCAGTTGGAAGAACAGTGCGTACGCGATACCAGTACAGACCACGCCCAGCACCAGTACAGAGAGCAGCGCCGGCAGCGTGCCGGCCTGCAGCGCATGTGGCATCGAGGGCGCGGCCAGCGGGAGCAGGCACAGGGCGGCGGCGAACTGGCTGCCGGTGGCCATGGCAATGGGCGGGATGCCACCGGCCCGCATGCGCGTGAAGGTGGCGGCGAAACCATAGCTGACCGCAGCACCCATGGCCGCCAGCACGCCCGCAATCACCAGCGCATCGGCCGGTGCCGGGCCGATGCCCACCAGCACCGCCACCCCGACGAGGCCCAGCACGAAGGCGCCGGTGCGCACCAGGCTCAGCCGTTCACCCAGCAGCAGGAAGCCGAACATGGCCGTGAAGACCGGCGCCAGTGAATTCATGGTCGCCATGTAGGCCGAGGGAATGTGCAGCGCCGACCAGGCAAACAGAGCGAAGGGCAGGGCGGTATTGAAGACGCCGATCACCAGATAGGGCAGCCAGTTGCGGCGCCACTGCAGCGGCACCCCGCGCATGCGCGCAAAAGTCAGCAGCGACAGCGTGGCCAGCGAGGCCCGGCCGAAGGTCGTCAGCATGGGACCGAAGACCGGTGCGGCAATGCGCATGAGCATGAAGCTGGTGCCCCAGATGGCGGCCAGCAGCAACAGCTTGGCGATGTTGGAGGAGGACATGGGCGTGGACTGCACCGCAATGCGGTGTCGGGATGGCCAATCGGATGACGATTGTACGGCCACTTGTTCAACCCGTCCCGGTACAGTTGACGACTTTGTACCGTGCCACTTCAGCGGTGCGCAACAGACACATCGCGTTCTGCAGGCTAACTGTACATGTCACTGTACCGGTACACCTGCTAGGCTTGAGGATCTTGACACTCCCCCTGCAGAGGACGCGCATGCTGACGATTTACGGCCGTGACAATTCCATCAACGTACGCAAGGTTCTGTGGGCCTGTAGCGAGCTGGACATCAGCTTCGAGCGGCAGGACTGGGGCATCGGTTTCAGGGCGACCAGCGAGCCGTCCTTCCTTGCCATGAATCCCAATGCGATGGTGCCGGTCATCGATGATGATGGCTTCATCCTGTGGGAGTCCAACGCCATCCTGCGCTATCTGGCCGGGCAATATGGCGGCACCGCGCTCTACCCGCAGACCCGCCGCCTGCGTGCGCGCATCGATCAGTGGATCGACTGGCAGGCCAGCGACCTCAACCGCAGCTGGAGCTATGCCTTCATGGCGCTGGTGCGCAAGTCGCCCGAGCATGGCGATGCGCAGCAACTGGCGGCGTCCATTGCCGGATGGACGCGCTTCATGCAGGTATTGGAGCAGCAGTTGCAGCACAGTGGCGGCTTCGTGGCCGGGCCGGATTTCACGCTGGCCGATATTCCGGTGGGCTTGTCGGTGAACCGCTGGTTCGGTACGCCCTTCGATCATGCACCCCTGCCGGCCGTGGCCGCCTATTACGAGCGCCTGAGCGAGCGGCCGGGCTTTCGCGCGCATGGCCGCAACGGCATGGCCTGATGCGGGTGGGCGCGGTACACTGCCGCCTTGCGCATGCCGCGCCCATCCCGTTTGCAGGCTCACCATGGTCACCCGAAAGAAAAAACTGCTGTTCCTTGCCGCCTTCCTCGGCTGTCTGCTGTTGGCCAGCGTTCCCTTGTGGACTTTGCTTTTCTACTGACGCGCACAAAAAAATCCCCCTGGTCCAACGAACAGGGGGACAACATCATTTCATCGCGATTCAGGCAGACACACACCAGGCGGCACCTGCTCGGTGCCGTCCCGCTCGCTCAGCAAGGCGGCCGCCAGCGGGCTCGGGCCAACAGGATGATGCCCGCCGGGCACAGCGCGACGGGCATCACGGTAGAGAGAACGGCAGTCAGCAGGAAGGGGGTGAACATGATGATCTCCTCAAGACGACTTCATCTTAGGACAGACCACCGCCGCTGGCTTTAGTGATTTTCCCTAGAAAACACATACGCCGCTCAGGGAATTCCTGAGCGGCTTGCTGGCCGCCAAGGCTGCGATCCTGTCATGCCCGGTGGCACGCAGCGAAGGCAGCCTGGCCTCATCAATACCGTTCCAGCCAGTGCGCGTACGGTGCCGGCAGCGTCCACGAGGCGCGTTCCACGCCCAGTTCCTTGGCCGCCTGATAGGGCCAGTGCGGATTGGCCAGGTGGGCGCGGCCCACCATCACCAGGTCGAGCTGGCCTTCCCTGATAGCGCGCTCGGCCAGTTCCGGCGTGCCGAAGCCCCATGCCGATGAGACCGGCACGCCGGCTTCCTCGCGCACCCGCCTGGCGATCGGACCGAGGAAGGCCGGACCCCAGGGGATCTGTACTTCCGCAATGGTGAAGCCGATGGTCACGCTCACCATGTCCATGCCGCTGTCCTTGAACTGGCGCACCACGCCGATGGATTCCATCAGCGTCTCTTCATCGCGGCCATCGTATTCCAGCACGCCGAAGCGCACCGTCAGGGCCAGATGTTCCGGCCATACTGCGCGTACCGCCCGCAGGGTTTCCAGCAGGAAGCGGGCGCGGTTTTCGACGCTGCCGCCGTAGATGTCATCACGCTGGTTCGTATGCGCCGAGAAGAAACTCTGGCCCAGATAGCCATGTGCGAAGTGCAGTTCCAGCCATTCGAAGCCAGCCTCGCGGGCGCGGATCGCGGCATCCACAAAGTTCTGGCGTACGCGGGCGATGTCGTCCAGGCTCATGGCCCTGGGCAGCTTGGGCAGTCCCTTGCCATATGCGATGGCCGAGGGGGCGATGGTGTCCCAGCCGCGCGCATCGTCGGCGGCGATGTGGTCGTCGCCTTCCCAGGGGCGGTTGGCGCTGGCCTTGCGGCCGGCATGGCCGATCTGGATGCCGGGCACGGCACCGGCGGCCTTGATGGCTTGCACCACCGGCACGAAGGCTTGCGCCAGATCGTCCGACCAGATGCCGGTGCAGCCGGGCGTGATGCGGCCTTCCGGGGCGACGGCAGTGGCTTCGACAATCACCAGACCGGCACCGCCGCGGGCGATGCTGGCGTAGTGCGACAGGTGCCATTCATTGACCTTGCCGTCCACCGCCATGTACTGGCACATGGGCGGGACGGCGATACGGTTGCGCAGGCTCAGGTCCTTGAGCTTGAAAGGGGTGAACAGGGAAGACATGGGAGTTCTCTTCAACAATCAAAAAGGAATCGGCAGGCGACATGCACGCACATCACCTGTTTCGTTGGTTCGAACATATTCGAACTATGGAAGGAGTATAACCCACGGTGTATCATCCTGCAGATGCGTCCCTACAAACATCCCGAGATTGCCGAGTTCGTGCTGGAGCGCGTGCTCTACGCGCTGAGCGATTCGATCCGCCTGGAGATCGTGCGCCACCTCGCGCGCGTGGAATGTGCCACCTGTGGCGAGCTCGATGGCGGGCGTCCCAAGTCCACCGTCTCGCATCATTTCAAGGTCTTGCGCGAAGCCGGACTGGTACGTACCGAGAGCAACGGCACCACGCACATCAATACCCTGCGCAGCGCCGATATCGAACAGCGCTTCCCCGGCCTGCTGTCGGCCATCCTGGCTCAGCAGGACAAGTTGCCGGGCCGCCGCAAAAAGACGGCCTGACGCGGTTTCCGGAACTCAGAGCCTGCCGGCTGCGATGTCGGCATCCACCGCGACGAAGGCCGCCGCCATCGCGTACTGTTCCGCCTCCACCGGGGTATTGCCGCGAAAGTCCTCACACGCCACGCGCCGGAAGGCGACCGGATTGTCATTGCGATGCAGCTGGTAACTGCCGACCCAGGTACCGTCGATCTGCTCCCTGCTGCTGACCCGGATGAAATAGCCGTGACGCTCGGCCACGTCATTGTCGAGCAGGGTATCGATGACCGCGCGCGCATAACCCACCCCTGCCACTTGTGCCGACGCCACCGAGCCGAAGGGATTGCCGCGCAGGCCGGTGGCCGGTTCACCATCGATGCTGACGGCGCAGAGGACATCGCCATCGCGTTGCTGCGTGCAGGTGACACTGATGTGCTTGCCGCGATAGGTGGCGCCGTAGGTGGGGTACATGCTTGCTTTCGAGGAAGATTTTGTGAGCGCTATAGTGGCGTGATCGGTCTTGCAGGTCAATTGCCGCGCGCGGCGCGAGCACCCTGGCGATGTAAAAAAGGCCCGCATGTCTGCATGCGGGCCTTTCATTGCAACCATCCGTGCAAGCGATCAGGAACCTTCTCTGGCAAGGCCTGCGCGCATCCGGCTCACCTGGCTTTCCGACACGGCACCCGCCTGGTTGCTCCAGCCCTGGCGCACGAAGGTGGCCAGCTCGGCCGCTTCCTTGTCCGAGAGACGATGAGCGAAGCCCGGCATGACCAGGATCGACGGCGCCTTCTCGGTGGAGGGCGTGCGCGCTCCGGCCAGGATCACGTGCAGCAAGGCGCTGGGATTGTCGGCATTGACCACGGTAGCGCCATCGAGCACCGGGAAGATGCCCGGCGCACCACGGCCATTGACGAAATGGCAGGCGGCGCAATTGTCGAGATAGAGCCGCTCGCCCAGCGTCAGATCCTTGGCCGCCGTGAGTTTCCTGGCCGTGGCCTCGGCACCTTGCGGTGTCACCCGGCCGCTGCTGCTGGAGGCTACCGGCGAGAGCGTCTTCAGGTAGGCCGCGATGGCCTGAAGGTCTTCGGACTTCAGGTGCGCAGTGCTGTGCTCCACCACCAGGCTCATTTCACCGGCCACCGAGGCGGTCTTGTTGCGACCGGTCTGCAGGTAGTCGACGATATCCTGTGCGCTCCAGTGCGGCATGCCGCGCAGCGAAGGCACGGCCCAGCCGTTGAGGTCACCGCCCGAGAGGAACTGCGCCTGGCTGCTGTCGCTGGCCTTCTCGTTCATGGCGAACCCGCGCGGCGTGTGGCAGCTGCCGCAATGGCCCAGACCCTCGACCAGATAGGCACCGCGTCTGATTTCGGCGTTCCAGCCATCTTGCTCCTTGAAGGGTTTGTCATTGGCGAAGAAGATATTCCACAGCTTCATGCCCCAGCGGATATTGAAGGGGAAGCTCATGCTGCTGGCCGGCGCCGCCGTGGCCACCGGTTTGACCCCTTGCATGAAGTAGGTGTAGAGGGCATGAATGTCCTCGTCACTCACCTTGGCATAGCTGGGGTAGGGCATGGCCGGATAGAGCTGCGTGCCATCGGCGCGCACGCCGTGGCGCACGGCCTTGGCAAATTGCGCCTCGGTGTAGTTGCCGATGCCGTGTTCCTTGTCCGGCGTGATGTTGGTGGAATAGATGATGCCGTGGCCGCTGTCGATGGCCAGCCCGCCCGAATAGGCCGGCTTGCCCGCTGCGCTGTGGCAGGCCATGCAGTCGCCGGCACGGGCCAGATACTGGCCGCGTGCCACCACGTCCTGATCGGCCGCGTGCGCCGGATTGAGTGCACCCATTGCAACCAGTGCGGCCAGCGACAGGGCCAGGGCGGCAAACGATGAAGTCAGTTTTTTCATGTTCTCTCCCCCTTATACCTGGACCAGCGGGCCGGGGTTCTTCAGATACTGCGTCTTGATGGCCTGCGCTGCCATGAGCGTGATGGCGCCGATGGTGTCGGTCGGATTGGCCTGGAAGTTCTGCGGGAAGGCATTGCCGCCGGGGACGAAGACGTTGTGCACATCCCAGGATTGCAGGTACTTGTTCAGGGCCGAGTCGCGCGGCGAATCCCCCATGATGGCGCCGCCCACGTTGTGGGTGGAGACGTACTTGGTGATGTCCCAGTGCGAATCCAGGGCCAGGAAACTTTCCGACATGTGATCGGGATTGAGTTCCCTGGAAATCTTGAGCACGATGTCGCGCAGGTAGCGCTGCAGCTTCAGTTCGTTCTGGCGCCAGTCGAAGGTCATGCGCAAGAGCGGCTGGCCCCAGGGGTCCTTGTAGTTCGGATCGAGGTCGAGGAAGTGGCCGCGATAGGACATGCAGGTGGTGGTGATGCTGATCTTCATGGAATGGTCGTACCAGTCGATCATGCCCTCCTTCCAGCCGCGTCCCCAGCTCGGCGTGCCCGGTGGCAGTGCCGTGCCGATCGGTGCGCCCGACGCCTGCGAGCTGTGTATCTTGGCGCCGCCGATGAAGCCCTGCCTGATGCCGTCGTCGAAGTTGCCCGGGGAGATGTCGTTGAACATCTCGCCGCTGGCCCCCGCTGTGGCGAAGGAGTTGAAGTTCTTGTCCTTGAAGAACAGCGTCGCGCCGCCGTTGGAAAGGAAGGCGTAGTTGCGGCCGATGACGCCGGTCTCGGTGATCGGGTCATAGGGCTTGCCGATCCCCGAGAGCAGCATCAGGCGCACGTTGGCGAACTGGAAGCCGGAGAGGATCACGATCTTGGCCGGCTGGAACACTTCCTTCATGTTCTCATCGATGTAGGTCACCCCGCGCGCGGTCTTCCTGTCGGCGTGCAGGTCTACGCGGATGACGTTGGCGTTGACCTTGTAATCGAAGTTGGGCATGCGCTTGACCACATCGAGGATGGTCGTCTGCGGCGATGCCTTGGAGTAGTTCAGGCAGGGATACTTGCTGCAGAAGCCGCAATAGTTGCAGGGTGCGATCTGCGCGCCATACGGATTGGTCCAGGCCTGCGAGACATTGGCCGAGGGATTGGGGAAGGGATGGTAACCCAGCTTGCGCGCCACGTCGGCGAACAGGCTGCTGTTGTAGGTGTCGTGCAGGGGCGGCAGCGGATAGGGGTTCGAGCGCGGCCCTTCGAAGGGATCGCCGCCCGGCAGAATCTGGCCGCGCAGGTTGCCGGTCTTGCCCGACTGGCCGCATACCTTTTCGAAGAAATCATAGTGCGGCTCGATCTCGTTCCAGGTGAACGGGAAATCCTTGATGCGCATCTCGGGATCGAGCTTGCTGTGCTTGTAGGCCTGGTCGGCGTAGGTCTTGAGCTTGAGGTCGGTGGGCGTGGGACGGATCAACACCGCAGTCCAGTGCAGGCCCGAGCCGCCCACGCCGGTACCGGGCGCGAAGGCGCCCCACTTGCGGGTCGGCAGCGCCTGTTGCGCCGTGTTGTAGCGCACCGTCAGGGCGGCGTCGCGCGGCGTGGCGAAGACCTTGTTGCGGGTGGCGTAACCGTACTGGTCGGCCGGCTTGGGATAGGCGAAGTCTTCGGGCGGACGGTCCGGGCCGCGCTCCAGGGCGCGCACCTTCAGGCCGGCCTGGGCCAGTTCGATGGCCATGATGGAGCCGGCCCAGCCGAGGCCGACGATGACGACATCCACGTCGTCGTTGGTGATGTTAGGCATGGAATTGAATGGAATCGGTAAGAGGTTGCAGGCGTGAGCGGGGACAGCGTGGGCGCCTCAGGCGCGCTTGCCCGACAGGCTCACGGGCCCCAGCGGATACTTGACGTTGTGCTGGTCCACCCATTCGGTGTAGGCCGCACGCGCGCCGGGGAAGCCGATGGCGACCCAGGCCTTCATGTCCTTGTTGCCCCCGTACATGGGGTCGGCCAGGTAGCCGTTCTTGGTATCGCCCAGCAACTGGCCGAAGAATTGCGAAGGCTTCATGGCCTTCTCGCCCAGTGCGGCGAAGTCGACGCCATTTTTCTGCAGGGCCGTCAGCAGGGCATCCTTGTCGGTGGCCTCGAGCTGCTCGAAGCGCTTGCCGTGTTGCTGCTGGCTGAGCTGCTGGGTGAGGTCGATGCCGATGCGATAGACGTCCTGCGGCGCGTAGGGAATCTGGAAGCCCAGCGTGGAGGGCGCATCCGTCTGGTGCGGCCCCTGCTGGTAGATGTCGCTGCCCAGGCCGGCATGCAATTGCTGGTCGATGAAGACCGGCACGTTGGTTTCCAGCGCACCCGGTCCACGCCCTTCGGCGGGAATGAGGCGGTCGCAGGCGGCCAGGATGAAGAGCCATTGGGCGTCGTTGAAGAACACCGGCTTGTAGTGCTGCAGCTCGATGCCTTCCAGGCCATCGGCCCGGGCCTGCTTGAGCAGGGGAAGCGAGACTAGCGGAACTGCCGCTGCGGTGGCCGTGAGGACGGCGCGCCGCGAAGGACTGAACTTGGTGGTCATGATGGGAGCAAAGTGGGGTGGGTGGATAACAGCTTGCGCAATACGCCGGAGCGCATGCGCCCTGTGGCGCAATCTACCTGCCGGGACCGGTTCATGACGGACGTGCCGCTGCCCGCCCGGCTGGTGTGGCCAGCGTGCGCAGGAACGGGAGTCGTCGGGATGGAATCGGTCATGCGTCGCAATCTCAGAGTGGGTTAACACGTCTCCGATCTTGCGTCCAGCCTCGGGGGCCGGCATTTCTGGTGATTCTCCTGTCCTTGTCACGCAGATAATCTGGCAAGGAGGAGTGCTCTATGGATGAGCGGGCGCATTTTAACACCTCTAGTTGTCAGATGTCTTAAGAGGAATCACGCAACAAAATCCATCGTCACCGTCTTCGGCTACACTGCTGCCCCAGACGATTGTTCCTCTTGAACCTGATATCCGAGACCCGAGACACCATGCAGATCCGCGACGCCACCCCTGCCGACATCGCCGGCATCACCGAGATTTTCAACGATGCCGTGGTCAACACCACCGCCATCTGGAGCGACACCCTGGTCGACGACAAGAACCGTCAGGACTGGCTGGCCGCGCGGCGCCAGCTGGGCTATCCGGTTCTGGTGGCGGTCGATGGCGCGAAGGTGCTGGGCTATGCCAGCTTCGGCGACTGGCGTCCTTTCGATGGCTTCCGCCACTCGGTGGAACACTCGGTCTACGTCCACAAGGACCATCGCGGCGCAGGCCTGGGCGTGGCGCTGATGCAAGCGCTGATCCCGCGCGCCCGCGCCTGTGGCAAGCATGTGATGGTCGCCGCCATCGATGCCAGCAACGTCGGTTCGATCGCCTTGCACAAGAAGCTGGGCTTCGAGCAGGTCGGCCACATGCCGCAGGTGGGCACCAAGTTCGGCAAGTGGCTGGACCTGGCGTTCCTGCAACTGACCCTGGACCAGCGCACCGATCCGGACCGTATCGGCGGCTGAGGACTGTTCTTTCCACGACAAAAGGGCCGCTGTGACGCGGCCCTTTGTCTTGCGAGGATACGGTGTCGCTTCAGCCGTTGTGCTTCTCGGCCTCGCGCTTGTCTTCTTCGCGCCGGTCCTGCTCATGCCTGGCAGGCTCGTGCTTCTGCTCGGCGTGCTCATGCGCTGCCGCTTCGTGTTTTTCCGGTGCCGGCTTCGGTTCGTGCACGGCCTTGTTCTCTTCCCGGTTGGCATGTGCCGGTGCCTGGGGGCGCGCGTTCTCCTGCTTCATGGCCAGCGTCTTTCTTTCCTCGGCCTGTTGACGGGCCTGCTGCGCGGCATTCTGTTGGGCTTGTTCATGTTGATGGGCGGCCTGCCGTTCCTGCTGTGCACGCTGCTGCTCCTGCTGTTGCTGCTGCACGCGCTGGGCCTGCTGTTCCTTCTGTATCGTTTCCTGACGTTGCCGTGCGTTCTCTTCCTGCGCCGCCTGTGGCGGGTGCACGTTGGCCAGTTCCATCTTCTGCTGCGGCGGCTGCCCATGCTGGACCGGCATGGCGCCCGGCCGCGCGTCGCTGGCGGTGAAGTGCGGCATGCTCATGGCGGCCGGGGCCACCTGCTCGCGGCGATTGTCGATGCGGGTCTGGCTGTTGATGTTGTGCTCGTCGACATTGCGCACGTTGCTGACGTTATTCACGTGACTGACGTTGTTGACGTTGCTCACATTGCTGACGTTGTTCACGTTGTTGTTCACCACCCGCGTATTGTTGACCGTCACGTTGTTGTTGGTCACACGGTTGATCACCGTCGTCGAATGCGAGACATAGGTGGTGTTCCTGTACACCACGGCCGGCCGTTGCCAGTCGCCGGCAGGGCGGTCGCCGCCGTCGTAGCCACCCCAGCGCATGCCCCAGTCATGCCAGCCCCAGTCGGAATGATGACTGATGGCCTCGCCCACGAAGACGCCTACGCCGAAGGACAGTGCACCCACCACGACCTCATTGGTCACCGGGCTGGGCGGACGGTAGGCATAGCCCGGATACACCGGCACCGGCGGACCGTAGACTACGGCCGGGTTGTAGGCCGGCACGTAGACCGTATCGGGCTGGCTCGATTCGATCACGATGGTCTGTGGCGGCGGCGGGATCACCGGCGCGCCGGCATAGACGGTACGTGGTTCAGGCGCTTGCTCCACGCGCACGCTTTGGCTGCTGCGCGCGGTGCTCACCACCTTCAGCCTGGCCGAACTCTTGAGATTGCCGGCCTGTTGCGCACGCAGGCGCAGCTCCTGGATGGCATTCATCACGTCATTCGGATCATTGACGAAAGCATCGCCCAGCGCGCGTGTCCAGTCCGGGTTGGCGGCCATCTGCGAGAGCACTGCGGGGAACATGGTCAGCGACTTCACGCTCACGTCCCAGGCTTGCTTGTCTTCTGCGGCCTGCAGGATATCGCCCTTGAGCGCGCCGTTCTGGCTCAGCCACTGGTTGGCCGCGACGATCTGGTCTGGATAGGTGGCGCCGGCCAGCACCTGTGCCACCAGCTTGTCGGGGAACAGTGCAATCGGGGCCACCATCTGCGAGAGCTGCGCGGCCGTGGGCGGCGTATAGGGGGGCGTGGTCGGGGCAGCGGGTGCGGCCGCTGCCGTGGGCGGCGGCGCATCCTGCTTCTGGCAGGCCGAGAGCGCCAGCACTGCACCGAGCAGCGAGGCCGAGACGATGATGGCGGAAGATCTGTTTCTTGTTGTCATGATGGAGTCCTCGATCCGTGTCGGAGCATGAAAAGGCGTTGCGATAGCCGGCTAACGACGCGCGACGATGCTCAGTTGACCTCGGAATTGTGATGGGTTGTAACAGCACGGTTCTTGCCGTGCGGTCACGCTTTGTTAGGTTTCGAACACGGCCTTGATGAAAGGTTCGGTGGAACGTAAACATCGGGGAGAGGATCGCGCACGCCGGGAATCTGACAAAGCACTGACTGGAAAGCCGCACTGGAACAGGGCAGGAAGTTGATGGTGCTTGTCAGCGATTTGCAAGCTGGCGTCTCATCAGCGGGAGAGATGGCTTTCGGAAAGGTATCCGTGGAGTATTGGAAAACTTAGTTTTTTATCTGCATGAAAGTATCGCCTCTCATCGCGCAGGGCGGTCCGAGGCCGAGGATTCCTGCATGGTCAGTACATGACATAAAATGATGGAATATTCCTCAACCATGAGTTCCATTCATCCCTATGCTGGACCGCATCCACCTCTCCATCGTCCAGGAAGTCGAACGCCAGGGTTCCCTCACGGCGGCCGCTGGCGTGCTGCATGTCACGCAGTCGGCCCTGAGCCACAGCATGAAAAAGCTGGAACAGCAGCTGGGCACCGATATCTGGCTGCGTGAAGGCCGCCATCTGCGCCTCACGCAAGCGGGCCAGTACCTGCTGGCCGTGGCCAACCGCGTGCTGCCGCAACTGAGCCTGGCCGAGGAACGCCTGCGCCAGTTCGCCCAGGGCGAGCGCGGCGCGCTGCGCATCGGCATGGAATGTCACCCCTGTTACCAATGGCTGCTGAAAGTGGTGTCGCCCTATCTGGCCGCCTGGCCGGACGTGGATGTGGACGTGAAGCAGAAATTCCAGTTCGGCGGCATCGGTGCACTGTTCGGCTACGAGATCGACCTGCTGGTCACGCCCGATCCGCTGGACAAGCCGGGCCTGGTGTTCGAGCCGGTGTTCGATTATGAACAGGTGCTGGTGGTGGCCGCCGGTCATCCACTGGCCCAGGCCGATTACGTCAAGCCCAGGCAGTTGAGCAACGAGGTGCTGGTGACCTATCCGGTACCGGTGGACCGGCTGGACATCTACACCCAGTTCCTGGCGCCGGCCGGCATCGTGCCGCGCCGTCACAAGACCATCGAGACCACCGACATCATGCTGCAGATGGTAGCCAGCGGACGCGGCGTGGCGGCCCTGCCGCGCTGGCTGGTGCTGGAATATGCCGAGCAGATGGACATCGTGCCGGTGCGCCTTGGCAGGCATGGCATCGCCAAGCACATCTACCTGGGCGCGCGTGAAAGCGATGTGGAAATCGATTACCTGCGCGCCTTCATCGAGGAAGCGCGGCAGGCACAGGCCTGAACATCCCTTAGTTCGTTTTTGTGACTTTGTTCAGATGCCGTGGCCGATCCGCGTCCATCCCGCGCGCGGCCGACAATTGCGCGGCCATCACATAGAAAGCCTGGATCGCCACGATGGGATCGAGGTCCGGCGTGGCCGCCACGGGCAGGGTGAGATCGCGCTCGATCACATCCCCGGGGGCTGCCAGCAAGACCTTCGCACCGCGTGCGCGCATCTCCGCTGCCAGCGCCAGCATGCCGGCCTGGGCCGGTCCGCGGGTGGCGAACATCAGCAGCGGATAGCCTTCTTCGATCAGCGCCATCGGCCCGTGCTTGATCTCCGCACCGCTGAAGGCCTCGGCCTGGATGGCGCAGGTCTCCTTGCATTTGAGCGCCGCCTCCAGCGCCAGCGGGAAGCCGATGCCGCGCCCCACGATCATGAGCCGGTTGGCCGACACCAGCGCCTGCACCGCCGCCGACCAGTCGCATGCGCAGGCCGCGCGCAGGGCATCGGGCAACTGCTTGAGCGCATCCAGCAAGGCGGCATCGTCCTGCCAGTGCGCCGTCAGCAAGGCGCCTGCCACCAGACTCGCAATGAAGCTCTTGGTGGCCGCCACACTGGACTCCAACCCCGCATGCAGGGGCAGGCTCCATTGCGCTGCAGCCGCCAGTGGCGAATCGTTCTGGTTGACCAGCGCCACCGTGGTAGCTCCCTGTGCATGGAAGTAGCGGACCGGCTCCACCACGTCCGGGCTTTGTCCTGATTGCGAGATGGCGATGGCCAGCGCATCGCGTACCTGCAGCGGTGCCTGGTTCAGCGTCACCAGCGACATCGGCAGCGAGGCCACGATGCGGCCCAGGCGCGCCATGATGAGATAGGCGCAATAGGCCGCCGCATGATCCGAACTGCCGCGCGCCACCGTCACCACGTTGGCGGGCGGGGTGGCGCGCAATTGCCGGCCCAGGGCGGCGTAACGGTCCTGGTCACGGGTCAGCTGCACGGCCACGTAATCGGCTGCGGAGCGGGCTTCCTTAAGCATCAGCGAGGTCAATCTCTTCTCCTTCCACATAGACCGCCTTGAGGGCGAATTGCCGGTCCAGTACCACGATGTCGGCATGGTGGCCGGTGGCCAGCCGGCCCCGATCAGCCAGACCGAGGTAGTCGGCCGCATAGGTCGAGGTGCGCAGCGAGGCTTCGGCCACGTCCATGCCCAGCGAGATCAGATTGCGCAGCGCCTGATCCATGGTCAGCACGCTGCCGGCCAGGGTGCCATCGTCCAGCCGCACGCCGCCCGCGCACTTGTGCACCACCTGCCGTCCCAGCGCATAGTCGCCATCGGGCATGCCGGCCGCCGCTGTCGAATCGGTCACGCAGAACAGGCGCGGGATGGCCCGCAGCGCCGTGCGGATGGCACCGGGGTGCACGTGCAAGAGGTCCGGGATCAGCTCCGCATACTGCGCATGCGCCAGCGCCGCACCGACCATGCCGGGTGTGCGATGGTGGAAGCCGCTCATGGCATTGAACAGGTGGGTGAAGCCCGAGGCCCCATGCGCCAGCGCGGCCACGCCATCGTCATAGCTGCCGGCAGTGTGGCCGATCTGCACCTTCATGCCGCGATGGGCCAGCTTGCAGACCAGCTTCAGATGACCGTCCACTTCCGGCGCGATGGTGATGAGCCTGATCGGTGCGAGGCTGTTGAGATAGTCCACCTGTTCCAGCGAGGCCGCGATGGCGAAGTCGGGCTGCGCGCCCAGCTTGCCGGGGTTGATGTAGGGGCCTTCCAGATGTACGCCCAGCACGCGCGCCTGACCGGGCAGGCGCTGGTCGGTCGTGTTGCGGATGGCCTTCAAGGCCACTTCCAGTTCGTCCAGCGGTGCGGTCATGGTGGTGGCCAACAGGCTCGTGGTGCCGTGCCGCGCATGCAGGCGCGCGAGTACCTGCACCGCATCGCCGCCTTCCATCACGTCGCGTCCGCCGCCACCATGCACGTGCAGGTCGATGAAGCCGGGCAGGATGTAGTCGCCTTCATCGATGACGCGCGGTTGCTGCCGCAGCGGGCGGCCGTCGATGGAGCGGATGCGCTGGTCGAACACGATGCTGCCGTGGGTCCAGCCTTGCGGGGTCAGCACGTTGCCGTGCAATTGGGTCAGTGCATTCATGCCGGGGTTTCCTTGGGTTGCAGGGCGCGCCGCGCCAGCAGCAGGGCGCCATCGGCCGCGTCGGCTTGCGGTGCCACGATGCGGGCCTGCTGGCGCGGGTCCAGATAGGGCTGCAGGGCGGCGGCCAGTCCACCGCACAAGGCCAGCGGCAGGCGTTGAGCGGGGTCGAGCGTGTCGATCATCAGGCTGATCTCGGCGGCTGCCGCCTGCAGGATGACGCGAGCGGCGGCATCGTCGGCAGTATGCGCCACGACGGGCCTGGCGGCGCGCGCGAAGGCGGCCTGGTCGGCCTGGGCCAGCCAGTCCAGCAGGGTAGCGCGCTCGTCGCGTGCGGGATCGTCCGGCAGTTCGGTGCGGCACAGCGCCAGCACGGCCTCGGCCAGCGGACCGCGAGGGCTGCGGCCATCCAGGGCCAGTTGCGCATGGTGCAGGGCGCGCAGGCCCATCCAGCCGCCGCTGCCATCGTCGCCGCTGGGAAAGCCCCAGCCATCGACCACGCGGCGGCTGCCATCCACATCCAGCGACAGACCGATGGTGCCGGTGCCCACAGCGACGATGGCGCCGGGCGCCCCGCCATGCGCACCCAGCAAGGTGGTCACGCCATCGTTGACGATTTCCAGCACGCCGAAGGACGGCGCCTGTGCACGGAAGTCGGCCGACCACTGCGCCACGTTTTCGCCGGCGATACCGATGCCGACTGCCAGCGCCTGATCGGCAGGACGCCGGAGTCCGGCGCTGGCAAAGGCGTCGTCGATGGTCTGGCCGATGACGCGCCACGCCTGCGCTGCGCCGATGCGCAACGCCGAACCCGGGCCGCTGGCCTGCGCCAGCACCTGCCCTTGCGGTGAGGACAGGCGCACCAGGGTCTTGGTGCCGCCGCCATCCACGCCGATCAGATAGGCGATGCCGTCCATGCTTCAGTCCTGCCCCAGACGGCGTGCCGCCTGCAGGTTGCCGGGATTGCGCCGCCGCAGCGCCTGGCCTTGCGCATCGAAGAGATGGAAGGCGTGGCTCTGCACCGACAGCGCAAGCTGCTCGCCGATGTGGACGCTGCGATTGCCATCGCCGCGCACCACGATGTCATGGCCGCCCTCCAGCGTCACGTAGAGGAAGTTGGCCTCGCCCAGGTGCTCCACCAGGTTGACCACACCGCGCAATGGCTGACCATCGCCCAGACCTTCGCGGATCTGCTCGGCGCGCAGGCCGAGGGTGACTGCTGCACCTGTCGTGACACCCTGTGGATCGACATCGGCCAGCAGCCGCAGCCCGCCGGTGATCTCGACCTGCACGCCGCTGTCATCACAGCGCGTGACCACGCCGGGGAAGAAATTCATTTTGGGCGAACCGATGAAGCCCGCCACGAACAGGTTCTGCGGCTGCTGGTACAGCTCCAGGGGAGTGCCGGCCTGCTGGATGCGGCCCTCGTGCATGACCACGATCTTGTCGCCCAGGGTCATGGCTTCCACCTGATCGTGGGTGACGTAGACGATGGTGGCGGCCAGTTGCCGGTGCAGCTTGGCGATTTCCAGCCGGGTCTGCACGCGCAGCGCCGCATCGAGATTGGAGAGCGGCTCGTCGAACAGGAACAGGCGCGGCTGGCGCACGATGGCGCGGCCAATGGCTACGCGCTGGCGCTGGCCGCCCGAGAGTTCACGCGGCAGGCGCTGCAGCAGATGGTCGATCTTGAGGATGGCAGCGGCGTGGCGGATGCGCGTATCGATCTCGCTCTTGCTGCTGCCGGCCACCTTCAGGCCGAAGGCCATGTTCTTGTACACGTTCATGTGCGGATACAGCGCATAGCTCTGGAACACCATGGCGATGCCCCGCTCGGCCGGTGGCAGATGGTTGACCACTTCGCCACCGATGGCCAGTTCTCCGCCGCTGATCTCTTCCAGCCCGCACAGCATGCGCAGCAGGGTCGACTTGCCGCAGCCGGAAGGCCCGACCAGCACGCAAAATTCGCCATCGCGGATATCGAGGTTGAGCCCGGCCAGCACATCGGCGCGGCCATCGTAAGTCTTGCGCAATTGCTTGATGTTGACGTGTGCCATGAAGTCTCCTGTAAATTATTTGACCGCGCCTGAGGTGAGGCCGCGGATGAGCTGGCGCGAGAAGGCCACGTACAGCAGCAGCACCGGAATGACCGCCATCGACAGCGCCGCCAGTACCGAATTCCAGTCGGTGGCGTATTGCCCGATGAACTGCTGCACGCCCAGCGTGACGGTGCGTGTGTCTTCACCGGGGGCGAGGATGAGCGGGAACCACAGGTCGTTCCAGGCCGGAATCATCGTGAACACGGCCACGGTGGCAATGGCCGGACGCAGCAGCGGCAGGATCACGCGGAAGAAGATGCTGAGTTCGCCCACGCCATCGCAGCGCGCCGCATCCTTCAACTCGCCCGGGATCTGGCGCATGAATTCGGAGAGGATCATCACCGCCAGCGGCAGCCCTTGCGCCGTATAGACCAGAACCAGTGCGGTGCGGGTATTGATGAGGTCCAGCGCCACCACCAGTTGCAGGATCGAGACCGTGCCCAACCGGATCGGGATCATGATGCCGATGGCGATGAAGAAGTTCAGCGCGCGGTTGCCGAAGAAACGGTACTCGGTCAGCGCCCAGGCCGCCATCGCACCGAAGAGCACAATCAGCAGCAGGGCGGCCAGTGTCACGGCCAGGCTGTTGCCGAAGTAGAGCAGGAAGTGCGTGCCCGCCAGCACCTTCTGGAAACCGGCGAAGGTCAGTGTCTCGGCCGTGGGCAGGGCCATCGGGCCTTCGAAGATGGCATTGCGGGTCTTGAGCGAATTGATGAGGATGAGCGCAATCGGAAACAGCGCGATCACCGCATACAGGCACAGCACCGCATGCACCCAGAGACGGCCCGCCTGGCCGAAGCTGCGTTGGATCAGCGTGGGTTTGCGCATGGTGGTCGGGATGGTTGCAGAAGTGGAAGAAGCGGAGGAAGCAGATACGGGTGAAGGGGCCAGCATGTCGTCCTCCGCCTCACATGGCATAGCGCGTCAGGCGCCGCTGTACCAGTACGAAGTAAGCGCCCACCCCTCCCAGGATCACCAGGAACATCAGCGTGGCTACCGCCGCGCCCATGGTCGGGCTGCCGATCTGCGCCTGATAGCCGAAGAAGGTGCGATAGAAATAAGTGCCCAGCAGGTCGGAGGCATAGTTGGGACCGGCCAGCGCGCCCTTGACCGAATAGATCAGGTCGAAGGCATTGAAGTTGGCCACGAAGGTGAGGATGGTCACCAGCCCCAGGGTCGGGTAGATGAGCGGCAGCTTGATCTGCCAGAAGATGCGCATGGCGCTGGCGCCCTCGGCGTGGGCGGCTTCCAGCACTTCCTCGGGTACGGCCAGCAGGGCGGCATAGATCAGCATCATGGGAATGCCCACGTATTGCCATACCGAGATCAGCGAGAGCGTCACCAGCGCGGTGGATTCCTGTCCCAGCCAGGGGGCGAACCAGTCGGCCAGGCCGACGAAGCCCAGCAGTTTTTCGCTCACGCCCCACAGCGGCGAGAGGATCAGTTGCCAGATGAAGCCGATGATCACCACCGACAGCAGCGTGGGCAGGAAGATCAGCGTGCGGTAGGTGCGTGCGCCGCGCAGGCCCTTGAGACTGAAGAGCGAGGCCAGCAACAGGCCGATGGGATTTTGCAGGGCCATGTGGATGCAGAAGAACTTGACGTTGTTCCACATCGCATTCCAGAAGGCGGCCGACCAGTCGGGATCGAACAGGATGGTGCGGTAATTGTCCAGGCCCACGAAGCTGCGCACGCCCGCATCATTGGCGGTGTAGAAACCGAGGCGCAGGGTATCGAGCAGGGGCAGGGCGCTGAAGAGCGCGTAGATCAGCACGGCGGGTGCCAGCAGCACCGCCAGTTGCCAGGCGCGGATGGTTTTCACGGTGTCTCTCTTCCTGAAGGGGAGGGAGCGGACCTCTTGGCGGGTCCTCGGCTCCGGTGTAGTGCGTTGCTTGGTCAGGCCGTCAGGTCATTGTTGCGGCTTGTACCATTTGGCAAAGCCGCTCTGGATCTTGGCCGCCGCATCCTGCGGACTCATCTTGCCGTTGAGCACCTGGGCATTGACGTTCCACATTTCGTTTTCCATGCTCGGGGTGCCGCGATTCAAGATCTGCGAATTGACGCGGATGGTGGAGGCGCAGTTCTTGCGCCAGCCCATCATCTGCTTGGCAATCGGATCTTTCACCGAGATCAGGTGGTTCGACAGCGAGAAGAAGCCGGTGACCTTGTTGGTGTAGAGATCGGCAAACTCCTGCGATCCCAGCCAGGCCAGGAACTTGTAGGCGTCGTCCTTGTTCTTCGATTTCTTATTGATGCCCATGCCGATGTCGTTGTGGTCCGAGATGTAGCAGGCATCGCCATTCTTGGGCACCGGCGGCGGGAAGGCGGCGAAGTCCATCTTGCCGTTGAAGTAGGCGATATCCCACGACCCGGCCGGATAGACCGCACCCTTGCCCAGCGCGAACATGTTCTGGCTGTCGCTGTAGGTCTGGGCGGAAGCGCCCTTGGGCAGGTACTTGCCGAGCCTGGCTTCGTAGTCCCAGGCGGCCACGAATTGCGGATCGGTGAACCTGGCCTTGCCGGCGATGAGCGCCTTGCGGCCTTCTTCGCCCTTCCAGTAGTTGGGGCCGATGCTGGTGAAGAGCACCTGATGCGATTCCCACTGTTCGGCCGTGCCCATCACCAGCGGCGCGTATTTGCCATTGGCTTTGACGGTATCGAGCAGCTTGAAGAATTCCGCCTCGGTCTTGGGCGGTTCAAGGTTCAGCTCCTTGAAGATCTTGGTGTTGTAGAAGAAACCGTGGATCACCGAGGCCATCGGCATGCAGAAGGTATCCTTGCCATCATCGGTCTGCCAGGCCGCTTTCGCGGCAGGCGCGAAGAATTCCATGCCGGGCTTGCCATCCAGCTTTTCCAGATGGCCCTTGTTGTAGAGCGAGAGCGAGACGTCGAAGGGGCGGCAGGCCACCAGGTCACCGGCGGTGCCACCGGCCAGACGGGCGGCCAGGCTGGAATCGTATTCGGTCGGCGCAGTGGGCGAGAACTTCACGGTGATGCCCGGATTGCTGCGCTGGAAGGCCGGGATCAGCACCTCCTGCCACAGCGGCAGGTCATCCACGCGCCAGCTTTCGATGGTCAGCGTGCCGGCCTGGACGTGGGCAGCGGCCAGGCCCGTCAGGCCGAAGGCCAGGGCACAGGCGGCCAGCAGGCGACGGCGCGGCAGCGATGGGAAAGAGGGAATGCGGGAAAAACGACCAGGCTTTTGTTCGGTCTGCATCTTGCGTCTCCTTGGTTTTTGTGGGGATCGCAGCGGCCCTGCGCCACGAAACGCCGTGACAGTAGCAGTGGCAAGCATGTGATGCGAGCCTGCACATCGGCCCGATGGAGAGGGCCGCAAGTGTTTGATTCAAAAAGGAATTAAGTCGATTCGTCGCGATCTCCGGATTACATATCCTTACAGGCCCCGCAGCATGGCGTGGCCGGATTTTCCGAGACGGTGGATGGGCAATGTGGTGCAGCATCGGGCTGCGCCTGTGGATAAGATAAGCAGAGCCAGACTTACATTTATTAACAAGAGCTAAACCGAGTTCATCGTTTTCAAGATGCGTGCGACGGCGGCGCCCACCTGCGCAAATTGCACAATGGCAGTCACCCGGCTATAGTCTCTTCCGGTTTGGAGACAGGCAAGCTCATGACAAGAACGAAACGGCCCGCGCACGCAAGCATCGGCCCGGCCCGTTGCGGGCTGGCCGTGGCGTGGCTGCTCGCGCTGGTGCTTGGGTGGTGGGGGGCCTGTGCTCATGCACAGTCAGGCGCGCCGGTACCGCCTGCGACCGCAGGCGGTTCCTTGCAGGTGCTGCACTGGTGGACCTCGGCCAGCGAGCGCCAGGCCATCAACGTGGTGGTCAATCAACTGGCCAAGCAGGATATCCAATGGCGCGACGTCGCCATCCCCGGCGGGGCCGGCATGGGGGCCGCCAAGGTCTTGAAGAGCATGGTGCTGGCCAACCGCGCCCCGGAAGTGACGCAGTTGAACGGCGTGGTCTTCGGTGAATGGGCCGACCTCGGTCTCTTGCTGGAGCTGGACAATGTGGCCGTGCAGGGCAACTGGGAAAAGCAGATGTTCCCCACGGTCTGGTCGCTGCTCAACAATCACGGCCACGTGGTGGCCGCGCCGTTGGGCATCCACCGTATCAACTCGCTGTTCTACAACATCGCCATCTTCAAGCGCTACAACCTGACGCCGCCCAAGACCTGGGACGACTTCGAGCAGATCGTCAGGAAGCTGCAGGGCAGCGGCATCGTCCCGCTGGCGCAGAGCGCCGAGGCGTGGCAACTGGCCACGCTCTTCGAGAATATCGCGCTGGCCGAGAGCGGCCCTGCCTATTACCGTCGCCTGTTCGTGGAGATGAGTCCGGCCGCCTACCTCGACCCGCGCATGCTGCACATCTTGAAGCGCCTGCGCGGTCTGGCCGCAGCGATGCCGCAGCCGGTGCGCGAGCGCCCCTGGACGGAAGTGGCGCGCAGCATGGTCAGCGGCGAGGCGGCCATGCTCATCATGGGCGACTGGGCCAAGGGCGAACTCAATGCCTGGGGCATGGAGGTGGACCAGCAGTTCGGTTGCGCCCCGTCACCGGGCACGGGCGACTTCCACCTCTACAGCACCGATACGCTGGCCATGTTCGCCGGCAACTATGTGCACCAGCCCCTGCAGGAAACGCTGGCGCGGCTGGTCATGTCGCCTGCGGTGCAGTCCGAATACAATAGGATCAAAGGGTCCATTCCCGTGCTGCGCGCGGCCGATCCGCACATGGACCGCTGCGCGCGCGACTCCTGGCGCGCCTTCAGCAAGGGCCCGGCGTGGCAGGCGCCCAGTCTGGTGCATCGCATGGCCACCGACGATACGACCAAGGATGCCATCGTGGCCGAGGTGCAGCGCTTCTTCCTCGACCGCAGCATCAGCGAGGAACAGACCCAGAAACGGCTCGCAGCGATTGCGCGCACACTGGCGCGCAACCGCAATGATTAAGAATTTCGGAGATGGAGCAACACCATGACGCGCAAGATATTGATCGTCGACGATGACCAGAAGACCCGCACGCTCTTGAAGGCCTATCTGGAAAAGAACCAGTACGAAGTCCGCCTGGCCCACGATGGCGCGACCTTCCTGACCGAGTTCCAGCGCTTTGCCGATGAACTCTCGCTGGTGATCCTCGATGTGATGCTGCCCGACACCGACGGCTTTGCCCTGTGCAAGGCGGTACGGCGCAAGTCCAACGTGCCGGTCATCATGTTGACCGCCAGCTCGGATGAGACCGACCGCGTGGTCGGACTGGAACTCGGCGCGGACGACTACATCGCCAAGCCCTACAGTCCACGCGAACTGCTGGCCCGCATCAAGGCCATCCATCGCCGCATCGGCATCGACAGCAGCGCGGCGCCGCGCTACTACCGCTTCGCCGGCTTCTCGCTCGATACCGTGGAACGCACGCTCACCGACAGCGCGGGCGGTATCGTGCCCCTTACGGGCATGGACTACCAGTTACTGAAGTATTTCGTCGAACATCCGGGTGACGTGCTCGATCGCAACGTGTTGTGTGAAGAAACCCGCGGCCGCGATGCCGGCCCGCTGGACCGCTCGCTGGACGTGCAGATCAGCAAGCTGCGCCTGCGCCTGAATGACGGCGGCCGCCAGCCGCACCTGATCAAGACCGTGCGCGGCGCCGGCTATGTCTTCTCGGCCGACGTCAGTGCCGCAGCCGCCTGAGAACGTGGCGCCGGCCTCGGCGCCGCTGACGGTTCAGGAGACGGCCAGCCGTCCGCCCGGCCTGCGCCATCGCCTGGCGGCGCTGCTGGACTGGATGCTGCCGGATTCGCTGCTGGGCCGCCTGTCGGTGGTGATGATCTTTGGCGTGCTGGTCACCCAGCTGGCCGGTGGCCTCATCTGGGCGGCGCAGCTGCGCAGCAAGTCCGAGGCCGAGACCCGCGTGGCCGCGCAACACCTGGCCCATAGCGCCGCCTCGGCGATCCGCTATTTCATGACCCTGCCGCCCAACTACCGGCCGCTGATGATCCAGCAGTTGCGCGAGATGGGCGGCACGCGCTTCTTCATCAATGCCAACAGCAGCGCCGTGCCGGTCAATTCCATCGGCGACAATCGCCTGGCCAATCTGGCCATTGACGTGACCGCCCAGACCCTGCGCGAAGACCTGCCCTTCCTGCCGGAAGCGCGGCTGGCCTTCGCCTGGCCGGATGGCTTGCCGGTGGCCAGTGACGGTCTCACCGTCAACGACCTGCCCGACAACTGGGTGCAGCACATCTTGCTGACCAAGCCCAACTCGGCGCCGGTGCTGGTGATTCAGATGCAGGTCGAAAGCGGCCGCTGGATCTACCTGGCCGCGCTCATGCCCAATCCCTATTTCCTCGACAGCGACAACCCGCTGTGGCTGGACCGGCTGGTGCTGCAGGGTCTGTCGCTGGCGGCGATCCTGTTGCTGACCATTCTGGTGGTGCGCTGGACCACCCGCCCGCTGGCCGCGCTGGCCGATGCCGCCGAAGCCTTCGGCAAGGGCGAGACCGTGCCCAGCCTGCCCGAGACCGGCAGCCGCGAATACGTCAAGACCGCGCGCGCCTTCTCCGGCATGCGCGAGCGCATCAAGCGCTATCTGGAAGACCGCGAGCGTCTCTTCGTCTCTATCTCGCATGACCTGCGCACACCCATCACGCGCCTGAAGCTGCGCACCGAACTGATGGATGACGATGCCATGCGTACCGATTTCCATGATGACCTCGATGAGCTGGACATGATGGTCAAGGGTGCTCTGCAATCGGTGAAGGACAGCGACATCCACGAGAACCGCACCGAAGTGCGGCTCGATGCGCTGGTGCTGCGCATGATCCGCGATGCCCGCCTGGCGGGCCATGAGATCGCCTTCACGCCCAGCGGCATCAACGTCATGGGCAAGCCGCTGGCCTTGAAGCGCGCCATCGGCAACCTGTTCGACAATGCCTTGTATTACGGCCAGAAGGTGGAGATCAGCATCCGTCCCTCGGCTGGTGCCAATGGCGACCTGGTGGAAATCGAGATCCGCGACCACGGCCCCGGCGTGCCGGAAGACGCCATGGGTACACTGTTCCAGCCCTATGTGCGGCTGGAACACGGACGCGCCCAGAACAGCGGCGGCATGGGCCTGGGCCTGGGCATCTCGCGCAACATTGTGCAGGCCCACGGCGGCGAACTGCTCTTGCGCAATCATCCTGAAGGCGGCCTGATCGCCACCATCATCCTGCCGGCCCGATAAAAAAATGCGCGGGAACGGGCAAGAAGATTCATCGGTCAGACCGGACAATCGCATCAAAATCTGTCCTTATACGTAGCACTCATTTCATAAGCATCAGAAGCGTAGACTTCTGCAGACCACCCAGGAAGTGGCAATTCCGGCAGTCCCCCTCGATTCTTTCCGCAGAACATTTCTCCAAGGAGACCCATGAGCTATATCGCCGAACCCTCCCGCTACGATGGCCGCATGCCCTACCGCCGCACCGGCCGCAGCGGCCTGCTGCTGCCCGCCGTCTCGCTGGGCCTGTGGCAGAACTTTGGTGGCGTCGACAACTTCGAGACCGGCCGCGCCGTATTGCGCCGTGCCTTCGACCGTGGCGTCACCCACTTCGACCTGGCCAACAACTATGGTCCGCCGGCCGGCTCGGCTGAGGAAAACTTCGGCCGCTGGATGGCCAAGGATTTCCTGCCCTACCGTGATGAGCTGGTCATCTCCAGCAAGGCCGGCTGGCAGATGTGGCCCGGCCCCTATGGCGGCCCCAGCGGTGCGCGCAAGCACCTGATCGCCAGCTGCGAGCAGAGTTTGAAGCGCATGGGCCTGGACTATGTGGACATCTTTTATTCCCACCGCGTCGATGCCGATACACCGCTGGAAGAAACCATGGGCGCGCTGGCGCATCTGCATCGCCAGGGCAAGGCGCTCTACGTGGGCATCTCGTCCTATTCGCCCGAGCTGACCCGCAAGGCCGCCGCCATCCTCAAGAGCGAAGGGGTGCCGCTGCTGATCCACCAGCCCAACTATTCCATGCTCAACCGCACGATTGAAAGCGGACTGTTGCCGGCGCTGGAAGAACTGGGCGTGGGTTGCATCGGCTTCTCCCCGCTGGCGCAGGGCTTGCTGACCAGCAAGTATCTGGGTGGCGTGCCGGAAGGGGCCCGCGTCACGCGCGCACCGTCGCTGCCGCAGCGCATGCTGTCGGAAGACAACCTGACGCGCATCCGCGCATTGAATGCCATCGCCGAAAAGCGTGGCCAGACCCTGGCGCAGATGGCCATTGCCTGGGTGCTGCGCGATGCCCGCGTGACTTCGGCGCTGATCGGTGCGCGTACCGTCGAGCAGCTCGATGATTCTCTGGATGCGGTCAACAAGCTCGACTTCACTCCCGAAGAACTGGCCAGCATCGACCAATACGCCACCGATGGCGATGTCGATCTGTGGAAGGTGTCGTCGTCGATTACCTGAGTCTGGCGCTGGTCGGCAGCAGCGTCGTTTCACAAGCCTGTACCGTGACTGCGGTACAGGCTTTTTTCATGAGCGCTCGCCGGGGTCGGCGTCTTCCGTGCGCTCCGGGCGTGACCACATCCAGGCTGCGCCCAGCGCCATGCCCAGCGTGGCCAGCACGATCACCCAGTGGCGCTTGACCGTAAAGAGCATGATGAGCAGGCACAAGCTCATCATCAATGACGCGCTGATCTTGGCGCGCCGTGCGACGACCCGGCCGTGACGCCAGTTGTGGATCATCGGACCGAACAGGCGGTGCTGTTCCAGCCAGCGCTGCAGGCGTGGCGATCCCTTGCCGGCGGCCCAGGCCGAGAGCAGCACGAATTCCGTCGTGGGAATACCGGGAATGAAGATCGCCACGATGCCGATACCCAGGCTCGCATAGGCCAGCAGCAACCACAGCCAGCGCGTGCGGCGCGGGGCCAGCGTGCTGGGAGTGGCCTGCACGGATGTCGGCAGGGGCGACTTGACCGGACCGTCCGCCATGGCGTCAGCCCAGTGCGAAGTGCCGTTTCAGCAGTGCGCCGAAACGGTCAAAGGCGGCACGCGCGCCGGCCACCACCGCATCCTGTTGCTGCGGCGACAGGCCGGGTGCATCGAGCAAGCTGACAAAGCGGCGCCACGCCAGCGCGCGGCCTTCCGGGTAGGCGGCCAGGTTGCGCGCGCCGAAGGTTTCGCTCAAGCCCAGCTTGTCCTTGACCTCCTTGAGGAGGAAGGCCGCACCCAGCGTCGATCCTTCCGAGACATACAGCCAGCCCAGGGCGTGCGGCATGGCCACCGTCGCGGTGGCGATGTCTTGTTCGCCCGGTAGCACATCGAGGTCGGCGAGATCGGCCAGGGCAGCGGCTGCGCGTGCGCGCACCTGCACATCGGGCAGGGCCGCCTGGATGGCCGCGTCGTCGAAGAGAGGTTCGACGTCGCGCTGGAAATGATATTGCGCCGCCACGAAGCGCGCGTAATGCGCGCGGCTGGAGAAGGGTTGCGCCTGTTCCATCAGGGCATGCATCTGTTCGTGCAGGACGGCGGTCTCGGCCTTGAGGCGGGCCGACAGCAGCACGGGTGGGGTGGTGAGAGGATTCATCGTGATCGGGACGGGTCATCATGTTGCCGCTCTGAACATCAGGCAGGCCATCAGCAGATGGCCCATGCGCGGCGCGGCTGGCAGACCCGGCCTGCGGGAGGACGGAAGCGGCTGACTGCGCGGGCCATTTTAACGCAAACGGCCTGGCCCGCTTGCACGTGGTCAGGCCGTCGGGAGCAGCACCGCCGTGGCGATGGCGCTACATTTTGAAGCCGCCGACCAGTACCGACAGGCGGTGCGCCTCGTCCTGCAAGGACTTGGCGGCAGCGGCTGCCTGTTCGACCAGGGCCGCATTCTGTTGCGTGCCTTCGTCGATATGGGTGATGGCCAGGTTCACTTCCTGGATGCCGCCATTCTGCTCGCTGCTGGCGTGGGCGATCTCGCTGACGATCACGCTCACGTCGCGGATGCTGGAGACGATCTCTTCCATGGTCTTCCCGGCCTGCGCCACCAGCACGCCGCCATCGGCCACCTTGGACACCGAGGTGTCGATGAGCAGCTTGATCTCCTTGGCGGCCTGGGCGCTGCGCTGGGCCAGTGAACGCACTTCGGAGGCCACCACCGCAAAGCCGCGCCCCTGTTCACCGGCACGCGCCGCTTCCACGGCGGCGTTCAGGGCCAGGATGTTGGTCTGGAAGGCGATGCCGTCGATCACCGTGATGATGTCGGCAATCTGGCGCGAAGAGGCATTGATGGCTTCCATGGTCGAGACCACGTTACCCACCACTTCACCGCCCTCGGCCGCGATCCTGGAGGCGTTACCGGCCAGCTCGTTGGCGCGGCGGGCGTTTTCCGAGTTCTGCTGCACGGTCGAGGTCAGCTGTTCCATGGCCGAGGCGGTTTCTTCCAGAGCGCCGGCCTGTTGCTCGGTACGCGCCGAGAGGTCCTGGTTGCCGGTGGCGATCTCGGTGGAAGAGATCTTGACGGTATCGCTGCTGCGGCGCACGTCCTGCAGGATGCCGGTGATCTGGTTGACGAACTGGTTGAAGGAGCGCGAGATCTGCGTCACTTCATCCTTGCCATCTTCGGCCAGGCGCAGGGTCAGGTCGCCGTTGCCGGAGGACAGGCTGTCCATGGCACGGCGCACGCGCGAGAGGCGCTGGAACACGGCCGTGGTGATGATGCTCATGATGCCCGCCGCCGCCAGCGCCACCAGCACCAGCGCAATCATCGCCGAGCGCGTGGCATTGCGCATGCCGGCGGTGACGTCGGCCTTGTCCATGGCCAGCATCAGGGTCCACTCGGTGCCCTTGATGGGGATGCCCTTGATCAGCTTGGTGGCACCCTCCAGCTCCAGCGCGCTCACCTTGTCGTCGCTGCCCAGGCTTTGCAGGCGCTCGGGGGTGAGTTCGGCATTCCACTCCTTGGCCGGCTTGTTGACCCACTGCCCGTCCGGATGAGCCAGCATCAGGCCGTCGCGGTCCACCAGGAAGGCAAAGCTGGCCGGGGTGGGATGGATGGCCCGCACCACGTCGGAGACGCCATCGAGGAACATGGCCGCCGCCACCACGCCGGTGCGCTGACCGTTCTGCATCACCGGTGCGGTGAAGGACACCATCGGCTTCTTGGTCGCCACGTCGGTATAGGGCTTGGTCAGCACCGGCTTGCCGGCCGCGACCGCCTGCTTGTACCAGGGGCGGGCAGTCGGATCGTATCCGGCCGGCAGGCCTTCGGCGGCGGAGGTGAAGGCCGCCTTGTCTTCGCGGCCCAGGGTGGTGACGTAGAAACCGCCGCTCTTTTGCAGCATCTTGATGACGAACACCGGATCGGCACCCTGCACACCTTCTGCTGCGGCGACCGTCATTGCCGTGCGCGCCGCCACCCATTCATTGATGGCCGAGCCGAAACCGGTGGCGACCGCCTGGGCATTGCGCTCGATGGCGTTTTCGTTGTCGGTCTTGATGATGAAGAAGGAGACCGTGCCGACCACTGCCAGACTGGCGATGAGCAGGGTGATCGTATAAAAAAGGATGCGTGCCTTGATGGAGTTGAGCATGTGGGATCCCTGAAATCGTGATGGTCTGGCGTCCGCAGTCCTGTTGCCGTGGATGGCGTGCGGAGCGGTGCCTGAGTGTGGCCTTCGTGAGTGGATCGGAAACCTCGGAATACAGCGGTATTTCACCGTCTAATGCGGGCATGGGCCGCCGGTGGGCGGTTGCGGGGCGATATGAAGAAAGTTTGGCGTACAGGACGGAACCTCCCTGCAACGCTTTGCAGCAAGCGCACCGGTAAAAATGGTTGTGAACGTTTACTAAGTTTTTGATGTTGGTGTGAGACCGGGTTGGCGCCTGCTGACAGAATCATGACAACAGCTCGCGCAGCAGATCCTTGCGCGGACCCGACTTCGGTTCGAAGGCCAGCGCCTGCTCCACGTGCAGCAGGTGATGTTCCATCAGTTCGACCGCCCGTTCGACGTCGCCGGCACGGGCGGCCGCGATGAAGGCGACGTGTTCCTCGCTGGAGCAGGCGGCGTCCCGCGTGGACTGGTAGAGCATGGTGATGAGCGCGCTGCGGCGGGCCAGCTTTTCGAGGATGTCGGTGAGCACGTCGTTGCCGACGATACGCGCCAGCAGGATGTGGAAGTCGCTCAGCAGTGAAGAGCGCACCTGCATGTTGTCTTCCTTGACGGCCTGGCGTTCCAGTTCCAGATGCGCTTCCAGCCGGGCGTAGTCCTGCGGTGTGGCGCAGGCCACGAACTGGCGCACCATGGCCGCTTCCAGCGCACGCCGCACGAAGAACAGGTTGCGTGTTTCTTCCACCGTGGGCTTGCTGACGAAGGCGCCCTTGTCGGGGATCAGGTCCACCAGCTTGTCCTTGGCCAGCATCACCAGGGCCGCGCGGATCTTGGTGCGGCTGACCTGGTAGACCCGCGCCAGTGCTTCCTCGGGAAGTTTGGCGCCGGGCGGCAGGCGCTGCGCGGCGATGTTGGCTGCGATGTCGCTGGCGATGGCGTCGGAACTGTCGGGCGCGGGTGCGGGCGAGGAAGCGGTGGTCATGGCGGACAAATGCGGATGGGTCGGAAAGCCGCCACGAGGCGGGGCTCCATTGTAACCATTGCCATCCTGCCCGGCCATGACCGGTTCCCGGCGGCCGGCATCAGGCCCGGGCCGGATGGCCGCTGCCGCCCAGTGCGTCGAGGAGGGAGGCTTCTTCGTCCAGCGGCGCGACCTGCTCGCCATTGAGCACGGCGCGGGCACGCACCTTGTCGATATCCTTTTCCCAGCTGGCGATGACCACTGTGGCCACGCAATTGCCCAGCAGATTGCCCAGCGCGCGGGCGATGCCGATGAACCAGTCGATGGACAGCACCAGCACCAGCCCCACCACGGGGATGGCCGGAATGGTGGTCAGGGTGGCCGCCAGGATCACGATGGCCGAACCCGGCACGCCGTGCGCACCCTTGGAGGTGACCAGGGCGATGGCCAGGATCGCCGCGAGGTCGCCCCAGGACAGATGGGTATTGGTGGCCTGGGCGATGAACAGCGCCGCCATGGTGAGATAGATCGAGAAGGCATCCAGGTTGAAGGAATAGCCGGTCGGAATCACCAGGCCGACGGTGGATTTCTTGATGCCCATGTATTCGAGCTTGCGCATGATCTGCGGCAGCACGCTATCGGAGGACGTCGTGGCCAGCACCACCACCAGCTCTTCGCGCAGGTAGCGGATCAGCTTGAAGATCGACAGTCCGCTGGCGCGCAGGATGCCGCCCAGCACCACCAGCACGAAGAAGATCACCGCGCCGTAGAACAGCAGTACCAGCAAGGCCAGTTGCTTCAGCGAACCGATGCCGTATTTGCCGACCGTGAAGGCAATCGCCCCCAGCACGCCCACAGGCGCCAGGCGGATGAAGAAGGACATGCACTTGAAGAAGGTATCCGACAGCGAGGACACCAGCGCCACCACCGGCGCGCCCTTCTCGCCGATCAGCAGCAGTGCGCAGCCGAAGGTCACCGAGATCAGCAGCACCTGCAGCACGTCGCCGGAGGTGAAGGCGCTCACGGCCGTGGCCGGGATCAGCTTCATGATGAATTCGGCAAAGCCGGTGTCCTTGACCTTGCCGGCATTGGCCATGTAGCCGGAGAGGCTGCTGGCGTCCAGGTTGCTGGGGTCGATGTTCATGCCCGCGCCGGGATGCACCACCACGGCCAGCACCAGACCCAGCAGCAGGGCGATGGTGGTCACCACCTCGAAATAGATGATGGCCTTCACGCCCACGCTGCCGACCTTCTTGAGGTCGCTGGCGCCGCAGATGCCCTGCACCACCACGCAAAAGACGATGACCGGAATGATCATCTTGATCAGCTTGATGAAGCCATCGCCCAGCGGTTTGAGGCTCTGGGCGAAGTCCGGCCAGAGCAGGCCGATGGCAATGCCGGCCACCAGGGCCAGCACGACCTGCCCGAACAGGGACTTGAATACTTTGCTCACCGTTGTCTCCTAGTCTTGTCTTAGTGAAATGTTGCCAACCCAAGCGATCTTTTTTGTGGCCTTGGCGCCAGAGGACTATATTGCATACAATTTTTGAATACAATAAAAAAGACGAATTTTTTCGAGCCCCGCTCCATTCCGGAAGCGGGCATGCATGAGGAGACGCAATGAAAGCCCTGGACCCCTCCAGCCGACAGGCCGGCCAGCAAGCGATGCAGTGGGCCGAGCTGCTGGCGCAGTACACCGAGGCGCCGGGCATGCTGACCCGGACCTACCTCACCCCCGCGCACCAGGCGGCGGCCGCCGAGCTGATGCGCTGGATGGAACAATCGGGCCTGCGCGTGCGGCGCGACAATGCCGGCAACGTGATCGGACGCTACGAGGCCGCGCCCGGCCATGAGCACCGGCCTGCCCTGGTGACCGGCTCGCACTTCGATACGGTACGCAATGCCGGCAAGTACGACGGCAATCTCGGCATCGTCCTGCCGCTGGCTTGTATTGCCCAGTGGCATCGCGAGGGCCGCCGCTTCGCCTTCCCCATCGAGGTGATCGGCTTTGCCGAGGAAGAGGGCGTGCGCTTCAAGGCCACCCTGCTGGGTAGCCGCGCCGTGGCCGGCACCTTCGACCAGGCCGTGCTGGAAAATGTCGATGCCGGAGGCATCAGCATGCGCCAGGCCATCCAGGCGGCCGGGCTGGATCCGGCGCGCATTGCCGACGATGCCTGGAGCGCGGCCTCGGTGGCCGCGTTCGTCGAGGTCCACATCGAACAGGGGCCGATCCTGCTCAACGAGAATCTGCCGGTGGGCGTGGTCACCGCGATTTCCGGTGCCAGCCGCTTCATGGCAGAGGTACGCGGCCTGGCCGGACATGCCGGCACGGTGCCCATGCATCTGCGACGCGATGCGGCGATGGCGGCGGCCGAGACCGGCCTTTACATCGAGCGCCGTTGCGGCATCAAGCCGGGGCTGGTGGGCACCATGGGCATCCTGGAAGTGCTGCAGGGCGCGGCCAACGTGGTGCCGGGACTGGCCAGCTTTTCCATCGACATCCGTGCCGAGGAGGATGCCGACCGCCTCGCTGCGGTGGCCGACGTGCGCGCTGAAATCGAGCGCATTGCCGCGCGACGCCAGGTGGAGATCATTCTGCGCCAGACCCACGAGGCCGCCAGCGTTCCCTGCGCGCCGCGCTTGCAGGCGGCGCTGGCGCAGGCCATCGACGCTGCCGGCTGGCCGGTGCGCCATCTGCCCTCGGGTGCCGGCCACGACGCCATGGCCATGGCGCCGCTGGGCGAGGTCGGCATGCTCTTCGTGCGCTGTGGCAACGGCGGCATCAGCCATCACCCCGATGAAACCATGACGACAGAAGACGCCGGCATCGCCGCCCGGATCTTCACGCATCTGGTCGAACAGTTCCAGCCTTGAGCCCGCGCTCTGGCCCCCTCATCGCCTCAATTACGGATCACGGAGTCTTCATGCATACCATCACCATCGACGGATTCAACCTCACCGCCGCGCAAGTCGTCAGCGTGGCCCGCGCACCGCACCTGAAGGTCGCGCTGGCCGAGTCCTCGCGCACGGCCTTGAAGGAAAGCCGCGACTACATTGAACACACCTGGATGCACGATGAAGCGCCCATGATGTACAGCTTCAATACCGGTGTCGGCCTGTTGAAGGACACGCGCATCAAGGTCGAGCACATCGAGCTGTTCCAGACCCAGCTGATCCGGGCCCACAGCGCCGGCATCGGCGAACCCTTCTCCGAGGAAGTCAGCCGCGCCACCATGTTGTTGCGCGCCAACGCCTTCGCCTCCAACTATTCGGCCCCGCGTGTGGAAGTGGTGGACCGCCTGCTGGCCTTCATCAATGCCGGCATCCATCCGGTCATGCCGCAGAAGGGCTCGGTGGGCGCTTCCGGCGACCTGGCGCCGCTGTCTTACCTGGCCGCTGCCATCGCCGGTTTCGACGAGGCCGAGGTGATCTATCGCGGCCAGCGCATGCGTGCCACGCAGGCCATCGAACAGGCCGGCATCGGCCCGGTGAAATTCGACCTCAAGGCCAAGGATGCATCGGCCCTCATCAATGGCTGCACCGCGTCGCTGGCCGTGGCCATCCTGGCCGCGCATGATGCCCGCAACCTGCTCACCGATGCCTGCCTGTCGCTGGGCCTGACCCTGGAGGCGATGCGTGCGGAGATGTCGGCCTTCGATCCGCGCATCCAGCAGGCGCGTCCGCATGCCGGGCAGATCAAGACGGCCGAGGTGATCCGTACGCTCCTGAAGGGCTCCACCCGCACCACGCATGAAGCGCGTGCCGTGCAATTGCCCGAGGAATTGCGCCGCACCGACATCCCCTACACCGCCCGCATCCAGGACGTCTACTCGCTGCGCTGCGCACCGCAGGTGTATGGACCGGTCTTCGATGCGCTGGACTACATCGATACCATCATCGAGAAGGAGACCAACTCCGCCACCGACAATCCGCTGATCTTCAGCAAGGAGGACGGCGAAGGATTCGAAATCATTTCCGGCGGCAACTTCCACGGCCAATACCTGGCG
Source organism: Herbaspirillum sp. DW155 (assembly GCF_037076565.1). Taxonomy (NCBI): domain Bacteria; kingdom Pseudomonadati; phylum Pseudomonadota; class Betaproteobacteria; order Burkholderiales; family Oxalobacteraceae; genus Herbaspirillum; species Herbaspirillum sp. DW155. The sequence continues at coordinate 5,180,306 of NZ_AP029028.1, read as the reverse complement.
CAGGCGATGGACCTGCTGGCCATGGCCATCACTGACCTGGGCAGCATCTGCGAGCGCCGCATTGCGCGCCTGATCGATCCCACACTGTCGTGGGGCCTGCCGCGCAACCTGATGAGCGGCGTGCGCGGCGTCAACACCGGCTATCCGGTGGTGCAATGTTCGATGAGTTCGCTGGTGATGGAAAACCGCACCCTGTGCATGCCGGGCAGCGTGGACAGCATTCCCTCCAAGGGCAACAGTGAGGACCACATCTCCAACTCCACCTGGTGCGCCCGCAAGGCCATGACGGTGGTGCAGAACACGCAGTACATCGTCGGTGTGGAAATGCTGCTGGCGGCGCAGGCGCTGACCATGACCGAAGAGCTGCTCAAGGACTTCACGCTGGGGCAGGGCACGCAGGCGGCCTACGCAGAAATCCGCCGCCAGATCCCGGCCTGTCTCGATGGCGACCGCTGGTTCCATGATGACGTGCAGGCCGCCCATGGCTTCGTGGTCAGCGGGTCGGTGCGGGCGGCGGTGATGGCGGCCATCGGTTCCTTTGTCTAAGGTGCTGCGCACCCAATGATGTAAATTCTTTCCCGCAGGCTCAAGTTAGAAGAAAAGCTGTCGTTCAAGCTGATTGGACGGCAGCTTTTTTTGCGACGGAGAAACATTCTTTCCTTCATCCGGGAAGGCCGGAGCGCTCGTTGCCGCGCTGATCAGGAACTGCCTGATAGTGCATCAGCACTGTCATCCACATACTGCGAGATTCTGCAGTATCACTATCCGTCGGGGGGATTCAATGAACATCAAGAACATCAAGATCAGCGTGCGCCTGGGTGCCTGCTTTGCGGTACTGGTGGGAGTCATGTGCCTGATCACTGGCATCGGCATGCAAAGCCTGTACAGCATCAGCAAGGCGTCGCGCCTGGTGGTGGAGGATCGCTACGTGAAGATTGCGCTGGTGATGGAAATCCGCGAGAACGTCAACGGCGCCGCGCGCAACCTGCGCAATGCCTTGCTGGGGCGCAATCTTGAAGAGGCCAAGCGCTATCTTGACCGTGCCGCCGGCCACAGTTCCAAGACCACCGAAGCCCTGAACCAGATCGAGAAGCTGCTCAGCACGGCGCGCGGCAAGGAGCTGTTCAAGGCCATCCACGATGCCCGCGCCGCCTACAATGCGCCGCGCGACAAGGTGCGCGAGCTGATCGTTCAGCAAAAGAAGGAAGAGGCCACCGAGGCACTGTTCAATGAAGTCATCCCCGCGCAGGATCGCTACTTCGACGCGCTCAATGCCTTCAGCGCCTTCCAGAAAACCCTGATGGACGACAGCGTGGCCCAGGGCCAGCAGACCACCGACTCGGCCATTGCCCTGATGCTGGAGCTGTCGGGCGTGGCCATCCTGCTGTGCGTGCTGGCGGCCTGGTGGGTCACGCGTTCCATCACCCGTCCGCTCAACGAGGCCGTGGACGTCGCCAGTGCCGTGGCGCAAGGTGACCTGACGGTGCAGATCGGCCAGACCAGCAAGGATGAGACCGGCATGCTGCTGGCTTCGCTCAAGACCATGAACCAGAACCTGCACCGCATCGTCAGCGAAGTACGCAACGGCACCGACACCATCAATACCGCCTCCTCCGAAATCGCCAGGGGTAACCTGGACCTGTCCTCGCGTACCGAGGAACAGGCCGGTGCCCTGGAAGAAACCGCGTCGGCCATGGAAGAGCTGACCTCCACGGTCAAGCAGAATGCCGACAACGCGCGCCAGGCCAACAGCCTCGCTGCGACCGCCTCGGACGTGGCAGTGCAGGGCGGCAGCGTGGTCGGGCAGGTGGTCCAGACCATGGGTGAGATCAACGAAGCTTCGCGCAAGATCGTCGACATCATCAGCGTCATCGATGGCATCGCCTTCCAGACCAACATTCTGGCCTTGAATGCCGCCGTGGAAGCGGCCCGTGCCGGCGAGCAGGGCCGGGGCTTTGCGGTGGTGGCGTCCGAAGTGCGCACGCTGGCCCAGCGCAGTGCCACCGCTGCCAAGGAAATCAAGGCCCTGATCGATGATTCGGTCAGCCGCGTGGACAATGGCAGTCGTCTGGTGGAACAGGCCGGTACGACCATGAGCGAGGTGGTGGCCAGCGTCAGGCGCGTCACCGACGTGGTGGCCGAGATTTCGGCAGCCAGCAACGAGCAGAGCGATGGCATCGAGCAGATCAATCATGCCATCGTGCAGATGGATGAGGTGACCCAGCAGAACGCCGCCCTGGTGGAAGAGGCTGCCGCCGCCGCGCAGTCGCTGCAGGAACAGTCGGCCCGCCTGGTGGAAACAGTAAGCATCTTCAAGCTCGGCAGCCAGGATGCCGCGCGTGCCCACGCCCCGCGTCAGCCGGCGCCGCCCAGGGCCGCCGTCAAGCCAGCCCCGGCTGCAGCTGCGGCAGCCAAGCCCAAGGCGGCCGTGCCACCGCCCTCACCGGCACCCAAGGCCTTGCCGGCCAAGCCGGATGCCGGCACCAAGGCCGCCAGCAAAGCCCTGCCCGCCGATGACGGGGATTGGGAACAGTTCTGAGGATGCGCGGGCTCAGGCCCGCAATTGCACCCCGCCGGGAAAGACGATGCGCACCAGCAGGCCGTTGCCTTGCAATGGTGTATCCAGCGTGACCGTGGCCCGGTGCATGGCGGCGATCTCGCGCACGATCGCCAGCCCCAGCCCGGTGCCGCCCGGATTGACGTGCTGGGTGGCGCCGGCGCGATAGAAGGGTTCGAACACTTTTTCGCGTTCGGCCTCGGCAATGCCGGGGCCGTTGTCTTCGACCTCCAGCAGGGCAGCGGTCGGCTGGCCCGGACTGCTCACGGCGCGCACGCGCAAGGTGACCTGGCCGCCGATGGGCGTATAGCGGATCGCATTGTCCAGCAGGTTCACCATCAGTTCATGCAACAGCAGGGCATTGGCTTCGATGCTGATATCACCCTCCTCCTCGAAGGCCAGTCCGATACGTCGCGACACGGCCTGCTGCGACAACTCCAGCGCCACCTGACGCGCCGCATCGGTGAGCGAGATGCGCCGTGTGCCGCCTTCGGCCGCGCCATGTTCGGCGCGTGCCAGCGTGAGCAGGCGGTTGGCCAGATGCACGGCGGCATCGGTGGTGCGCGCCATGCCTTCGACCAGATCGCGCAGTTCGGCTGCATCGAGCCGCTCGCGCCTGAGCTCGCGCAGGGTCAGTTCGGATTGCGTCTTCAAGACCGTCAGGGGCGTGCGCAACTGGTGCGAGGCATCGGCAATGAAGCGCCGCTGCGCACTGATGAGCGCTTGCAACCGGCCCATGTAGCCATTCATGGCGCGCACCAGCGGGCGCATCTCCTTGTGCACCAGCGCCGGATCAAAACCGGACAGATCGGTCGGTGCGCGCGACTCGACCTCGCCCTTCAGTTGCATCACCGGACGCAGCACGAAGCGCACCGCGAACCACACCAGCAGCGCCGCCACCGTCACCAGCGTACCCTGGCGCCAGAGCGTATCGAACAGGATTTTGCGAGTCATGCCGTTGCGGCCTTCCATGGTCTCGCCGACCTGGATCAGGGCGATGCCGCGCATGCTGTCGTCGTACACCGGTTGCAGCAGTGCGGCGATGCGGATGGGCTGGTTGTGATAGTCGGCCTGGTAGAAGCGCACCAGCGCCGGATAGGCTTCGGAACGCTTGACGTCGGCCGGCACCGGCGGCAGGTCTTCATACCCCGAGACCAGCTCGCCCTTGAGGCCCGTGACCTTGTAGTAGATGCGGCCCAGGGTATCGGTCTCGAAGCTGTCCAGTGCTACGTAGGGCACGTCGGCCGTGACGTGGCCATCGACGATGGAAACCCGTTCGGCCAGCGCGCGGGTGGAGGCCAGCAGCGAGCGGTCATAGGCCAGGTCGGCCACCTCCAGAGCGTTGTAGTAGACCGAGACGGCATCGACGGCCACCAGCAGCGTCAGCGGGATCAGCAGCCAGCGCACCAGCTGGCTGCGCAGGTTGCCCAGTCGGCGCGCCGCCTGCGCCATCACGCCGCCTGCAGCAGGTAGCCCAGGCCGCGCAGGGTGGTGATGCCCACGCGCCCGGGGCCTTCATGTTCGAGCTTCTTGCGCAGGCGGTGGATGTAGATTTCGATGGCGTCCACGCTGGCATTGTCGTCCAGCGAAAACACCTGCTGGAACAGCTTGTCCTTGGGCACGGTATGGCCCTGGCGCACGATCAGCGCTTCCAGCACGGCATGTTCGCGCGGGGTCAGGGCCAGCAGTTCGCCGCCATAGGTGAAGGTGCGCGAGACGGTATCGAAGTTCAGCGCGCCGCAGGCCACGGTCACCGTTTCCTGGCTCTGCGAGCGGCGCAGCAGGGCTTTGACGCGCGCTTCCAGTTCTTCCAGTTCGAAGGGTTTGGCCAGGTAGTCGTCGGCGCCCATGTTCAGGCCGCTGACCCGGTCGGCCAGGCCGCCGCGTGCAGTCAGGATCAGTACCGGCGTGCGGCTGCCGCGTGCGCGCATGCGCTTCAATACTTCCAGTCCATCCATGCGCGGCAGGGTGAGGTCGAGGATCACCAGCGCATAGTCCTGCGTGAGCAAGAGGCTGTCGGCGTCGGCGCCGTTGTGCGCGCATTCCACCGTCAGGTGGGCATCGCGCAGGGCCTTGGCCAGCCAGCGGGAAAGTTCGATATGGTCTTCGACCAGCAGGATACGCATGAAGCGGCCTTTTTTAATGTCGGTGCGGTAGGGCTTGTCTCCAGCGCGGATGCTAACAGATGGCCCGCCGCCTTTGAAATGCCTGCGCCCGGCCATTGTGGAAACTGCGTAGCATCGATCCCACAGTGACAGCTTCGCTGAAAGCCGGCTGAAAGCCTTTTCTTGTAGGATGCGCCCATATCAAAAAAATCCAGGCAGGAGACACATCATGACCGTCCACAGGTCCGGCTGCGCCGGGACCGACTTTTCCGATTCACTTTCCCGCTGCTGCTGAGCGCCATGATGGCGGCTCGCCGGCATCTCTTGTGTCATTTCCTGGCCGCATGCCTGCTGGCATGCGCGGGCTCGTGCGCGCTGGCGGTCGAATGCATCGTCCCGGCCAAACCTGGCGGCGGCATGGATGCCTCCTGCAAATTGCTGCGCCGGGTGATGCAGGAAGAGGGCCGCCGGGATGCCTTCAAGCTGGCTTACTTGCCCGGTGGCATCGGCGCGGTGGCGTGGAGTTCGGTGGTCTCGCAGCGGCGCGGCGGGCCGGAGACACTGGTGGCTTTTTCGGGTGGCTCGCTGCTGAGCCTGGCGCAAGGCAAGTATGGCCGCGCTGATGTCAGCGATGTGCGCTGGGTGGCCGGCATCGGCATCGACCACGGCATGATCGCCGTGCGCAATGATGCTCCCTGGCGCAACCTGAAGCAATTGCTGGAAGCGATCCGCAAGGATCCCTCGGCGGTCACCGTGGGATTGTCCGGTACCGTGGGCAGCCAGGACTGGCTGAAGATGGCCCTGCTGGCGCAGCACGCCGGTTTTACGCCGCGTCAGTTCCGTTTCGTGGCGCTCGAAGGTGGCGGAGATTCGTTTGCAGCCTTGCAGGCCGGGCACGTGCAGGTGATCTCCGGCGATACCTCGGAGGCCGCCTACTTCCTGGCCGAAGGCCGGGTGCGGATTCTGGCGGTGCTGTCCGAGCAACGCCTGCCGGGGCCGCTGCAGCAGGTGCCGACTGCGCGTGAACAGGGCTATGACGTGGTATGGCCCGTCATCCGCGGCTTCTACATGAGCCCGCATGCGCCGGAGGCGGACTACCGGCGCTGGGTGCAGTATTTTGACCGCGCGCTGGCCGATCCCGCATTCGATCGCCAGCGTAGCGTCGGCGGCTTGCAACCCTTTGCCATGACCGGCAAGCCGCTCTCGGATTACATCGCGCAGACCGTTGCGCGCTATCGCAGGCAGTCCCAGGAGTTGGGCCTGGTGCGCTGACAAGCCAGGTTGCACACGCCGTCAGGCGTGTTCTGCAGCCGGGCCGGCGCGAGGTCCGTTTCATCATCAAGGAGAACCCATGTTGCACAAACGTCGCCTGAGCATTGCGCTCGGCCTGGCCCTCGCTTTGCCCGTCACTTTCAATGTCGCTCATGCCGATACACCGGCCGGCTATCCGGCCGATTACGCCAAGCTCATCGAGGGAGCCAAGAAGGAAGGCAAGGTCGTGATCTACAGCACCACCGATTCCAAGGCAGCCGAAGCGCTGATCAAGGATTTCGGCGCGCTCTATCCGGGCGTGAAGGTCGAGTACAACGACATGAATTCCACCGAAGCCTACAACCGCTTCATCTCGGAAGCCGCCGCCGGTGGCGCCACCGCCGACGTGATGTGGTCGGCTTCGATGGACCTGCAGGTCAAGCTGGCCTCCGAAGGCTATGCGGTCGCGTACAAATCGCCCGAAGCCGCCGCCCTGCCAGCCTGGGCCAACTGGAAGGACACCGCCTACGGCACCACCTTCGAGCCCGCCGCCATCGTCTACAACAAGCGCCTGGTGAGCGAGGCCGAAGTACCGGCCACCCACGACGATTTCACCAAGCTTTTGGTCAGCAAGCAGGACAAGTTCAAGAACAAGGTCACCACCTACGACATCGAGAAATCCGGCGTCGGTTTCAGCCTGATGACCTTTGACCTGAAGCACAATCCGCATTTCTGGGATTTCGCCAAAGCCATGGGTGGCGTGGCCGCACGCGTGCAATCTTCGACCGGCACCATGCTCGAGCGCATCTCCTCGGGTGAAAACCTGATCGGCTACAACATCCTCGGCCCCTATGCCCTGGTGCGCGCCAAGAAGGACCCCTCCATCGGCGTGGCCTTCACCAAGGATTACAACCTGGTGCTTTCGCGCGTGATCTTCATCAACAAGGCCGGCAAGAACGTCAATGCCGCCAAGCTGTGGGTGGACTACATCCTCTCCAAGCGCGGCCAGACCATCATCGCCAATGATGCGCAGCTCTTCGCCATCCGGGGCGATGTGACCGGTGCCACCACTTCGGCCGAGCTGACCAGGCAACTGGGCGCATCGCTCAAGCCCATGCCGGTCTCCACCGAGCTGCTGGATTATCTGGACCAGAAGAAGCGCCTGGACTTCCTGAAGCAGTGGAAAGAAGCCACCAAGAAGTAAATCTTTTATATCAATTCCGTCACGGACCGGGTAGGGCGCAGTGCCGAGGTCGTCGCGCCTTCGATACGACCCTGCGGGTCTACTCAGTCCGAACGGGATGTTTGTCATCACCTGGAACGCATCTCACGCCTGTTGATGAAATGGGTTCCAGCAACATCGTTGTTCCGGAGCGCGGCCCTGCCGCCTCCCTGCCGGTCCTGATCCATCTGCCCACTCATGAGGCGCAACATGCAAACCACCACAACGCTAACGCGCAGCGAGCAAGCCCTGCCGGCCCGCCGTCTCCGGCTGAACTGGCCGCGCGGCCTGGTCGTGCTGCTGGCCGCCCTGGCCATCTTCGTGCCGCTGCTGCTGATCTTCTATCAAAGTTTTTTATCGGCGCCGTTCTTCGCACCGGTCAAGACGCTGACCTTCGATTCCTATCGCTTCATCTTCGATGATCCGGACTTCCGCCAGGCCTTCGTCAATGGCCTGACGCTGGCCACCGGCCTGGCCCTGATCGCCGTGCCGCTGGGCGGCATGCTGGCCTTCCTGATGGTGCGCACCGACCTGCCGGGCCGCAGCTTCATCGCCCCCGCACTGATGGTGCCCATCTTCGTCTCGCCCATGGTGATCGGCTTCGGCTACGTGGTCTCGATGGGGCCGGTCGGTTTCTATACGGTGTGGGTCAAGAACCTGCTGTCGGTGTTCGGCTTCGAGGGCGACCCCTGGAACATCTATTCCTTCACCAGCATCGTCATCATCGCCGGCCTGACCCACGTGCCGCACGTCTACCTGTATGCTTCGGCCGCGCTGCGCAGCCTGGGTTCGGATGTGGAAGAAGCGGCCCGCGTGGCCGGTGCTTCGCCGCTGCAGGTCGCGCTGAACGTGTCGCTGCCGATGATCACTCCGGCACTGGCTTACTCGGGCGTGCTGGTGTTCTTCCTCGGCTTTGAAGTGTTCGGCCTGGTGCTGGTGCTGGGCGATCCGGAAGGCCACCTGGTGCTGCCGACCTATCTCTACAAGCTCACCAACAAGCTGGGCACGCCTTCGTACCACCTGATGGCGGCGGTGGCCGTGTGCCTGGTGGCGGTGACCATGCCGCTGGTGATGCTGCAACGCTGGCTGCTGCGCTCGGCCAACAAGTACGTCGCCATCAAGGGCAAGGGCGCGCGCCAGAAGGCGCTGCCGCTGGGCAAGTGGCGCTGGGTGGCCTTTGCGCTCATCGCCGGCTGGCTGCTCTTTACCGTCATCATCCCGCTCTCGGGCATCGGCCTGCGTACCTTCGTCTCGCACTGGGGCGATGGCGTGAGCCTGCTGGAGGTGCTGACCTTCGACAACCTGTTGAACGTCTGGGACCAGCCCTCGCTGGTGCGCGGCATCATCAACACGGTGTTGATCGGCGTGATCGGCGGCGCCCTGGCCGTGGCCTGCTATACCGCCATCGCTCTGGCCATGCACCGCAAGCAGGATGGCGTGACCCGCTTCCTCGACTACAGCGTGCTGGTGCCGCGTGCGGTGCCGGGCCTCTTGGCCGGTCTGTCCTTCCTGTGGGTGTTCCTGTTCGTGCCCTCGCTGCTGGACTCGGCCCTCAAGGGCATCGACAACCCCGTCGCCCTGTGGCTGGTGGACAGCTTGATCCCTGCCCTGCGCGGCCTGCGTTCGACCATCTTCTCGGTCTGGCTGGCGTACTCGGTGGTGTGGATGGCCTACGGCCTGCGCCTGATCAATACCGCGCTGCTGCAGGTCGGCCCGGAACTGGAAGAAGCGGCGCGCGCCGTCGGTGCCTCGCGTTCCCGCGTCACCCGCGACGTCACCATCCCGCTGGTGCGCTACGGACTGGTGGGCGCCTGGCTGATGGTGTTCCTGATCTTCGAGCGCGAGTATTCCACCGGCGTCTACCTGCTCTCGCCCGGTACCGAGGTGATCGGCTCGATGATCGTCTCCATGTGGGCTGCCGGCGCGGTGGAACTGGTGGCTGCGCTGTCCTTCATCAACATCACGCTGGTGGCCGTGGGCCTGGGCATTGCACTGCGCTTCGGCGTCAAGCTGCACGACTGAGCCGCACCAGCCTCCCTATAGAGCATTCTGAGGAATCATCATGACCGAACTTTCCGTCAACGACCTGCACCTGGACTATGGCACCGGCGCTTCCGCCAATCCCATCCTCAAGGGCGTCTCCATGCAATTGCAGCGCGGTGAAGTGGTGGCGCTGCTGGGCCCCTCCGGCAGCGGCAAGACCACGCTGCTGCGCGCCGTCGCCGGGCTGGAGTCGCCCAAGGCGGGCACCATCGACATCGGCAGCCGCCGCGTCTTCGATGGCGCGCGCAATTTCGAGATGCCGGCCGAAGAACGCAACCTGGGCCTGGTGTTCCAGTCCTATGCGCTGTGGCCGCACAAGACGGTGGCCGACAACGTGGCCTATGGTCT